>NZ_NPDX01000001.1:1062500-1404553 GCF_002811945.1 Leptospira harrisiae | reverse complement strand
TTATTCCGTACGGATTCGCGCAGGGGCTTTGGAAGTCTATCGTTGGATATAAATGAAGCAAAAACCCTTATTCACCAATAAAGAATCTAAGGCTTTAGATTCTCTCGCCGCAAAAGAATTAGGGTTTAGCGAAGAGACCTTAATGGGAATGGCTGCCCTTTCTGTATTTCATGCCAATGAAGATTTATGGAAAACAGCAGAGTCCATTTGGATTCTTTGTGGGACAGGAGGGAATGGTGGGGACGGGTATGCCCTCGCCCACACCCTTCACCAAGAAGGATATCATGTTAAATGTTTTGCCACTTCACCAAACAAATCCGAGGCGGGAAAGTTCTACGAATCTTTGGTTTTAAAAACACTCGGAATGATTGGTACTGTAGAGGACTTTTATAGGGAATGGGAAGAGGCAGAGGAAGACTCTGTTTTACTTGTGGATGCCCTCCTTGGAACAGGATTCCTGGGAGACCTCTCTGAAGAACTTGTAGAGCTCATTGAAACCATCAACGATTCCGATGTCTTTTTTTACAGGTTGTCTTTAGACTCACCTAGTGGATGGAATCCATACGTTCTTGGAGATCAGGCAAAAACCAATGTATTTGTTTATGCCGATTCCATTGAAGAACTGGGGACAAGGAAATGGGAAAACATTGGATTTATTTACGAAAAAGATTCCATCATTCCTAGATACTACGAATCCATTGGATTTCCGATTCGTACCCACCTAAACAATGATAACTTTTCTAATCGATTCTACTTAGAACCAGATCCAGAATCCGCAACCTCGGTGATCAAAAGAAAAAACAAAGATCACAAATACAGTGCGGGGTCTGCGATTTTTTTCGGTGGGGAACAAGGCATGGAAGGCGCGATCCTACTATCCGAAGAAGCCTTTTCACGACTTGGTGGAGGGATTAGTAAAATTTTCTCCCCATCTTCAAAAATCACTTCTCTCATTTTAAAAGATGATCTTTCTAAAATGGCAAAGACCTCTTCGTTTTTAGAAATTTCCGAAGATCCTTTTTTTACGAAAACTAAAACAATCGTTGTGGGACCTGGTCTCACAACGTATCCGAAAGATTTGGAAGGATGGAATTTACCCGAAGGTAAAAAAATGATTTTGGATGCGGGAGCCATTCCTGACTTTGGAACGAAACTCCCCAAGGGAAAAAATATCCTTCTCACCCCTCATGTCGGAGAATTAAATCGGATGACGGGAAAAACTCATAACTCTGTTCAGACCGCCTATGATACGTTAATCGAATTCTGTCCACAAAACAATGTATATGTGTTACTCAAATCTTTTGTAAGTCTTCTTGTTTGTCCCGATGGTTCTTCTTATGTTTGGGAATCACCCAATCCAAAACTCGCAACCATGGGAACGGGAGATTTGTTATCAGGAATTTTAGCAAGATACCTGAGTTTGGATTTTGAAATTCCAGAATCGGTTCAGCTAGCCCTATCCTTTTTGGATCATTCCAAACAATTGGAAGAACCCTATCCATCGGCACACCAAATTCTAAAATCCCTTGTGGAGTTAGTATAAATGGGAAAAGGATTCCACTCACGTTCGCCGGAAGAATTTCGCGAATACCTAAAACAAATCGGCGATAAAAACAAAAAAACAAGGTGGAGACAAATTGTCCTTCTCATTGATTTGGTTTTAGTTGTACTGATTTTTTATATTGGATTTCGGGCCTTAAATCCAGGAAGTTTCCAGAACAGAACCCAGTCCGACAAACAGATCGTAGACGGATACCCGACCTATTTAAGTCTTTCCCGGGAAGAAGATGAAAAGTTCCAAGGGTATTTCTTATTCATCGAAAATAATACAAAAAGTCCCATCCAGGTTCCCAACCCAAACTGGAAGTCGGAGTTTCGCATCAAAACGAAACAAGGGATTTTGTGTTTCCAAGAAGAAATCCTTTGGGAGAACCGAACCATTCCCCCGAATGCCAATGGATTTTTATACCATTCTGTTTCCAAAGAAAAATGGAAGTCCCTTATTTCCGATTGTCGAAAGGAAATTTTTGATGAAGATGCCTCTATCTTTCGTTCGAAGTTTCGTTCCCTCGATTTAGGTTTTTATTCGCAGGTGCTCATCCAATCCGAAGACAGAACCTATACGTTTCAAATCAAACAAAAGCCATATAAGTAAAGATTAAACTCTAGCCATAACAACATCAAAAGTAACCCATAGGTATTAATATAAGATTGACGCAAGTATACTTGCAAGTATACTTGTCCCTAGATCCGGTCAAAGGAGAATAAAATGCCACAGCTATCGCTATACATAGATCAAGAAACACTCAAAAAAATAGAATTAGCTGCAAAAAAGGAAAAGGTTTCTATATCACAATGGGTGAAAGGGAAATTACAGAGTTCCTTTGAGAAAAAATGGCCTGACAATTATTTTCAATTATATGGTTCAATCGAGGACGAATCTTTCAAAAGGCCAGATTCTTTAAGTTTTAAAAATGATAGTAAGAGAGAGACGTTTTGAATTATTTCTTGGATACCAACATTTGTATCTATTTCCTCAAAGGAAAAAACGACAAGATTGAAAATAATATAAAAAAACTAAACCCAAATAGAATTAAAATCCCTTCAATCGTAAAAGCAGAACTACTGCTCGGTGCATTAAAAAGTCAAAATCCCAAAAAAAATCAAGGAACGATATTAAACTTCCTAGATCCTTTCGAAATTATCGGTTTTAACGATATAGAGTCAGAAATCTACCCAGAAATCCGTTCCGATTTAGAATTGAAAGGATTACCAATAGGACCAAACGATCTAATTATCGCATCGATTGTCATCAGTAACAACGGAATTCTCGTCACTAATAACGAAAAAGAATTTTCAAGAATCAAATCTCTTAAATTAGAAAATTGGACTTAAAACACCAGGCATATCGAAGTATAACCAGTGCTATATTTTAATTGTCACCGAAGGATACTCTTCTAAATAACTTTCCCCGTTCACGCCGTAATAAATTACTTTTCTGTTAGTAAAATCAGCATCGTATCCTACTACACCTGCTTCCCAAGTTGCCTTTAAAAATTCCGGGAAGGTACTTTTTCCTTCTTGGTCGGCGCGGATTGCTTTAATTAAATCTTCTCTATGAAAGTTCGGAATTTCATGGACTCCTGACACAAGTGGATTTCCCTGCTGGACAACGGAGCCTTCTTTCATTATATAGAAGGCTTGGCAAGAAGGAAGATACCATCGATTCATAAGAATTCCTGCCTCTCTTAGAACTTCCGCTAAGACAGGAAAACCTCCTACTTTGGGTCGGATGGACATCGCAAATTTTTGCGCTTCTGCTAGTTTTGTTGTTAGATTGGTCATATGTGTTTCCTTATTCGATTGGGTTTAAATTGAGTTTATGAGCATTTGTTAGTTTCACGAGAGTTTTCCTTAGTTCATCTTTTTCTGATTTAGAAAGGAGCGAAAAAAATGTGGAATCGTTTTCATCTGCAATCTCTGAAAGTTTGGGGACAAGTTTTATCCCTTCTTTTGTCAGTTTGATTTCTTGGTAACGCCGATCTCCACTTGCTTCTTCGCGACTCACAAAGCCTTTGTTTAAAAGCCTATCGACGAGTTTGGATACGGCTCCCCGACTAAGACCTGTGATCTCTGCTATGATACTAGGTGAAGTGTTGGTTTCAAAAGAATATATTTCACGAAGGATCACCCATTCTGCAACGGTTACATCCAAAGCAGCAAGTTTCGAAGCAAAAGTATGCGAAACCGCATTAGAAACAACTCGTAAATGGTATCCCAAGTGAGACTTTAAGTGGCTCGGCTCTAAATATTGTTTTTTGGGCATAAACTCACTATAGTTTCCTAGGAAACGATTGTCAAGGAAATTAAATGGTTTTTAAAATCCAAAATCCTTTTTGGTGTAATAATAGTATTTCTCCCAGATATATAGTAATTAGAATTTTACCCTGAGTTGTTATCTAAAAATCCATTAGCTTTCCTCTCAGATTCAAATATAAAAATCGTTTTACAAAAGATTCAAACTAAATATTCAATTTAATTAATGTAACTTACATTTCGAACAGAAAAAGCATACTGCGAAAACCATTCGCTCAAACAAAACAAATTCAAACTAATTTTTTCTGTAAAAAAAAATTGAAATGATATTGTAATTCGGCAAAACTTGCTTTATGAATAAGTTAACAGTTGTTTATTTTGCCTGTTTTTTGTTGTTTTTTGCTTATTGTAGTAAACAGAAAAAAGAAGACCAATCACAAGAAAGGAGAAGTGAATCCTTCCTTAATTGTTATTTAGTCAAAATGCAAGAATTTACTGGTAAAACAGATACAGTTATTTTTCAAGAGTGTTTGATATGTTATGCAAAAATTTGTAATTTTCCACATCTCTTGTAGTATTACAAAACATAAAACAAAAATTGAATCTTTAATCGACATTCGATTGAGAGTATTTATCTAATTTTTTACTCTAGTTCCCCTTGTAGTCTACCTACTACGGTTTCCAAGACTTTGATCCTTGCGAAGTATTTGTCATTGGCTGGAACCAAAAACCAAGGAGCTTTGGGTGCGTCGGTTTTTTGGAACATTTGGTTCGCGGCTTCTTCATAGAGAGGCCATTTGTCACGATTACGCCAATCTTCGTCAGTGAGTTTCCAACGTTTGAGTGGGTCGTTTTTTCTGGTTTCGAATCGAAGTAATTGTTCTTCCGAATCAATGTGTAACCAAAATTTGATGACGATGGTTCCAAAACTCACAAGTTGTTCTTCGAAAAGTAAAATTTCTTCATAAGCCCGAGACCACTCCGATTCGGTAGCAAAACCTTCCACCCGTTCTACAAGAACTCGGCCATAGTAAGAACGGTCAAAAATTCCGATATGTCCTTTTTTAGGAATTCGATTCCAAAACCGCCAAAGATAATGGTGTTGGATCTCTTCTGCATTAGGTGCAGAAATATTATGAACTTCGAATAAACGTGGGTCAATTTCTTGTGTCAGCCTTCGAATGGAACCACCCTTTCCTGCTGCGTCCCAACCTTCGAACACAAAAAGTATGGGTCTGTCTTTTGCTTTCGAAAGAAATGTGAGTTCACGGATTTTGTTTTTTAAATCCTTCATCTTTGCCTGGTATTCGTCAGGTAATAGATTTTGTTTCATATCTAACTGTTGTAAATGAAGGATACGATTTTGTAATGAGTTTGATTTCATGGAATGAGCTCCATACCGTGATTGATAGATTGCAAAGCACTTCTAGAATCAAATTGTAAGATCCTTTCCAAACGTTCTAAGATTGCTTCAAATACAAGAAGTTTTGTGTCGTCTTTTTTATCGCAGGATATGATTTGCCAAGGGGAATCAATGGTTCGAGAAGAACTCAAAATAGAATCAAAAATTTCGAAGTAACGGTTGTAATGTTCTCCTTGGTCTTTGTCAAAACGAGACAGTTCCCATTCCTTTTTTTTCTTTTTGGAATCTTCTAAACGTTTTTTTTGGTCTTTTTTGGAAATATGTAAAAAGAATTTATGAACAATGATTTTGTCTTTAGAAAGAATTCTTTCTGTATTTAAAATGGATAACAATCGATGGTCGTATTCGGCTAAGTTTATCTTTTTTTCACAGCGAAGGTATGCCAAACGACTGTAGTAAGTATTGAGATAAAACAAAAACTCACCGTAACGGGGAACCACTCTCCAAAAATTCCAAAGAAAGGGATAACCTCTGTCTTCCGACTGGTCCACATAGGGAGAATAGACTTTAAACTTCCTTGGATCCAAACGGATCGTTAACGACTGTAAAATCGATCCTTTCCCTGTAGAAGCAAAACCTTCGATGAGAAAAATATGAGCTATTTTTTGTTTGGAACTTTCTCTTTGTAAAAGAAAAAATCGTTCCTGTAAATCGGTAAGGTCACTGATTGAATTGTTGGGAACTTGGTTGGTTGGATGTCTTTCTAAAACCACAAGCAAAGATTGTAATTTGGATTTGTAAAAATCCTATTCTTTTTTTTTGTCTTTTACATGGGTCGCGGAAAACCTGGGCCCGTGGCTTTTGTTATATGATCAATTCCTTTCTCTTGGTTTTCATACCTAGGGATCAAATGTACATGTAAGTGAGGAACTTTTTCTGCAATGGCAACAATGTACATTTTTTCGGGATCAAATTGTTTTAAGATCTCGGTCGCTTTGTGTAATGCCCTTCCATAATTTTCAAACTCTCCCAAGGACAATCCAAACCAAGATTCAATGTGGTTCCGATGTTCCATGTACAAATACCCTTCTAGGTTTTGGTCTGCTTTTCTGAGGATCCAATCTTCGTTTTGGAATAGAATTTGGGATTTATTTTTGTGGGCATCGCAGATAGGACAGTTCATCATTCTTCCCAACTTGGCCGATAGGTAAAGAGATGAGAATCTATTTTTTAATCCTGCTATTCATAGCAACGTTTGGTCCAATGCCTACCTTTGCCGAAACACAAGGGGATTCTCAAGAACCATTGACTGAATTCATTTACTCGCTCTCAGAAGTCGTTTTTTCCAATCCTTTTCGCAAAGAGGAAACAGAAATTCACAAACGAATTTTAGAAGCCAATGCTTCAGAAGTGAGAGACCTTCGCATTCAATTGAAAAACCTACTTCGCTCTGAGTCCATCAAGGGAAGCGATGCCAAGGAAAAAAATAAAAAATTCCAATCGCTAGTGGCTTCCTTCGAAGAACTTCCAAGTTTGGGTGGTTTTTTATGGAAAGAAGATTCTGGCACTATTTACCAATGGGGAGACTGGTCCGATTTTTATGAGGACGGGTTTAGCAAAGACAAACTTAGACTCGAGGGACAAATTCCTTCCTTTGCCTATGAGGGCGGAACCATTTATTTTTTTGTCAGAAACCCGCCAGGCTCCCTTCCCGCTGAATTTGGATTTTTGGGTTGGGAATCACATTTTTATGCTTTTGGTGATGAAGGTTCCTTACGGTATACAAATGATTTTCACCTAGATCCTTCCGAACGTCTTGGTGATTTTCGAAAAGCATTTGATTCCATTCGCAAAAAATTCCCAGGTTCCCAAATCATTTCGGCGAACGACCTAACCATCTTTATTGTTCCCGGTGAACCAAAACCCATCTACTATGTATTTTTATTCCTTCGGTTGTTCCTGATTGGTTGGACCATCTTACTTTCTCTCTACATCATTCGGATGAGCCTTTCCCATCCAAAAAATCATTTGCCCGAACACAGGCCCCCCCTATCCTGACATTACATACCATCACCATGCCCTGGTAGTTCAACGGATAGAACATCGGTCTTCGGAACCGACAGTGGGGGTTCGATTCCCTCCTGGGGCACCAGTCCAATCATTACAACAAAATCCATCTAACAAAACAAAGCTGGGAATCTAACAGTTTTGTGATCAGAAATGAGAACGACCCATAGGGAGTGATTATTTCTGTCCAGTAGCCAAGATAGCGAAGGGAGAGCAAAACCAGGCGTAGCCGTGCCTCGAAGCGTTGACAACACAGGAGGTGTTGACAGCGGAGAGGGCGATTCCCGAAAAGAAAACATGACTAACAACTTCACCAACGTTTGGCGATCATTTTCCTCTTATTAATCAAAAAAGATTACTATAGAATTTAACATTCCTCACCAAAACTTTCACAACTTCGTAATTAAATAAGTATACATAAATATTTTAATATTCTCTACCTCCCACAAAAATAAAGGCAATATCACTAGAAAGTGGACCGCAAAATAACGATAACAAAAAGAAAGTATTTACTGGCGAAACTACCAAATGACTTATCGCAAAAAATTTAGACCTGATATGATCATAAACCAAATCAACCTATGTAATTCCTATTTTTGTTAGTAGTATCTAAAGGCCAATAACATGTTCGTTATTTTTGAAACCACAATCATCAGAGGAATATAAATTCACAGGACTACTTTGAACTTATTTTTCCTTAAAATCAAATCCAGAAAAAAAACGGAATATAATTATAGACTTTCCCATTTTACATTTACGATGTTTAGAACCCAACTTACCTAACGTGTTTTACAATTTTACAATCATACTAAAATTGGATTCCTCTCTAAAGAATAACAAATTTTTAGAAAAATAAAATAACTCCATTAAAGGTAACTCCAACATTTTCATTGCTTTAAATTGTTAGAAATACTGACTCAAGAGTCATCTAAACATTTTCTGATTTACGTTCTCAACAGAATTGAAAATTTGTATTAAAAATGGTTTCAAATATTCCTGTCAATTATGCACAAATGGTTTTGGATAATTCAACCGATGCCATTGTACTGATGGGAACTGATTATTGCGTTCTTGCCTACAACCAAAACCTGGAACTGACGATCCAAGCCTATTCTGGAAAGATTCTAAAAACTGGGGACGATTATCGTAACTTTGTGACTGCTGCCGACAAAGAAGCGTTTTTCGATCTCTTTCAAACGGCGACTGGAGGAGATAGTGTTACTATTGAAAGACTCGCAAGACTCAATGATATCTCCATCTGGTATGAATACAAAATGACTCCTACCTATGATAAGGAAAAAAAACTTTTAGGAGTTTGTCTCCGTGCAAAGAACATTGATGCAAAAAAGAAAATGGAAATTGCACTTTCCGAAAGTGAACAGAAGTTTCGAAATTTAATTGAATCCGCACCAAATGCGATTCTTATAGTTAACTCTAAAGGAAAAATCATTCACTGCAATTTAGAAACGGAAAATACATTTGGTTTTCCGAGAGAAGAACTCATCAATCAATCTGTAGAACTACTTGTGCCCTTTCATCATAGAGGTGGACACGACCGTATGATCGAAGGATATTTCCAAGCACCCAGACCCATGCGCATCGGAAAAGACCAAGTCACCACAGCAGTAAAAAAAGATGGGACAGAAATTTTAGTGGAAGTAAGTTTGAATGGATTTGTTGTCAATCAAACGAGTTATGTTTCGGCGATTATCGTAGATATCACAGAAAAAGTCTTAGCCGATCAAAAAATCAAAAATCAGATTCGCGAATTAAAGGAAATTGCAAGAATCCAATCACACGAAATCAGAAGTCCACTTTCCAATATCCTTGGTCTTGTGAATTTATTGGAATCAGGTATGCCTGAAGAAACCAGCCGAGAAATTTATTCACACTTAAAAAAATCTGCTACAGATCTCGATACTTTGGTTTGTGATATTGTAAAAAGAACTGCGATTAGTCTTTCTAAATAAAAGTTTCACTTATATTTACTCGCAAAACTGTATACTTTCAATTTTTTGAACTGTATACTTACTAGAATTGGTTTCTCTGATAGAATCAGTTCATGAAACAAAGCATATTTATCGTTGATGCTTTTACGAATTCCTTGTTTTCAGGAAATCCGGCAGCAGTTCTTGTTCTTACCGATTGGCCAGATGACATCTGGATGCAAAACATCGCAAAAGAAAATAACCTCTCAGAAACTTCCTTCGTTGTAAAAGAAGGAAATGATTATCGAATTCGTTGGTTCACACCTTTTGTAGAAGTCGATCTTTGTGGACATGCAACTTTGGCAGCCGCTTTTGTATTAAAGAATTATTATGCAGAAAATAGAAACGAATTTCAGTTTGTTTCTAAATCTGGATCTCTACCCATCACTATCGATGAACATTTGATATATCTCAATTTTCCCACGTATCCAATTTTCCAGAAATCAAAAACAATCGATTCAAAAGTTTTGACTTCTATATTGGGAAGGGAGCCAATCGAAATTTGGCAAGGAAAAGATACAATCTTTGTCTTCGATGAAAAGAAAGATTTAGAAATATTGTCCCCGGATTTCCAAAATCTAGGCAAACTACCAACAAACAGAGGTTTTATTGCACTCTGGATTAAAGATTCAGAATCCCAGTCAGAAATTGTAGACTATGAATTTCGATTTTTTGGTCCAGGACTCGGAATCCCAGAAGATCCAGCCACTGGATCGGCCCATTGTAGCCTAGCTCCCTTTGTGGCAAAGAGGCTAAAGAAAAACAAATTTAGGTCTTTACAGAAATCAAGCAGAGGAGCAGATTTTTTTATCGAATTACAAATCGATCGTGTGTCCATTGGAGGATCTGCAGTTTTGTATCTTCGCGGTGAAATCTAATTATTAAATTTGAAAAAAACTAACGTCACGTTTTAAGTTGTTCGCTTGCTCAGAGAGAGCACCACAAAGTTTGTCAATTTCTCCTACAAATTGATTAAGGTATTCGGTTCCTTCGGAAATGGTAGCAATACTATGAGACAACTCAAAAGAAGTCCGAGCTTGTTCTTCTGTATTTTGTTCGATCTCTAAAGCAGAACGAGTTAAATTTCCAAAACCTTCTTTAACATCTTTAGCAATAAGCACCTGTTTTTTGGTCATGTCAGATGAATCTTTGATTAGTTGGACAGTCGTTTCGACAGCACTCCCGATCTGCGAAAATGTTTTTTCGGTATTGGAAACAGCTAACCTTCCTAACTTAGATGCTTCGTAGGCTTTTTCCACTGCTTCTAAAATACGTTTTGTATTTTGTAGTGTTTGTTCGCCGAGCTTAGAAATTTCGCTAGCAACCACTGCAAATCCACGCCCAGCCTCCCCTGCACGAGCAGCTTCAATAGAGGCATTGAGAGACAATAAGCCAATTTTATCTGATATTTCGCCAATCACTTGGATCACATCAGCAGTATGTTCCACACTTGTTTCAATTTCTTCCATAGCAGATAAGGTGGAATGTAATGCATTTTGGCCAGAATGAATTTCTTCTACCATTTTTTTTGTTTCTGTTTCTGTACGTTCCATTGTCGAGTGAACACTGACCAACTCTGATTCCATTTCGATTAATGATTGAAGTGAAGCATGTGTGATTTCATTTTGTTTTTTTGCACTTGATGCAGTGGAACGAATACTCGCAGACATTTCCTCAATTCCAGCTGACATCTGTTCAGTGGATGAAGCCTGCTCCATCATCGCCTGCGAAAGTCCTTGGGTTTGAGATGCAATTACTTTCGATTCCTTACTAACTCGTTCCGCTTCCGCAATAACACCGGCTGTAATTTTTCGTATGCTTTCAATAAAAGAATTGAGAGATAAGGTTCCTAAACCAAGTTCATCAGTGGAGATCATTGCAACCGTATTACGAAGGTCACCTGAAGCGAGGCCTTCATACCGTTTTACCATTTGGTCTGTGTTTGACTTCAAGGCTCGAACAAACAAAGAAGTTAATACATAAATAGCAATACAAATAAATAACGCAAGAAGTCCAATGGTGATTCCAGCATTTTGTAATCGGATGACACCTGTAACTTGAGTCCCAAGTAAGTATCCAAGAGTTGTCATACTCATACTAAAAACGGCAAACATAGTAAAAAATACTCTTGGAAAAATTCCAATACGAGGGATATCAGTCATTGGCAAACTGAGCTCCCTTAGCAAGGGCTGAGACAATACTGGCGCCAACTTTAATTCAGTCATAAAAAAATGAGAAACACCTAATACTGGATAAATGATCACTGGCAAAACTGCATAAGGAATTAGCTCAACAAAAGTTGGTGTAAAAAAAAGAAATGTGATAATGGCAGCAAAAGGAATTCCAAGTGACCATTGGACAAGAAAGTATCCCGAGTTATTTCTTGGAAATTTTAGGAGTTGAATTTTGATATTCTGTTTTTCTTCGTTTGTTTTTTTTAAAAAATAATCAGGAGAGGTTTGGGAGATCAGGCTCCTCAAACGAAAAAACCGAATCGTTGGAACAATATAAGAAACAGTTAGAGAAATGGTGGCTCCGAGGACAACATAGATCGCCTTTTCAAAGTTATACTCACCACCAGAAACTATAAACAAAACAGCAATTGGAACTGCCAAAATTGAAGTTAATAATTCCAACCCCAATGTCAAATTCCAACAAATCGAGGTGATTTCCCTTTTTTCCATTTTGTTTTTTCCTTTTCAAATCTAGTTCTTTTCTTTTGTATTTTTTTATATTAGAGAAGTAAAAATTCATACTTACTTTGAAGTTCTTGTAAATACGCCATCCCAATTCTCTGGAGGTGGGTTCTTAAACAATGTCTTACAACGATCAATGAGAAGTTGGCTTGGAACATCTTTCATTCCATAAATTTCGGATACTTTTTCAAAAGATTCTATCGCCTTTTCCCAATTTCGATTTAGGTAAAACTGAAAACCAATGTCGTACATTTTTTCTGCGTCTAGAATCTGTGACGAAAGATCTGAAAGAAAACATACTAAACTATATATTTTTACTGGTGCCTCTTTTCCTTTTACACGAATCCAATCTAAAAATCGGAAATGGTAGTCTTGTTGACAAATAGATTCGATACTTTCAGAAACTAAAATGGAAACTCCATAATCTTTCGCAGCCGCTTCTAATCTAGCACTAAGGTTTACAGTATCACCCATCATTGTATAGGAAGCCAAACTATCTGTTCCCATAAAACCAACCTTAGCTGGTCCACAGTTAAGACCTATCCGGAAATTCATATTCCTTGCCGTTTCCGTATAATCCATTTTTTCTTTCCAGACTGATCTGAGTATTTCCAATTCAGAAACCATCTCCAATGCCGTTTTGCAGGCAAGCCTAGGATGTTCTTTGTTTTGAATGGGAGCACCAAAGATTCCAACGATGGCATCACCAATATATTTATCTAACGTACCAGAATTGGACTTAAGAATTTTTGTCATTGCAGATAGATATTCGTTCAGTAATCTTGCAAGGTCACTAGCACTCAATTCTTCACTAATTGAAGAAAATCCAGCTACATCGGAAAAAAATGCAGTAATTTCCCATTCTCCTCCTTTTTTTAAAGAATCCATATCTTCCAATGCTTCACTGACAACACTTGGATCGACTAGATTGCGAAGAATACTATTGAACTTTCTTTTTTCTTTTCCTTCTGTATAAGTCAAATAAGCAAAACCTAACAAATACGATACGGGGAATGCAAAAACAAATGAAGAAGTTGGTAAAACCAAATCCAAACGATATAAAAAAAAGAATAAACCAATAAAAACTGAAACGGCTAAAATAGGATATATGTTTTTTAACAAATGCCATTGATTGATAAAAAGGACAAAAACTCCAACCACAAGAATAAACAACGTAAACCCAATTCCAAAAATTTCTGGAAGTTCACGTAACATATGTCCTTCGATTAAATTGGATGCAAATACTGCCTGCCCAATCACACCAGGAAAAAGACCATGCGGTGTGACAACGTCATCATGAGTGGAAGCAGCGGAGGTTCCAATTAACACAATTTTGTTGTCAAACACAGTCGGTGGTACTAATAGTTTTTCTGGATCTTCTACTTCACTAGTATTTAGTTCGTTTAATGATTCAATGATTCCTGCAGCTGAGTAACGAGGAATATTTCGAAGTTCCTCTTCTGTATAAAAATAAGCACGTACTAAACCATCTTTTCCTAAAGGAATTTCTCGTTTTGTTTCACCTTTTTGGATTGTGAGTTTACCATTTTCCCAATTTGAAAGATAGGATTCGCCAGCAACAAACGCTTGCAAAGCGAGAGTAGGAAAATGGTAATTTTTCCACCGAATAAAAGGTGTAAACCTGCGTAGAATTCCATCACTGTCAGGGATCACATTCACAACATGGATCATAGGTGAAGTTTCCCCAACTTGCCCAATGGGAAAAGATGCATTTTCATAACGAGGAAAAGGAATCTCTTCCGGTAGAGTGACATTGAACTTTTGGATCAATATCTCTTCCCCTAACCTTGGAATCACAATTCCTCCATCTCGAAAATTGGCAGCGTGCGAAATCTCTCCTAAGTTTTGATTGGCAGCAACCAAAGCGTCATCGTAGTCTGATCTCTCTGTGAACATGATATCGATGATAGTCACTTTGGGTGGTGTGATCAGTTTGGTGTAACCAATCAATGTTGGATATATGTTGCGTTTCCAAGGCCATTGTCCAAGCTCCGGATGGTCTGCATACTTGGCTATACTTTGTTCATCGATATCAATAATGACAATGTCTTTAGAAATACTATGATGCGAAGGTAATAAGTGAAAAAAAGAATCAGATAATTTTCTGTTTAAAGTTTGCGAAAAACCAAATAACGACAATAATGCGACAAGGCCTGCTGGTACAATGACCATCAAAAAAAATGGTAAAAGAAAATTCTTTTGTTTCATGGTTTTAGTTTGGATTTAAAATCATTCCAACGATCTTTCGGAACAGGTTCATTTTCGATTCCCGCAATAGATTCATAAAATATGAGTTTTGCAATTCGAATTGTTGTATCAGGATGCGTTTTTTTGAACGATTCAGTACCTTCCGATCTGGACAATGTGTTCAGGTAATTCGATAGTCCCAAGGGTGAATATCCAGATTGACTTGTCAGTCCCACAGCCGCTTCATCGGCTTCCAATTCCAATTTCATATCCCTTCCTGTTTCGAAAAATTGTTTTTCTATCTCATCCAAAACTTGGCCTGTTGCAACATTCACAACCTCACCACCAGGAGGAGATAAAAGTCCAGAAAGGATATCAAAAAACACATTGGATTGTTTAAATTCTCCATTATGAAAGAGTACAATGTGTCCCATTTCATGGCCAATGATACCAGCAAGTTCCGATTCCGATTGGATTTTCTTTAAACTGGCTGTGGTGATCAAAACAAATCCACCGGGACAAGCATATGCATTGATTTGCGAGGATTCAATCACTCCGACTCGAAAACTCAAATCCTTTCGAGAAGAAACCGCAGCAAGCCTTGCGGCAATTCCCGTAAGGTATCCCGTTAATTCAGGATCTCGCACCAAAGGAAATTTTTTAAGTAATCGTGCGGCAAGGGACCTTCCCAATTTTACTTCTGCCCTTGTTTCCTTAGGCACTTCTAATTCTGAACTATAAAACCATTGTTCCCACAATGGTTTATTCTCAACTTTTGATTCGGTGAGAGAGGATTGTGCTATTGGGGATTCAAAAGGAACGGATTCAAGCCATCGTAAGGATTCAAAATCATATTGATCCCCTTCCCCACGAACTCTCATCTTTTGTGTTTCAGAAAGTCCTCTTGCTGCCGCTGTCTTTGTAAAGTCAGAAGCTCTTTGCCTAGCCACTACAGCTTCCGATGAATTGGATGTGATTCCCAATTTGATCTGGTTACCGGGAGGGAGTGGGGAAACAAATAATTTCGATACCCAACCTAATTGATCGCGGGTCCGAACCTGGACAAAAAGTCCTTGTTCACTGATAGGAGATAGTACTTCTCCCATTGCCAATGCTGAACCATCTGCACTGAGTTTGGGTTGGGAAAGAAGTTTCGCCTTTGTGCTTTGTACGTATACATTGCCTTTGGCCAGAAGTGATTGTGCTAAAAAAAGTAACAAAACGGTTTGAGATAGTGCTCTCATTCAAGAAATTATGATTTTGATTGAATCGTTGGAAACTCTTTTTTTATTAGAAGACTTTAGAATTGACATTTCCTTTCCTACTCATGAAATGAATGCGTAATGAATCATCTATTTCTATTATTTTTTCTTCTATTCTTTACTTTGGTAGGTTGCAAAAAAGAAAAAGATGAAAGTAACTCCTTAGAAGCTTTGGTGTCTCGCTTTCTAGTTAGAAACTTACTGAATTCCAATATCAACTCAGAACTTCCTTCGAATTTAAGTGTCGCAGTTCCGAGATCCATTCGCAAACCTTCTACTGGACTTGGCGCATCCGTTCGAAAAGTACCAAAATCAATTCGTTTGATGCCAACATCTAAAGGCATTGCGCAAGACACATTTGATGCTGGATTCACTGGACAAGCGTTTCTTACTGAAGGCACATCCATTGTTTCAGAAATTTTGCGAGACTCCAAACGAGATTTAGTTCTTATCAGCGGAGCTTATGCCACAGCGAAAGCAAATCCTGGGACCTGTGTTCCTGGTGGGGCATCTACAGTTAGAATTACACAATCCATGGAAGATGAATTTTTATCTGGAATCGAACGTTTGGGGCTTAGTGCTGATGAAGCACGCGGAGAGCTTGTTAGTCTACAAAACGAAGGGATACTTCCTTTTATAGGACAAGCTGTACCAAGTCCTGCAATGGTTTACAGAAAACTATCGAATAACGAATATGATATGGAAGTAGAGTATTCGTTTGCAGATTCCATTGGAACCCCGCAACCTTGCCCTGCAAACAATCGTTTTCAAAAAAGTATAAAATTTAAATCTGATAAAACAAAAATCTTTAGTTCGATTACTCGTTCTTTAAAAATATTTGGAATTTCTTTAAGTGTGGAGGCATCCATTACTTATATCACTTTAGAAGGAAAAAAAGACAAAGCCATCTTAAATATCAAACAAGTCACAAGTGGTTCAGGCAGTACAGACAAATCCACTACTAGATTTACTTTTGAAGAATGTGACAACGACACAAATGCCAATGCTAACAACTGCGTAACCTTGAGTTATAGCAATGTTTATGATACAAACTCCGGCGATAAAATTACAACCACGGTCAAAGGAAAAACCAACGACTACGGTGGGTATGTGACAACGGAATACATAGACAACGCAAATCAGGAAGAATATTATTTAGAAGAAACTTATGATGCCAATGGTGATACTGCATATTTTGCAGTAGATTATTATGATATTATTACTCCTGCAAACAATGATTATGAAGAATTAGGTTACTTTGACAACGACCTCTATGGACAATTTTACGAAACAGGTGCAAACGCATACCAATTTGAATGGGATGCTTATATCGATTTTGTGATATCACTTCCAGGCGGAAATATCGGTATCGATGCTGGATTTACAGAATATGATGCTTATGTCGTTATGCCAAATGGTGTAAATCCAAACACATTTCCAGATGAATACATTGGATGGGGCGAATTTTTTAATAACGTAAATAGTGGTGGGCCCGTTTATTATGTAGATTTTTATGGAACCGCCGATCAAATTCCATCTGCCAAAGTTTGGCGCTATTATATTGATTCCAACGGGAACGAACAATATACTTTACTCGCAAACACAGTTGTACAAATTTAAAATTTTCAAATTGAAACTAAACATGTCAAAAAACAAACTAATTAAAAATTTCGTATTCCTTCTTTTCATTTTATTTTTATACCCAAATATTGTTTTGGGTTCAGAACCTTTCCATAATATACAAGGATTCTACGGAGAACGAGCCGCAGGACTCGGTGGTGCCTTTACTGCTATTGCCGATGACCCTTCTGGTGCTTATTACAATCCTGCAGGACTTGGGTTTACTTATAACGATGGAATTTCTATTTCTGCCAGCAATTTTAAGGATGTAAAAAGAAGTTATATCAACATTGATACACCTGGACAAGTTTACAACCAAACGCACCAAGGGTTTGATCCTAACTTTATAGGTTTATTAAAAAACTTTGATCGTTGGAAGTTTGCATTTTCAATTGTCAATACCTACAATTACTCTTATAACCGAGTGGACCAAGTCAACTACCCACTAGTTTCTCCCTCCATCAACTCAACAAGAAATTACTCAAAAGAAAAATACAACCAACTCCTCGTGGGACCAAGTGCCGCCTATTTACTTTCCGACAAACTGTCAATTGGTGCTACTCTCTATTATATGAATGATACAAAAGAAGTATCAAGGACTCAGTTCCAACAATTCTCTGATCTAAGTTATGTAATGCGATCTTATGTTGACAATCGTAGAACTTCAGGCATTATGCCAGTTCTCGGAATCCAATACCAACCAATCCAAAAGGTATCCTTAGGGATGAGCTATCGGCGAATCTTTGTTATGGGAGGGAACCGACTTTATAACGAAGTGTATGCAGACTCAACTAGGAGACCAGGCTCCTCTGCCATTGATTTTATAGAAGGAACAGGAGATGGAGCATCATCCATTGAATCGGGTGTCCTTACACAAAAACCAAAACTCACAACATCAATTCCACAAACTTCTGAATTAAGATTTGGAGTCGCCTTTTTTCCAACTTCTCGATTTTTGGCATCCTTTGACATGATCTATACCACTGGATACAAATCCAGAAGGAACCAAGATGAAATTTCGGCGTTCGGACGTAGGGTTACATACACAATTAATGACACTGAAGTTCGAGAATTAACAAGAGCCTCCACTACAAACTTTGCTGCCGGGATGGAATACTATGTTGCAGACACCTTCTCCGTATTAGCTGGAATCTATACAAACGAACCAAATACAAAACCAATTTCCTGGACTGAATCAGCCGTTGATTTATACCTCCAGAACACATACGGCAACCAAGTACAAATGAATTCAGGTGATGCCAGTGTCATTTATAAAGTAGCAAGATCTGGAACAAATCCAAGAAATGAATATTCTAGAAACAAAGGTTTAAGTTTAGGATTTTCTTGGGTCACTTCAAAATCATCAGTCTCTGTTACTTATATTCGAGAAGTTGGATATGGAAATTCCCGTATTGATCCGAATTCCTTATCGCAATCATTTGAATACAGTGCTCACTCAGTTTATATTATGGTTAGTTCAAAAAATTAACTTATATTTTACTTGTCCTCAAATCTCCATATCCTATCTTTTTGTAGATGGGATTGGAACTTACAGACCAAAGACTGATCAATACCATTTTAGAGCAGTCGGTAAATGCAATTGTAATTTCTGATTTAGAAGGAAACATTCAATTTGTAAACCAGGCTTTCCTTACCCTCTGGGGCTATGAACATACTGATGAAATCCTCGGGAAAAACACTCTCAGATTTACCGATGACAAAGAAAAAACAAAACTCATCTTATCAGAAATTCTATCCAAATCTCAATGGACTGGAGAATTACGTGCAAAAAGGAAAGACGGTTCTTCTTTTGACATCGCAGTATCAGCTTATAGCTCCAAAGACAAGGATGGAAAAATCACGCATCTACTTGCAAGTTTTTCAGACTTAACAAAAACTAAAGAATTAGAGCGATACACAAAAGAGAGAGAAATATATTTTTCACAAATTTTAGATTCAATCACAGATTTAGTTTTCTGTAAGGATAAAAATTTTAGAATTACCTATGTAAACAAAGCATGTGCCGATTTTTACGGCCTCACCAAACAAAACTTAACGGGAATCCAAGGTGTACCTTACAACGAAGAAAAATACACAAAGGCATATCATTTAGAAGACAAAAAGGTCTTTGAAACTGGAGAAACTAGTTACGTAAGGAGAGAACCAAATCTTGGACCAAACGGTACTACAAGAATTTTGGAAACAGTTAAAAATCCAATTCACGATGCAAAGGGAAATATAAAAGAAATTGTAGGTGTTTCTCGAGATATTACAGAAACCCTAGTTTTAGAAGATCGACTGCGAATGGTCACTGAACTTACTTCGGATTATATTTATAGCGCTAAAATCATTAATGGTGAAGTCATAGCGGAATGGAGTTCCAAAGAACTAACTACAACTTCAGGATATTCCATTGAAGAAATTACAAAGTTAGGTGGTTGGTTCAACGTCATCCTCAAAGAAGATCTAACTAATCTCGCAGAACGTATGACAAAAATTTTAAAGGGAGAAACGGGAGTTGTTGAATACCGAATTCGAACTAAATCTGGAAAAATCAAATGGTTACGTGACTACACTCGCCCTATTCAAGATTCAAATGGAAAAATAATATCAATCATAGGAGCAGCAAAAGACATCACATCTGAAAAAGAAACAGAATTAAAATACCTTGTTAGTAGCCAACGATACCAAGCGGCAATGAAATCTGCCTTGGAAGCAATTTACTTTTTGGAAACATTAAAAAACAAAGAGGGAGAAATTATCGATTTTATCATCTCCGATTTAAATGAAAAGGCAGTAGAACAACTAGGTATGAAAAAAGAAGAACTACTTGGGAAGGGGATCTGCCAATTATTTCCTGTGAACAGAGAAAATGGATTTTTTGAAAACTACAAAAATGTAGTCTTAAATAAAATTCCCTTAGAAGAAGAGTTTCAAATTCCAGGCAATTATGTTGCTCCCGGATATTATTTCCACCAAGTCATCCCCACTAACGATGGTCTCGTGATACAAACACGAGATATCTCAGATCGAAAGCGCATGGAAGAACTTCTGCTCCGTACAAACCGACTCGCTAAAGTGGGTAGTTTTGATTATGATTTAGCCAACAAACAAATCACTCTTTCAAAAGTAGCAACAGAAATTTTAGTACAAACCTCCAAACATGTGAATGGAGTCGATTTAAGTTTTTTTGGAACCAAAGAATTTACCCAAATATTAAAACAAAAAGAAACTCATTGTATGGCTACAAAAGACACATTTGATCTAGAATGTTTAGTGCAGGCAGGAACTGGAAATGAATTTTGGATTCGCATCATTGCCACGCCGAAATTTATTGAAAACACTTGTATTGGATTTTATGGAGCAATTCAAAATATCCAGGATCAAAAAATGGTCAAAGATTCCTTACTTGAAAAAGAAAATCTTTTATTAACAAAAAACAGAGAACTTGAATCCTTAGTTCAAATTACTAAAAAACAAAACGAACGTCTAAGAGAATATACATACATTACATCGCATAACTTACGGGCACCGATTGCGAATCTAATCAGTCTGACGGAAATGTTAAAGGAAAATCCCTCCAATCCTGAATTACTAGGATTTATCGAATCATCTTCTTATCAGTTGGACCAGATTATTATTAATCTCAATGAACTTTTAAAAATAGAAAGAGATACCAAAGAACTTCCAAAGTCAAAAATTTTAATCAAAGAAAGTATCGATGCACAAATTTCAATTCTAAAAAACGGTTCGAATAGAGAGATAGAGTTCACGAACCTACTTCCCGAAGGAATGAAACTTCTCGGATTCCAAGCTTATTTTGATAGCATCGTAAACAATATCCTAACCAATGCGATCAAATACTCAAACCCAAACCAAGTATGCAAAATTGATGTCTCATATGAAGATACAAAAAATTTTTTAAAAATAGCCATCACTGACAACGGTCCTGGGATTGATACAAATCGTCATGGCCAGAAATTATTCAAAATGAACTTTCGATTGCGACAAGACATAGAAGGGAAAGGAATGGGATTATTCCTCTGCAAACACCAAATTGAAGCGATGAACGGAGCCATTGAAGTAAAAAGTCAAATTGGCAAAGGTTCTACCTTCTATTTAAGTTTTCCGAAAGGATTGGATTAACCTATTTTTGTTTCGAAAAAAAATCTTTGGCATCTTCATAACCTTGATTTAATAACAGTTCTGCTTGGTCTTTTTTAAAATTTAAAATGCTACCTAAACCTAACATTTGCTTTGGTGCGATTACTGAAATGTTTGCATTTTTATAATCTGTTCTAAGTCCGAATAAAAAGTTTTCAATCGGAGTGAGGCCTTTCATAACTGTCTTTCTATATTCCAATCCTTGTTCTACACTTCTATAGGAACCAAGTAAATATAACTCAAACAACCTTTCTAGGGCCTCATCTTTTGTTTTCGGAGCATCCATCACTCGCATACCACCAACCGGAGAAAGTAACACGACTACAATTTCAGATGCTTCATTTGTGAGTGCCGGAAGAATCGGAGTATTTGCCATCACTCCCCCATCCCAATACGGTTCACCATCAATGATTTGCCAAGGGAAAATCATTGGGATGGCAGACGATGCAAGTATATGTTCAATTTGTAAGTTAGGATTTTCAAAAAATTTTAATTCCGAACTCAGAATGTTTACTGCAGAAATGATTACTTTTGTTTTAGATTCATTCAGTTTCGTGAAATCCAAATTTTCATGAATGAATTTTTTAAGAGGATAAGTTTCGACCAGTGGGTAATATTTTTTTCGAAAGAGTCCTTTTAACATATTCCAAATCGAATATCGCATTATATTTTTCTGATTGAGTCTAAGCCATAACTCAGACAATCGACTGGAATTCATTCCCGAACCAATGGCACAAGCATTAATGGCACCTACAGAAGTTCCACAAATGATATCCGGTTTCCAATGGATTTCTTCTAAATATCGCAAAACACCTGCTTGGTACGCACCTCTCGCACCTCCCCCAGACAATACGAGTGCTTTCTTTTTTCCCATCCTATTTTCCTACCGTAAAAATATCTCGACCAGTCACGTATCTCTCCTTCCACCATTTTTCATTTAAGGATTGGATCACAACTCCACGACTCGTCGAAGCGTGAATGAAATTTCCATTTTCTAAAACCATCCCAACATGTGTGATTTTACTTGTGTTCGGTGAAGCAGAGAAAAATACTAAATTACCAATTTGTTGTTTATCCCTAACAACGGACTTTCCAATCTGTGCTTGGTCTCTTGCAGACCTTGGAATCATTCGGTCATTCATTCCGATTTTGGGATCTGTGAGAATTGATTTTGTCAGTCCTGAACAATCCACACCCCTTCGTGAAAATCCACCATAAAGATAAGGAGTTCCTATCCATTGGCGACCCACTGGATCAACTAACTTCCGTTTATCTTTTTCGCTGCTACTGACAATTTCCGGACTGGAAATTTGTTCTTCTAAAAAAATTAGATTGGGATCCAGTTTTGGTCTTTCTTTGCTCACCCATTCCCCTTGTTCATTCCAGATAATTTCTGTTCGCCTTTCAGAAGTTTGAAATTTTTCCTTTTCAGTCTTTTTGGAACTCAATTGAATTGAATCGGTTTGAATCATCTCCCAATGTTTTTCCTCAATTTTTCCCGCGGAGGCCAAATACCAATCTTTGAAAAACTTTGTCTTTTTCTCATCACTGAGTGTTTCAAATTGTTTTGGAAGAAGGGATTCCAAAGTTTTAAGTGTGAGTATAGAATTGGGTTCTTTTTTTTGAGATAAGACAACCAACCTACCTGCCACAAGGACCGAAGCACCACTCCATTGTTTGGCTTTCGCAACCCGTAAAAGATCCAAAACGGTTTCTTCTGAAACTTTCGAAAGGTTCATTTCCTTAAAAAATTTACCTAAATACGGAATGTCTTTTTTGTTTGGTTTGGCTGTGATGAAATAGGGAATCAACTCTTCTGTCTCTTCCCAATTGAATCCATAATCTTTTAAGATCACAAACCGTTCCACTTCTTCTGCAAATTCAGTTGGAGGCATTGACTCAAACACAGCCCAAACTCGTAAAGATTTTACAATCTCTTTGATGGAAGGTTCATTGGCACGATCTCCCAAACGTTTTCGAATTTCACTACGAATGAGAAGTGATTCCTGTTTATTGTAAACTGATTCCACTAACGAATCTAGATTTTGTGCAAAAAGAAAATCCAAGGATCCAAAAGTGAAACAACCAAAAATCAAAAAAATATGTAAGTAACGATACAAAGACATACTTTTTATGATAACTGATCGAATCTAATGTAAAGTAGGATTTAGAAATTTCTCTTTATTACGAATGATTTTATCAATCGATGAAACATATCCCAGTTCAATAAGACGTTCATAGGCAAACCAATCCAAAAGCCCAAAATTATTCGTAGGAATTTGTAAAAACAAATCTGATATTTTTTCTGTTTGGCGGATCCGATCCCTACTAGAAGCAAGAATGGAACGAATGATAATGTCTCCAATGGGAGGAAACTTTGGCCTTAGAATTTCGTTAAAGTTAATTAAGTTTGTAATTTGTGTCAGTGGATTTGCCATCACACCTGGATTTGATTTATCAAAATAAGAGGATAATTCCCGGTCTTGGTCAGGATAAATATCTCCAAAAACATCTACAGAAATGATTTTGCCGGCACCTTGTTCCTTCAAAGCAATTCCAGGAACATTGTCAAGAACACCTCCATCTACAAACACAACTCCTTCATCCACAAATGGAGGAACCACACCTGGAATGGATGTACTGGCTCGAATTGCTTTCCACAAATCTCCTTTATCAAACACATGAATTTCAGAGTGAGACAAATCGGTAGCAACCGCAAAATAAGGAATCCATAAATCTTCGATTTGGATCGTTCCAAAAAATTGTCGGATGGCTTCAGTATATTTTTTTCCGGTGGTAAGAGATAAAACGGGAACGGTATACTCGTTTAACAAGTCTTTGGAGATCCAAAAGGCTTTTGCTTTTTCTTGACTTCCTTGACTCGATTCTCCCATTGCAATGAGAGCAGAAAAAATAGAACCCGCACTGGTTCCAGAAACCATATCAATGGGAATTTGATTTTCCTCTATCGCATGCAAAACACCTAGATGCGAAAATCCTTTTGCACCACCACCACCCAGTGCTAAACCTATCGATTTTCCGAGTAATCCCCTTCCCAATCTTTCCCAAGTATCCAACCGATCAAAATGAACATGAAAATGGCGACTATACTTTCTTTTTTGCAAATGTTTGATCGTACCAGGAAGTACATTTACAACATCTGGTTGGAGAAGGACTAATACTTGGTTTCTCTCTTTGATTTCTTTTTGATTCAATAAGGATTCTAACTGGATACAATTAGGATCTGCTGTGGCTTCTTTGATCAATATAATTGAATCTGACTGCCTAAGTGCTCTCTCCGACCAAGTGGTGAATTCTTTTTTGTCTTCTAATAGATAAAAAACAAAATCATATTCAGCTTCCATTTGAGAAAAAAAACGGATGATCCATGGTTCTCTATCTTTTTCAGCTAACGACTGCAACTCGCTTGTTCGATCTAAAAAAACGGATTCATCCACAACACAAAACGAACCATACCTAAGGAAAATAAGTCCTAGTTTATGAATGATTTCATCTAAAGATGTTTTTGGGAGGGATGTCAAAATAGAAAAGGTCCGGGGAAGCGGAAAAAATTCTTTGTTTTCTTTTTTGGCATTTGCCAACCTTTCGGCGATGATTTTGGTGATCTGTAACAAACTTTCAGGGTATTTAATCAAAATGGACAAAGCCACGTTTCGTGGTACCCGAATTAGTTCCGAATCCCGAATTGCCTTTACAGTAGCCGAACGTTTTTCACCTGTGAATAAGCTGAGCTCTCCAATGATATCAAGTCGTTTGAACTCACCTACATCCCGAATGGATCCATCTGCCCCTCGTTTTTCATAACGAAGTTTTCCTGCGGCTAAAATGTATAAATCATTTCCTTCTGAGTTCTCTTCAAATAAAACCTCACCTCCCACTAAAAACTCTCGAACGGTATTTTCCTTCATTTCCCGAAGAACCGTATGTGGTAAATTTTTAAATAGGTCTGCTAAAGTCAGATACTGAGCCAGACTCGGATTTTTAGACAACCGGATTCGTTTCACCTCATTTGTTTTACTAGATAGAGATAAAAATTCAACCTCCTTTTCTTTTTTAAATTCAAATCGAATTAAGGGAAAAACTCTTAGCAGAGATGTATGATTGTAAGGAAACAAACCAAAAGAGTTGTCGCCAAAGAGATGGTTTCCTAGAATTTGGAAGCGGAACCAAAACGATGATTGCAAGTTTACGTGGGAAATTAATTCAATTAGAAATGGATCACCTGGTCTTAGATGTAGCGGGTGTCGGATACGAAGTTCATATTCCCTTTCCTTTACACTTAGAATGTAAGGACAAAATGAAAGAAGAGATTTTTTTACATATCTTTCATTCCATCACTGACAGAGGGGAACGACTGTTTGGATTTTCCACGAGGAAAGATCGTGAACTTTTTCAACTCATCAAATCCCTTCATGGAATTGGAGAACTTACTGCCTTAAAAATTTTATCTTTTTTTCAAGCAGACGATTTGTATAAAATCGCAAAAGAAGATGATCGAAAAACTTTGGAAAAAATTCCCAAAGTGAAAGGTAAAACTTCTGAAAAAATTCTTTTTGAAATCAAACAAAACTTAAAAAAACTAGAAATCTTTTTAAATGATGAATCCACAAAAACAGATTCCGAAGATAGAGAAACTGATTTGGCAACACTTGCCCTCATCCAACTTGGTTTTGACGAAAAAACTGCCACAAAACAAGTATCAGATGCAAAAAAAATAAACCCACTAGCAACCGCTTCTGAAATCGTCAAACAGGTGATTACAGGAAATCGTTAAACTAAAACATACGGAGGAGATACCAATTCCCTTCCGTTTTGATAAAACTTGGATTTATCAAATACCTTTCTAGTTTTGGATTTTCTTCAAACCGGAACTTAAGTTCCACTTCTTCACTAGAACTTACATAAAAATCCACGATCACTTGTTTTGCTGCTATAAAAACATCTCTTACCGTTAAGTTTCCTGGACTTCCCTTTTTTTTGTCTAATTTTTTAGAGTCAAAATAATATACCTGAAAATATCCGTTTGGATCTATTAAATCATTTTTCACTTCATCAATGGTCCAATATCCTTTGGCATCGACATACAAACCTTTGGTGGGGTGGATTAGATTGATGAGGTGATAGAACTTCCGTTCACAAAGATCGGAAAGAAGGGTTTTTAGTTCTGATAAAATGACAGTTTGGTCAAATTTTGAAATCGAGGTTCCATAAATTTTTCCTTGAGAAATCGGAATGGGGCAGATGATTTCATTGGTTCCAGGGCTAGTAGTGGTCTTTTTTTCCTGGATTTTCGTTTGGTCTGTAAGTTTGGATTCTTCTGATTCGGAACCACCAGTTTGGATTTGGCAATGATACAAAAAAACTAAGGCAAATGACAAAATACAAAATCGATTGGTCTCAAGTTTCATTACATTGTTTTGTTGAGAAGATCCTCAAACAAATCCCCACTGTACATCTCGAGAGCCCCGTTACTTGCAGCGATGATTTTTTTGCCGGCCTCAGTGACATCAAAATTTCCAACCACATAACCTTTGGTCGCACCTAACTCTTCCATTTGGTTTGTCATCTCGCGTAGGAATACATCGGATACTTTTGCATCCTTCCATTTACGAACTCGAAATAAGGCTCTTTTGTTTACATCTTCTTTAGAAGAGGCAAGTAAATTTACCCCATCCGCTTCTGGATTCGACATTTCCTTTGTCACACGATATCCCATACTCATGACCATACGAGTGGCTTGATTTTTGAAATTGGTTCCAGGTAGACTGATAAACTTTTCAAATTTATCGAGTCCCAACATATCAAGTTTCGAAGTTAGTTTTTTTCCTGCATCATCCACCATTCCTTTGATATTAAATGGTTTGGAAGAACGCATTCCACTCAGTTCAAAGTATCTAGAATTGGGAAATAAGTTTACAGATAATAAATTAAGTTCTCTCGAGAGATCATACTCATGGGTGAGCGATTCGACTGTCCCCGTCCCACGTTCCAATCTATATTTTAAATTTGCTAAAGCCACTACATCAGGATCATCCAATCGTTCGGCTTCTGCTTCGATCAAATATTCAGAAGCATCATCGAGCCTCCCCATATAGACAGTGATCATTGCAAAGTGAATGCTTGTTTCTATGATTTCGCTAGGCCAGGCATTGAGTCTCGCCATTTCCAAACACAAACGCCCATACTTTAATGCCTCAGGAAAATTTTGCATGAGGATGGCTTCTGTCATTAAAAATTGAAAGAGAGTAAACCGAACAAACTCGTCTTCGATCTGTTCGCTGATGGCAACAGCCGTTTTTACAGCGTCTTTGTGTTTGTTCTCCCGAGAAAGAGAGAGCGCATATAAAAATCCGGAGACTGGTGACTTTTCTAGTTTGTACGCCTTTTCAAAATATTCCCTTTCCTTTCCCCCGCCGGTCACACCAGAAATCACACCACGGGCAATGAAGTATGAGGAAAGATTGATTTTTTCTTCCGGGATTCGAGAAAAGAAATGTTCCGCAATTTTAAATTCTTTTTGTCCAAGTGCCATAAAACCTAAACGGAGGCAAGCGATGGGATTGGAGCGATCCGCTTGGAGAGTATCCAAATAGTGAAAGAAGGCTTCTTCAAAAAAATCTTTTGTATAATAAATATCAGCAATGCGGTTCGAAACCGTGACGGAATCGATTTCTTTTGTATACCGGTTGTTCTTTTTAATGATTTCGAGGTGTTTGGCCTCGTTTAAGGGATCATTTTCCATGGCATAGATTTTTGCCATTACATAGTGTCCGTAAGGGTTTTGGTGGTCTTCTTCGAGCTTTTCTCGCACGAGGGCCCGTGCATCTAAAAAATTCCCAAGTGTGGCGAGACTCAAGGCCTTGGCATAACTATCCCTTCTTTGGCCAACAATGAAGGTCAAAAGAAACCCGAGCATAATCACAGCTGCTCCCACAAAGATAAAAAATGCCAAATTCGCTTACTTCCTATTTTCCTATTTTAGTTGGTAAAAAAGAGTCTTACGTCAATTCTGTCCTGGAAGTGATACAACTCACCTACATTTCCTTTGCTCTTCGACTTCTCTTCCGGGATCGACTTTACTCGGTGGCCTATGGCCTTGTCGGTGCCCTATTTTTTACATTCTTTTTACTCGCTATTAGGATTCACTTCCATTTGTATTCTGGTGTGTCCCTTACTAGTATCGTTTCCTTTGACCAATCTCCCCAGATTCTTTTTTATTCCACGAGTTTTGCATTAATGGCTCTCTTTTTCTTTCATTGCCTTCATGGACTCGGTGACATTGGAGTGATGATGGCCATTGGAGGAAACAGGTTGGGTTGCATTTGGCTCCATTCTTTGTCCTTATTTTTCCTATTTTTACCAAGTTTCCTACTGGCGATCATGATAAACCTCGCATACTTAAATCCACCGGCAGATTTCGGATTCATCAGTGAGATCAAATCCGTTTTTTCTTGTTTGGTTCTCTTTATTGCACTAGGTTTACTTGTTTCTGTTCCCACCATTGGAATTAGTTCTTACATTGATCCTTATAAATCCATCCGGAGACAGAAATAATGTTACTCCGAGTCCACAGCCTGACCAAACGATTTGGCAAAGACGAAGCTGTCAGTTCCGTTAGTTTCGATGTGAACCAAGGTGACTATGTTGCCATCATTGGACCATCCGGATCGGGAAAAACCACTTTGCTTTCGATGCTTACGGGAATGCTTTCACCAACAGAAGGTGACATCCTTTACGACCAAATCAAACTTTCCCAAATTTCCAAACAAGAACTAGCAGAAATTCGGGCCCGTGACTTAGGACTCGTTTTTCAATTTTCCGAACTTGTGGGAAACTTAACGATCAGAGAAAACATCCTTTTGCCAGCACTCTTTACTCGTAAGTTTTCGAATGATGACTATATTCGTAAATGCGATTATTTGATAGAACATTTAAAGTTAGGTGATATCCAAAATTCTTTACCTCGTACTTTGTCGGGAGGACAAATCCAAAAAGCGGCAATTGCAAGGTCTCTCATCAATGATCCTGCCATCCTTTTTGCAGACGAACCTTCTGGAGATTTAGATCCAGAAAATAGTTATTTAGTCCAACTCCTCCTCAATGAATACAACAAACGAAATCATTCCATTATCCTTGTCACACATGATATGAAACTTGCTTTTGATGCCCAAACTGTTTATGAAATGAAACAGGGGAAATTCGACCAAGTCATTAAGGGAGAATGAGTTTGGGAAATGCCATCGGAGTGGATATCGGTGGAGGGAGCATCAAAGTTAGCCTCTTTGACAAAAAAGGAGACGAACTTAGGTCACAAATTTCCCCCACTCCCGAACATTTGGACAACCAAAGTTTTTTAAAAAATTTAAAAGATACAATTCGTCCGCTCATACCCGATGCCATTGGAATTGGAGTTGGATCCCCCGGTCCCTTAGACAATGAACGAGGGGTTATGATTTCCAGCGCCAATATGCAAGGCCTAAAAAACTTACCAATCAAAGAAGAACTTAAAAAAGAATTTTCATTGCCCGTTTGGTATGAAAATGATGCCAATTGCGCTGCTCTTGGGGAAGCCTACTTTGGATCATATAAAAACACAGAATCACAACTCATCGTCACCTTAGGAACCGGAGTTGGTGGTGGGTTTGTCAATAGAGGAATTCTTTATTCTGGTTATCTAGGCAATGGGATTGAAATTGGACATACCACTTCTGTGATTGGTGGAGCACTTTGCGGATGCGGGGTTAAAGGTTGTGTGGAGAGTTATTTTTCTACACGTGGTTTTTTAAATCGTTATGCGGAAAAATCCAACCAAACATTGGGAAATGCAGAAGAATTTTTTCAATTGGTCCGTAAAAAAGATTCACTTGCACTAGAAATTTTACATTTTGGAACATTAGCACTGGCTCATGCAGTACGAGGGGCCATTCATTTGCTTAACCCGGAAGCGGTAGTTTTTGTAGGTGGGATCACTAAATCCTATGATTTATATGGTAAACTTTTAGAATCTGAAATTAGAACTACCATATTCCCCGTGTTAAACGACCGGCTCAAAATCGGAGCGGGCGGAAGTTTGTCAGGTGCTTTAGGTGCTGCATCTCTTGTTTTTTCTAAGGAGAAAGTATAATATGGAAAATTGTCTTTTCTGTAAAATTGCGAGTGGAGAAATCCCTACCAAAAAGGAATATGAATCGGAAAACATTCTCGTGTTTCACGACATCACTCCCCAAGCTCCCTTTCATGTCCTCATCATTCCCAAAGTTCATATTTCCAGTATGAACCAAATTGAAGATTTGGATCCTGCGATATTAAAAGAAATATTTCACATCATCCCCAAACTAACAAAACAAAACGGAATTTCCGAAAAAGGATATCGGTTAGTAAACAACTGTGGTGACTTTGGCGGACAAACCGTACACCACATCCACTTTCATCTGCTAGGTGGTCGTCACATGGTTTGGCCACCGGGTTAATTAGAATTATATGAGAAAATTATTATTTGGAATTTTAGTTTCAGGAATAGCGGTTTATTTTCTATCAAAGAACTTTGACCTTGCAGAATTCGAACGTTTGGAAGGGAAAATCAACTGGTGGATTTTCCCACTGTTGTTTTTATCCAATTTATGGGCTTTTGTTCCGTTTTCAATTCGATGGTATTATCTCTTAGAAAAAAAGATTAGTTTTTCAAAAGCATTTACCACGGCGATCATCGGAGTTGGGCTCAATATGGTTCTTCCTGCAAGAGGGGGTGACCTTGTTCGTTTGATCATGAACAAACGTGATACGGAACTTCCACTCACCCATTTACTGAGTCGTATTTTTTTAGAAAAGGTAATGGATCTTGGATCAGTTGTTATCATAGGAGCGTCCGCACTCTTTTATATGGGACTAGGACAATCCAAAAACCTAAGTTTACTACTAATATCCACACTTGTCATCGTTGGTATGATTGTTGGGTTAACAGTCGTTCGATATTTTTTGGACCCATTACGAAATTTTATCAAAAAACTATTTATCCTTATCGGCAAACACAGTCTATACGAAGAAAAGTTAGACCACCATCTTGTCGAATTTTCCTCCTTTTTAAAGGGTGACAAATTATTAAAACCAGTTCTTTATTCTATTCCCACTTGGGTTTTTGGGTATGCTGTTTCCTACTACCTTGCCGGTTTACTCATCGGAATGCCTCTTAGTTTCCCCGAAGCTTTATTATTTATGTTCCTCGGTGGGATGGGTGTTGCTATACCTTCAGCTCCTTCTGGAATAGGAGTATTTCATGCAGCTATCATATCTGGATTTATTATTTTAGGAAGAGACCCTGGAGAAGGACTTGTGTATGCAACGGTCGTCCACCTAACACAGTTTATAATTACAACAAGTTTAGCTTTAATTGCCTATCTATACTGGCGTTTGACTCACGAAAAAATATCAAATTAAAACTAAATGGAAAAACCAAACCCAATCTTTCAGATTCGGTTTGGAAATGGAAGATGGCAATCCATCGGCATTTTAACCAACTGAATTGCCATTGTGAATTCTCTTAACTTAATGCTTTGATTACATCTTCTGGAGCTTGTACAAGTTCGACGAGAACCCCTTCGCTACAAAGCGGAAATTCTTCATTTCCTTTTGGATGAATGAAACAAACGTTATAACCTGCCGCACCTTTTCTGATTCCGCCTGGAGTGAACCGAACTCCTTGTTTGGTCAAATACTCCACACATTCTTCCAATTTATCAATCCAAAGGCCAATATGATTTAGTTTTGGGTCATGAACTTTGGGACTTTTATTTGGATCAATGGGTTGCATTAAATCAATCTCAACCTTAAACGGTCCATTTCCCATGGACAAAATGTCTTCATCCACATTTTCTTTTTCGCTTCTGTAATCAGAAACTTTTGTTAGTCCCATCACCTCTACCCAAAACTTGGATAACTTTTCTTTTGATTCGCCACCGATGGCTACTTGTTGGATTCCTAATACTTTGAAAGGACGGGACATGATTTATACCTCAATTGTTGCAAAAATATAATTTCTACCTCACCACATTCTTTGAATGACCTTCTCTCGAAAATTATTTTTCTCGCTCATTTTTCTGATTTCTGGGCGAGTCCCCCAAATTTTATTCAAAACAAATCCCTCTCTTCGAATACCATAAAATGAATTGTCTTATGGGGACCGGGCTACTTTGGGGTCCGCATTCGCTCCCGTCTGACTTACGTCAGACCAAGCCCGACGTATCCCTCTCGCAAAAGTTCTGTAATATAATTCTTGCCTGGTGGAAATAATCTAGTAAATTATTCAAGTAATGAATGATAAACAAAAGATCCAATTCATCAAAGATAATTTCTGGAAAAAAATAAAAGAAACAGGGAAAAAAATTCCCTTTATCAAAGATGTCATCGCCATGTATTATTGTTTGTTAGATGAAAATACATCCTTAACAGCAAAAGCCTCAATCGTTTTGGCATTACTTTATTTTATATCACCGGTGGACGCCATACCAGATATCATTTTGGCTTTGGGTTATACTGACGATGCCGGAGTCATCGCCACAACCCTACTTATCATCAAATCACAATTAAAACCGGAACATTACGCAAAAGCAAACTCGTCACTTTCGGAAGAAGAGGAAAAATAATTTAAAACCAAAAATCGTTTTACCAAAACGGAAAGTAACGATTTTTAGCTTTAATCTTACAATACTAACGCGAGTATACTCTATACTTTTCTCACAAATTTAGAAAAAGAAATCTTCGAAAAGATATGTTTAAAATCTTCTTTGATTCGATACAATACAGGTACAAATACAAGAGTCACTCCAGTTGCAAAAAACAATCCCCAACCAAATGCGAGTGATAATGGTTGGACAAACGGATCCAATGTAGGAATCCCATATGCACTAGGAACAAGTCCAATCACAGTACTAATCGTAGTTAAAAAAATTGGACGCAATCGAATGGCTCCACCATTAATGATGGCTTCTTCGATTGACATTCCTTGCATACGAAGTTCCTCAATAAAAGTAATCAGTATCAAAGTATTTGCAACAATCGATCCACTGAGTGCCACAATTGCCAAAGTACTCATAAAACTTAATGGCATTCCATGTGTCATAAGTGCAAAAAGAACACCGACAATCCCAAAAGGGATGGAACCAATGATGACCGTTGTTGTTCCAATAGAATTAAAATACACAATAAAAATTCCAAAGATTACAGCAACTGCAAGTAACATAGAAATACCTAAATCTCGAAAGGACTTACCTGCATCCTCTTGTTCTCCACCAAAGATAACTGAGTAACTATCTTTTGCATATTTATCAACATTCACCAAATTCTTTAGTTGCCTATTCACAAACAAAGAAGTCGTTTTATCCGTATCAACCGAAGCTTCGAGTCGCACCACTCGTTGTAAGTCTTGCCTGTTGATCATGGAGTAATCACGATCCTTTTCAAAATAGGCAACTTGGTTCAAAGGAATCAGTCTGCGGTTTCTATTTTCAACCTTTACTAAATTCAAACTTGAAACTGACTGTCTTTCTGCTTCAGGAAAACGAACAAGGATATTGATTTTATCTTCTCCTTTACTGATTGTAGAAGCAACCTCTCCGTTAAATGCTGTTCGAACTGATCTAGCAATATCACGAACACTCACATCTGTTCGTCCCGCAATTTCATCCTTTACAAAAAATCGATATTCTTCCTTTCCCAATTCTAAATCAATCCGGATGTCAGAAACACCATCCATTTGTTTTAATTCTTTAATGTATAAATCTGCGATCTCTTGGATGACCGAAAATTCAGCCCCACGAATTTCCAAACTCACGGGTTTCCCAACAGGTGGTCCTTTAATTTTGGCATTTACATCATAAATCATTTCTTTTGGAAAATTCCCAGAAACCTTATTTTCCTGAATAAATTCACGAATCTTCTTAACAAGGACCCTCGCATCTTCCCATACCTTTCTATCCGCTGCAGTCACAAGTTTCATTGTTAGGTGTGATCTATGAACTTCCAAACCAGGCTTTGGATCAGTAATTGGATTTTCATGAATTCCAATGCGACTTCGTAAATGTACAAAATCTTTTCCAGCCATTTTCGTAACAACAGGTTCTATCTTTTCAATGGTTTCCAAGTTCTTTTGTAAAGTTGTTCCAATAGGCATCCAAATTTTAATTTCGATGTCCTCTTCACTTCCTGAAGGAAACATCACAAAAGGTAAAAACTTTCCCGCAAGAAACAACGTAAAGAAAAAGATAAAGGTAAATATCGATAAAACAAAAACTCTATGTTTCAATGCGAACGTCATTGTTCGTTTGTATCCAGAAATTACATACCCAAAGGCTCCTTCTTTTTCTTCGATGGATTCTTCCTTTTTTACCTGACCCTTAAAGTTTTTTGGTAAAAATTGGTTCAACCAATTAGGCAAAAATACAAGAGCAAACAGAAGGGAACTTGCAAGTGTCACAAGAACCACTGCAGGAATTCCCAAAATAAATTTCCCAATAACCCCACTCATAAAGAGTAATGGGAAAAATGCAGCTGAAATCACAAGGAAGGAAACTAAAAGTGGAACCAAAACATCTTTAAATGTTTGTAAGATGGCATCCCTTCTATCCAATCCCTCTTGCATCAATCGATAAGTATTTTCTGCAACAACAATAGAGTTATCTACCATCATTCCAAGAACCATCACCATCCCAAATATCGTGATGGTATTGATGGTAAATCCGAATTGTTTTAAAAAAATAAAGGCAATAAGAAAAATAAATATAATTGCTACACTAATCATTATACTTAAGCGCAGACCCAGAATAAAGATAAGTGATAACATAACAAGAACAAGACCCGTTTCAAAATTCAAAATCAAATCGCCAAGTTGGCGACGAACGTCCTTACTTTTATCATCATAAATTTTAGTTTCTATTTCAGGAAAATTCCCTTCCATTGAGGTGACTAAAGTTTTTACCGTATCAGCGGTTGTGATGATATCAGCTTGGTCAGTTTTCCAAACCCGAAGAATGATACTATTTTTACCGTTTAACTTTTCGTAGGTCTTTTCTTCTTCAAATCCATCAAATACCTTTGCTACATCTTTTAATACTGTGGCGAAACCAAATTCATTTCCCAACATGGGAACAGAAAGCATATCTTTTGCTTCCTCAAAATCTCCACGAGTCCGAAGAAGGTATTCAGTTCCATTCACTTTCAAACGGCCAGATGGCATATTGATATTTCGTGAACCCAATGCATTTAAGACAGTATTGAGTCCCACTTCCTTTGCGTTGAGCGCTTTGGGATTCACTTCCACAAGGAATTCGCGATTCCTATATCCAATTTTTTCAATTTCAGCAATTTCTTTAATTTGGAAAAACCGATCTTCAAAAGCTTTAGCTGTGTCACGTAACTTACGGTAGTCGGACGTTGAATCTTTCGAATCTTCTTTCAATGAGAGAGCAAGACTAATTACCTCTTGTTTTTCCGTTGTGATTTCCCTCACCTTAGGTTTTTGTGCATTATCAGGTAACCGAACTGAATCAACAGCATCCTTAATATCATCTAAAACTTTTTTTGTATTTTTGGTACCTTCTACAATGAATACCATAATCACGCTGACATTTTCTAAGTTATAACTTCTAATTTTATCGATCTTTGCAACTGCTCTTAATTTCTTTTCGATTGGAATGGCAACCAAACGTTCGATTTCTTCTGGAGTTGCACCTGGAAGTGGGGCCTCTATTACAATTTTATCAAGCGCCACATTCGGAAAAGCTTCTCTATGCATCGAAAGTAAACGTGAAAGTCCAATCAAAACGAATAAGACTAAGATGAACTGAATGATAAGTGTTTTATCGGTAATGAATTTTGCTATATGTTGCATCTGTTACTTCCCAAAATTTGAAATATTGACAATAAAGTTGACTAACAGGTCAGTTTTCAATAAGGGAAAAGAAAAACAACAGATTTTGAATTCAAAAAAAGAAATTAAAATCGCCTAACGGTCTAACCATCTCAGTAAAGTTTGTTTCAAATGTTCTTTTTGGACTGGTTTGCTGAGATAATCGTTCATCCCAACTTCAAGACATTTGTCTTTTTCACCTGCAATGATCCCTGCAGTTACTGCGATGATGGGTACCGTTTTTCCATTCCTAGATTTCCGAATTTCCTTTGTAGCATCGTAACCATTTAACACGGGCATCTGGATATCCATAAGAATGAGCGAAGGCATTTCGTTTTGAAATACTTTGATAGCCTCTTCCCCATTTTGAGCTTCCAGTATTTTTACTTCAGGAAGAATCCGTCTGATAAAATTTTTCATCAAACCCAAGTTTACTGGGTTGTCTTCAACCACTAGAATTTTTGCAGTTCCAGAATGGAATGAATGAACCCGATCTTTTTCATTCAATTCTTTTGTTTCTGTATCCACTGCTTTGAGAAGCGGATCAAACTGAGGAATCCTAAGTTGGATATCAAAATAAAATTCACTTCCATGATTTAATTCACTTTTTAATTTTAAATCTGACTTCATCAGAGACAATAATTGTTTACAAATGGCAAGTCCAAGTCCTGTTCCACCAAACTTTCGAGTTGTGGAAAAATCTTCCTGAGTAAATGAATCGAATATTTTTTCTTGGCTGTCTTCCGCAATACCAATCCCGGTATCCTTAACAGAAATTCTAAGTTTCACCAAATCAGAGTTTGTCTCTTCTAATCTTTTTACGTTACATTCCACAAATCCGTTTTCTGTAAATTTAATGGCATTCCCAAGTAAATTCAAAATCACTTGGCGCAACCGGTTGGAATCAAACATTAAATTTGTTGGAATATTTTCATCAATGTGAAACTTGATATCGAGACCTTTCATCATAGCCTGGATATTCACAATTTTAATTGCTTCTAAAACCATTTTCTTAACGTTATTTGGTTCTTCCGCCAGTTGTAACTTACCGGCTTCTGCTTTAGAAAAATCTAATATATCATTTACGATGTTGAGTAAAGCATTTGCCGATTGTTTTACGATTTGTGCATATTCATTATAAGAAGAATTTTCCAAGGTTTCCGCTAGTAAGTCTGAATAACCTATGATGCCGTTAAGAGGAGTTCGAATTTCATGACTCATATTCGCCAAAAATTCTGACTTTGCACTGTAAGCTTTTTCAGCAAACTCTTTGGCAGCCTTTAACTCTAGTTTGGTTTCATAAGCTTCAGTGATGTCACGTGTGAACATCAAGATCCCACCAACTCCGCCACCTAATTGTTTCCACGGTCGAATCTCCCATTGAATCACTTGGTCTTTTTCCCAACCTGGTGGCCTCCAAACATCTTCATCTCGCTTTAATATTTCGCCTCTCAGTCCCCGCGAATGGATATCTTTCCACTCCTGACTGATATTTGGAAAAATTTCATAGTGACTTTTTCCAATGATCTTATCCTTGGTGAACGGAATTTTATAATCTTCGACCCACCTTTGGCTAAGAGCTACATAACACATTTCCTGATCTAACATAGCTACAGCAGCAGGTGCATGTTCTACAAAAGACCATAATATCGAAGTTTGTGCAGCCAGTGCCATTTCCCATTTCTTGCGTTCATTGATGTCTTGAATGATTCCGTAAATTTTTACAATTTTTCCATTCTCGTATTCTGCACGGCCAATAGTACGAATCCAAGTTTGATTCCCTTTTGCAGTGACCATTTCTAACTCTAGATCATACTCCTTCCCTTCTGCCAAAAGTGAAGAAACTGCTTCCGAAATTTTACGATAACTTTCTTCTGACTGAAAAAACTGGATCCCTCCTTCCACACTTGGGATATAGTCATCTGGCACCTCATGAATTATTTTGGTGACGTTTGTCCAGTTTGCTTTTTTGGTTCTTAAATCCAAATCCCAACCGCCAATTTTTGCAAGGCCTGCTACTTGGTCGAGTAACCGTGAAACATTTTGTAAGTCCATCTCTGCTTGTAAGGACTCTGAAATATCTAAGATTTGCGAAAGATAATAAACTGGATTCCCTAAATGGTCCCTTATGATCGATTTATTTAATACGGCCCAAATCAATCCTTTATCTTTTGTGATGTAACGTTTTTTGATTTGAAAACTTTGAATGGAACCACGATTTAATTTTTCTAAATAAGAAAGTTCTAATTCTAAATCTTCAGGATGAGTAATTTCGGATATGGACTTTGTTTTTAGTTCTTCTGCAGGATAACCAAGCCAATGACAAAAAATTGGATTTACTTCAATAAGTTCTCCATGAGGATTTTCAATTTTCATACCAATACTTGAGTTTCGAAACGAAGAAGAAAATAAATCTCGTGATAATTCTGCAGATTGTAAAATGTATGGATTCGGATGATTTTTGCCTTCCAATGTTGTATCTAATACAAGAAGGATGTATTTTTTTCCCGATTCAATAAATTCTTTTGGATAAATTCGGAATGGAAATCCAGCACTGTTATTTGGATCAAAACAAATACGACCAACCACCGATTCTTGGGTTCCGGGGAATGAATCCAATCGAATTCCAGAATGAGTCAAAATACATTCGGAAGGAAAAGATTGTCCCACTGCCATCCCCATTGACTTTGAAGCCACCGGACTCGGATACACAATTCCGGTGTTTCTATCCCAAATCAAAAATCCATGTAATCCGTATTCCAATACAAGTTCACATAATTCTTGTTTGTTTGCAATAAAAGTAATCGGATTCATTCTATCGTTTAATTTCGATTCTTTGGTTCGTTTATTTTGGAAACTTCACAGAAAATAGTCCTCTTAAATCCCCTACACGATATCCTTTTGCTTTATCACTTGGATATTCTTTATCTAAAACTACCAAGGTTTCATTTTTGATATCTTTGTTTGGTTCTCCATGACACTGAATGCAAAGACCTGCAACAGGAATAGGAATGTAAACCGTTACGGAGTCATCAGACGTGAACGTTTGATTTGGAAATACACCGTCACTAGTTTTTAATTTTTCTATTTCTAAAAAAATCCTTTTCTCTTCTTCGGAGAGAAAATTCGAAAGATTCCTAGGTTTGTTTGTGATCCTTCGTAACTCAACTCTATGTTTTTTCCCTAATTGGTCCGTAATCCCAAGGGCATTGATTTTACAAAACGGAATGGCTTTTTTGGTTCCTCCTTCAGCAATCAAAGCCGAAAGTTTTTGCACCAAATTGGTTTTTGCTTCATTAGTAATCTTAAGGGCAATTTTTTCATAATCTGGGTTTTGGGTTTGGCAGCTTGATCCAAATACCAAGATTAAGATCCAAAAACTGAGTTTGAATACGAATGACTTTTTTGTTACCATATACATTCGAATTCTAATGGAAGTTTTTCATTCTGCAACCGGTAAAATCACCGAGAAAGTTGTTTTCCCAGGTAGCGATTCAAAATGGATTTTTCCATTCTGGTTTTTAATGATTTCTTTAGAGATATAAAGCCCAAGACCAATGCCCTCTCCTTTCTCCTTCGTTGTAAAAAATGGCTGAAAGATTTGGTTTTGAATCGAATTGGGAATGCCTGGACCATTGTCGGTTATTGTCACTTCCACTTCCGATTTATTTTTCAAACTTACCTTCACAATAACTTCTCCCGAATTGGGTAAAGTGGCTTGGATGGAATTAAATAACAAATGGGACCAAACCAATTTCATCGCAGGTTCACAAACAAATACCAAAATACGATCATCAATATAAGTAACCAAACGACGGCTGATTTCCCAATATTGATTATAAAGGAATAAAATATCCCGAATTCCATCTCCCAGGGAAACTTTTGTTTTATCTTGATCAAGAAAAGGTAAGGAAAATTGGCGAAACGTAGAAATAACTTTTTCAGTCCTACTAATTGCATTGGAAACTAACAAATTAGCTTTTTCCATTGTTTTAAATTTGAGCCATAAATACACAAAGTCCCAATCATTTGTATCATCTTTTGTTAGCCCTTCAAAACTTCGATGGTCAACTCCAATGTCAATGCATCTGTCTGCTAAAAAAAGCAGGTCACTTTTGGGTAAAAAAGAAAAAAAATTCATGATCAAATCGTAATCTTCTCGTTTTTCAATTCGTGTTCGATGTTTCCAAAATAATAGTTTTTCTTTTTTTTCCCAAAGAGGTTCCTTTCTTTTCAAAAAAGACAATTCCTCTTCAAATAAAAATTCCATCATTGATTTTATTCCCGCGAGCGGATTGTTAATTTCATGTGCGACATTTGATGCCAAAGTTCCGAGTGTTACCAAACGGTCATTTTTTAATAATAAAGTTTCTCTTTTATTTAGTTCTTCAACCAGTGATTTATTATTATTTTCTAATATATCTAACAAAAAGGTCACCAACCTAACAATACAAATAGTAATTCCGAAAAGTAAAATTACCTTCAATATCTCTAGCGGTAAAACAATTCGATTCGGAGTTTGAGGAACAAGTCTGTATCCTGTAAATAGTTCTGCACCATTCAAGACAGCAATTATGATTCCACATACATATCCAATGATCACAATGATTCCCATAACTGCGGAAAATTTACGATGGAGAAAAAAACCTATATAAAGCTGGTATAAAAAGAAAATGGAGAAAAAAATTGCATTTTGAATAGGAGAAGCGACCAGATCTCTAGGGTGACTTAAAATGGTTAAATAAAATCCCAAAAGAATAATCAAAAAATCTAATACTAAAAAGCTAAGTACAGAAAAATTTCCTAATTCAGAAATCTGTTTATTTTTAATTTTGTATTTAGCGAATATAGAAGACGTTAAAAAAAATATCCCCACGAAACAAGCAACCCAAAACGGAGGTTTCCCAAAATTCAATGAAGCAGCAAGTACTCCAATCCAACCAATCACCATACGAATGGAGATAAGAATCAAAAGCCCTTTCGACTTCATTTGATTCGAAAATTGTAATAGGAGAGTGGCGGAAGTAACCATAACCAAGGAGAAATCAATAGAACCTATGTTTTTATAAAATCAAGCCAATTCTAAAAAGAGCCATTTGACAGCACGTACCAATCCGAAAATCTTGGACTTGGTTCCCTCAATGAAACAAACTAAGATTGCAATCATCGGCGCCGGTGGACTTACCGGGAAAGAACTCACAAAACTCCTTGCCCATCATCCAAGTTTTGAATTAGTTCATGTCACATCCAACCAGGTGAATGGCAAACACATCCGCGAAGTTTTCCCTGACCTTAGCCATTTGCCTAATTTAGAATTTCAAAAACATGAAGCACCTGTCCCTAAAGATGCAGGGATTGTCCTTGCTACCCCCAATGAGGTTTCCCTCGAGAAAGCTCCTGAGTTTTTAGCGGAAGGTAGGAAGGTAATCGATCTTTCTGGAACCTTTCGATTGCACAACCAAAGTAAATTTGAAAAAGCATATCAGTTCCCACATACAAAATTTTCTTTGATGGACCAAGTAGTCTTTGGATTACCGGAACTCTTTAGAGAAAAATTAAAAAATGCAAACTTTGTTTCGAATCCAGGTTGTTTTTCGACATCAGCCATTTTGCCAATCGCCCTTCTTGGAAACTTACGAAAAGAAATCCAAGGCCCAGTGATTGTTGATGCAAAATCAGGAGTGAGTGGTGCTGGTGGAAGGACAGAAGAAATTAAATTTGCTTATACGAATGTGTATGAAAATTTTAGAGCATACAAAATTTTAACCCATCAACATGAACCGGAAATGGAAGAATATGGATTTGTTGGAACTGAAGAAAAGGAAATTCTTTTTACACCACACTTACTTCCTATCTACAGAGGAATCCTTTCTAGTATCTACATTACTTTTCCAAAAGGAATCAGTGCAGAACAAATCAAAGAAAAATTCCAAACCGCAGCAGAGAAAGAACCCTTTGTTAGGTTGTACCAAACTCCAGAAGAAGTAGAAATCAGAAAGGTGCAAAATACAAACTTTTTGGATTTAGGATTTCGGATCAAAGGGAACACTCTTGTCATTATATCGGCTCTCGACAACCTAATGAAAGGAGCAGCAGGCCAAGCCCTACAAAATCTAAATTTGATGTATGGTTATCCTGAAACGGAAGGACTTGTTACACTTTAATCCCAAACAAACACTCGTTACAGGAGCTTTTATTGGAGAAATAGATCTCTTAAAAGCTTCTGGAAAGTTCCCTCATTTAGATGTGATGGGGATTGGAAATTTAGAATCTGCGGTCCAACTTTCAGAGTATCTTTCTAAAAACAGTAACATCCGTCATATAGTTTTTTTTGGGTCCTGTGGGGCTTACGAATGGAGTGGAATCACGATCGGATCCTTTATTTCACCAAACAGAGTGTACTCGAAAGAAATTTCCCATGCCCTTAAGATATCCAAACAAATTCCAGAATCTCCCGAGTTTTACGAAATGGTTCCAGACAAATCCTTACAAACTGTAGCATGCAATGCTCCCACAACCATCACTTTAATCGATTTAAAACATCCGCCCGAAGAACCGTGGAAAAATCTAGAAATTGAAAATCTAGAATTGTTTGGAATTTCTAAAGTTGCCAAAAAATTTTCCGTAACTGTAACAGCTTATTTAGCAGTGACAAATCTTGTGGGGCCGAACGGATCCAATGATTGGGCCAAAAACTGGAAACACCTCTCCCACTCTTTACAAAATAAAATTCTATTCATTTCCTAAAACTTCCCTGACACTTTCATTTGCTAATACTCGTTTGATCCAAATTTCCACAGAAAGAGGAAGTTTTGTTTCCATCATATCTATATTTTTGATAAAAGGAGCATAAAGAATCTCTAAAAAGCCAAACTGGTTTTCGTGAAGATACTCGTTTGTTTCCAAAATTCCTTCTAAAATATCCAGATGCCTTCCGATTCGTTTGGAAGAATCTTTCATCCGATTTGTATCCCATTTTTCAGGTGGAACAAATTTTTTAGAAAAATATATAACACTGCCAGGAAAACAGAACTCTGATTCACAACGATTGATGGATTGGTTCAAAAGAGCTCTGGATCTCAAGTCTTCTGAAAAAAAAGGATTCGCAAATGAATGTTTTTCTTCCAAATAACGAATGATAGCCGATGATTCTGCGAGTAAAAAATCATCATCCTTTAACACGGGGACTTTCCCATAAGGATTAATCTGTAAAAATGGCCTTTTCCTATTTTCTAATTTGTCCAAAGCAATCGTTATGGTTTCATAGGGAAGATTTCTATATCGCAAATAGATATGTACACGCATACTATAAGTCGAACGGGGATGTGCATATAATTGATACATTCAAATTTCTCCAAAAATTAAAAACTGAGAACACATGCGATAATTCCTCTCTATTAGTAAGGAAACCAAAGGATCCCTTCTCGTTTTAGCTTCTCAATGGCATACCGGTCCGTCATTCCAGCAATGTAATCACAAATGACACGCATCCTTCCCTCTTCTTCTTCACGGTTCCGATAAGATTCCGGGATGGACTCAGGGTGAGATTCAAAATGTTTAAACAGTAAATAGATAGTTTCTTTGCCTCTTTCACTCATCCGAGAAACTTCAGGATGGCGATAGAGTTTTGCAAATAAAAACGTTTTGAGTTCTTTGAATTCTTTTTGAAACTCAAGAGAGAATTGCACCAATTTCTTTTGGTTTTGAAAGGCGATTGATACATCCTCTCTTGAAGAAATAAAAAATGTCTTTAGTCTTTCATCAATGGAGTCAATCAAATCGGAAACCATTAAATTCAGTAAAACTCTTCCTGCCGATCTTGAAAAAGAATCAATATCGAAGGTACTAATTTTTGGAAGAGCGACTTCCATCCTTTTCCAAATTTGGAGTTCTTTTACATCGGATAAATTCAAAAGTCCACTTTCTAATCCATCTTCTAAATCATGAGCACTATAAGTGATTTCATCCGAACTATCCACGACCATTGCTTCCAGAGAAGGACCAAGATCTCGTCTAACATCTAACAATTCGGAAGGTTCGTAATCTCCCCCATGTTTCATAATCCCAAGCAATGTTTCCCCACAAAGATTGAGGCCAGGGAATTCAGGATAACGTCTTTCTAATTTCTGAACCACACGTAATGATTGTTTGTTGTGCTCAAAACCACCATTTCCTTTCATAAGTTCCGACAGTGCCTCTTGACCGGCATGTCCAAAAGGGGAATGGCCTAAATCATGGGCTAGAGCAATGGTTTCGCTCAAATCTTCGTTGAGTCCAAGCACCTTCGAAATTGTTTTTGCAATCCCTGCAACTTCTAATGTATGAGTGAGTCGATTGCGAAAATGATCTCCTTCTGAATAGACAAAAACCTGAGTTTTGTATTCCAAACGTTTGAAAGCATGAGAATGAATGATGCGATCTCTATCCCTTTGAAAAGGAAGTCGATAAGGATGTTCCGGTTCGAAGTGCTCTCTTTCGCCCGGATTTTTACTCCGAACTGCATAGGGTGCAAGGATTTTTTCTTCTTCTTCTAGGAGCTCGTTTCTCCCTTTCTTCATAAATCTCTTTCCTTTTTGAACGAAACCATAAAATCAGTATAAATCCCTCATGGACTTTCTACAAACTCTAGTTTCCATTTTTATGCAATACGGTTATTTCGCCGTTTTCGGAATTCTAATCCTTTGTGGATTTGGACTTCCTGTCCCAGAAGACATCTCCCTTACGGCAGGTGGTGTTATCTCCGGTTTGGGTTATGCCAATGTTCATATCATGTTCTTTGTGGGGATGGCTGGTGTTCTACTTGGTGATGCGTTTGTTTTTTGGCTCGGAAGTTACTACGGAGAAAAAGCATTAACCCTTCCCGTCTTAAGAACAGTCCTCCATCCCGAACGTTTTGACAAAGTCCGCGAACAATTTAAAAAATATGGACGTTGGGTGGTCTTTTTTGGTCGTTTTATGCCTGGCCTCCGGATGCCCATATTTTTCACAGCGGGCACTTCCAAACAAATTAGTTTCATTCGATTTGTCCTTACTGATGGATTTGCAGCACTAATCTCTGTTCCTATTTGGGTCTATTTGGGATATTATGGGGCCCATAATTTTGATGAACTCATGGGTTGGGTTCGTAATGGACAGACTATCATTTTGGCCCTAGTTGGGATCGCAATTGCCGGAGTTGTCTTCTTTTGGTGGCGGAGGAAACACCGCGAAGTTAGAGGCGAAAAATAAATGAATACTGCTCTTTTTTGGTTCCGTTTACCCATTTCCGTTTTTCTCTGTTGGTTGGCATTCGGATGCACGAATTATTCGACCACTGCTTCTGTACAGGCTCCTCCTACCTTGATTTCCATCACAAACAATGGAAATTCCAATTTTACCATTAAAGTCAGGGCCCAAAACCCAGAATTTATCTTCCAAGGGTATCGTCTTTATACAGGTGCCACCGAAAATTTAGCCCAAAACCCAACCGACCTGAATATGGGAGATTCTTGTATTCTTGCTCAGGCGGCCATAGTCCAACCTTTGGATTATATCTTTGAAATCGATCCTTCCACAAATCCGAATACAACTGGTGTTTCCTGTCGGATTTTTGCAACCCTCACACCCGGAACCTACATAGCGATGAGGACTCTGGGGCTTGCTGTAAATTTACAGAATAGCACCAGTTCGTATAAGGTGTCTATGTCTTCCAATGCTCTTATTGTCCCTTAAAATAAAACTTTCTTGCATTTAAGTCAAATGCGTGTATTTTTTTCCGGAATCATGGGAATTCTTTGGACTTTTTTTAGAATTTTTCTAAAAATTTGCCCCAAACGAGGAACGTGAGGATACAAATAAAAAGGGATCTTTGGTCCCAAAAATCTTTGGAGGATGATACAAAATGTACCAAACAAAACATTGGTCAAAAATTGCAATGGCAGCTCTCGTGCTCGTTTCTGTCGTTGCTTGCGGAAAATCAAGACAAACCAAAATCTCTGACTCAAATGTAGAGCGAGCGACAAGCCCAGCCAAACTTCCAGCTGATATCGAAAAACTCTGGAAAAACCGTCAAAACGAACAAGACCTCAGGTCAGCTCTTGTTGGTTTAGAAAAATTCGCTCTCGAAAACCCTCAATATGCAGACGTAAAAGTCCTACTCTGTCGAGGAAACTACCTACTAAGTGACGGACATCTTTGGTTAAAACTGACAGGTGATTCTGAAGTAGACGAAAAAGTAAAAGAAGAGTCCATCCAATATTACGATGCTGCAGTCACATGGTGTGAAGCAGCTCTTGCATTAAATCCAAAATTTAGAGATAAGGTAGTCAAAGATAAACTAACGATTGAAAAATCTTTAGATGTTCTAGGACCACAGGATATCGACGCTCTTTATTGGAGATATGCCTCCCTCGCCAAATGGTCTCGTTTGGTAGGATTTACTACATTACTCGCAAACCGTTCTAATTTTTCAGCGATGGTGAACCGAGTGAAAGAAATCGAAAAGTCGATGGGAAAAGAATACTTTTACTCTGCAACACTCAGGTATGATGCAGCAAGTAATGCTCTATCTCCAACTGGCGATAAAAAATTAGCCGCTAAACTTTTCGAAGAAGCAATTGCGAAACACCCAAATTATTTTGCTGTTCGAGTTTTATATGCAGAAAGTAGCCTCAAAGGAAACGAAGACAAATTCAAAAAACAATTGGATTTTGTATTAAAAGGCAAAGCTGCATCCCTTCCTGAAATCGAAGCAGACCAAATCGTAGAACAACGCAAAGCCAAAAAATTACTCGACGAACTATAATCAAGTTTACTAGGAGAACTAAATGTTTTTAAGACAATTAAAGTATTTAGTTTGCGTAAGTATTTCCCTCACTATCAGTGGGGGTTTATTTGCTCAAACGACTGTTAAGTTAGCAACCGTTGCACCCGAAGGATCTCCGTGGGCAAACGAACTTTCTAAAATCAAAAAGAAAATTGAATCGGAATCGCAAGGCCAAATTAAATTTAAAATTTATCCTGGTGGGCAAATGGGTGGAGAAAATGAAATCCTCCAACAGGTCATCCGTGGAAAATTGCAAGGTGCTGGTCTTACTGCCGGGGCTCTTGCAAACACTGTCAAAGAACTAAACGTATTAGAAATCCCATATCTATTTGAATCTTACGCACAAGCAGACTGTGTTCTTGATGACCACCTTCAAGAAGACTTTCGTAAACTCTTTGAAGCAAAAGGACTTATCTTTGTGACTTGGGCAGAAAATGGATACCGTTCGATTGGAACAAAATCGGCTCCAGTCAAAACGCCAGATGACCTTAAAGGTGTAAAAATCAGAATCCAAGAATCTCCAGTTCATATTGCTTATTGGAAACAATTGGGTGTGAGTGGAATCCCGATTGCCATCCCTGAAGTTCTTCCCTCGCTCCAAACAGGTGTGGTAGAAGGATTTGATAACACTCCTCTTTTTACTTTAGCAGCAGAATGGCAAACGGCGATCAAATACTTTACTTTGACTCGCCATATTTACCAACCAGCAGCCATCCTTTATTCTAAAAAGTTTTGGGACACCTTAAATGACGAACAAAAGAAAACACTGATGGGTGAAGGAAACAAACTCGCTCCAGGTGCAAGACAAGCAGTTCGTTCCATCGAGAAGAACATGATTGCTACATTAAAAAAAGCTGATGTGGTAGTATACGAACCTTCTAAGGCTGATTTAGCAGGGTTTAAGTCTGCAGCCAGTGCAGTTTCCGGCCAAGTGGTAGGAAAAATTGGAGGTCAGTCTAAAATGATCTTCGATAAAATCCAAAAAGCAAAAGCAGCTTGTGGCGGATAAGTTAAGGAAGGATATAGATACATGAAATTCGTCGAACGAATTCTAAATACTTTGAGTTTCGGCGAGAAATGGGCGGGAGGAATTTGTTTCCTTCTGCTCACTCTTCTCATGATTGCTGACGTTTCTAAAAGAGAAGTCATTGATAAAGTTTTAAGTTGGGTTATGGATGTCACTGAAGCTTATCCTAATACTGGTGTAGCTGGTTTTGTTGGCGATTGGAGTGTTTACATTGCAGAATCCATTCACGGAGGAACCTCTGGATTTTTAGAGTGGCTCGGCCTTGGTGGAATCATTTGGGCACAAAAACTTTCCCTCTATTTTATGTTATGGGGTGGGCTTTTCGGATCTGCACTTGCAAGTGCCAAAGGTTCACACTTACGTCCGGAAATTGCAGATAAGGTATTACCAAAAAAATTCTTACCTTATATCAAAGTCATCGAGCAATGGGTAATCTCTCTTTTCTTTTTATTCCTCGCTTACCTATCTGTCATTTATGTTCTAGAAAGTATCAGTTTAGATGAAGTGAATCCAGTAACAGAAATTCACTTATGGAAAGTACAAATGATATTCCCATACATCTTTCTTTCTATGGGTTTTAGACATTTATGTTATGGAATTTTTCCAGCACTCATTCCTTCCGACATCAATGAAGCCACAGAAGCTTTGGAACTTGCGGAAAAAGAACTTTCCGAATCTAATTCACGGGGGAATCAATAATGGGTTCTTGGGGAATACTCCTACTCTTACTTGCTTTAATTTTACTCAGACAGCCACTCATCGTACTTATGGGTGCCATCACTGTGTATTGTTATTACTTTTTACCAGATCCACCTCTTGAGTCTTTCCAAGAACTCAACAGCATCATTGGAGATTTGTTTTTTGCTGGTGATAAAGAAATCCTTCTTGCGATTCCACTTTTTATCATCGCAGGGAATTTAATGACTCATGGTAGTATTGCAAGACGACTCATTCGGATTGCCCAAGCCATGACGGCACCGATCCCTGCAGGCCTTGCCATTGCAGGTGTATTTTCTTGTGGGATTTTTGCTGCCATTTCTGGATCTTCTCCTGTGACACTTATTGCTATCGGTGGACTCATGTATCCTTCTCTTACCAAAGCAGGTTACCCTACTCAGTTTTCTATGGGTCTTCTTGCTTCTGGTGGAACTCTCGGGATCATCATCCCTCCTAGTATTCCTATGATCGTGTATGCGATTATGGTAGGAGTTTCTGTTACCGATCTTTTCATTGCAGGGATTGGTCCAGGAATTTTACTCATGTCACTTCTTATGATATACTCTGTGTTTCGTGCCGGAAATGTAGGTCGCGGAAAATGGGACTGGCCAGAAATTCGCACCGCATGGAAAGAAGGGGTTCTTGCCCTTCTTATGCCTGTGGTGATCCTTGGTGGAATTTACTCAGGATTCTTCACTGCCACAGAATCAGCAGCCATTGCTGTATTTTATGCCATCCTTGTCGAAGTATTCATTCACAAAGAACTTAGTTTTCCTAAGATTCCCAAAATCATGGCCGAAAGTGCTGAGATGTTAGGGATTCTTTTCCTCATCCTAATCCTTGCAGTCAGTTTGAACAAGTTCATGATCGAAAATGAAATTCCTCAAAATCTCGTAGCGACCATGTCCGAACTCATCTCAAGTCCAGTGACCTTTCTCATTGGTGTGAACGTATTGTTACTCATCGTGGGAATGTTTATGGATATTATGAGTGCGATTCTTGTGCTTGCTCCCCTTTTGGCACCTATGGCAATCAACTACGGAATCAATCCAGTTCACTTCGGAATCATTATGATTGTGAACTTGGAAATTGGTTACCTCACACCACCAGTGGGTGTGAACCTATTTGTGGCATCTGGAATCTTCAAACAACCGTTAGGTAAAGTGATCCAATCGGTAGCCCCTATTGTGGGACTATTTCTCATTGGTCTTATGCTTATCAGTTGGATTCCAGAAATCTCTTTAGGTCTCCTCGGTGGAGAAGCAGCGGCACCTACACCGTAACCAGGTAGACATATAATTCTTTTTGTCCTAATCATCTAGATATTAGGATGATTGGTGACAAAAAGAATTTCCTTAGAAAAGCCGAGACTTTCTCGGCTTTTTTTTATGATCCAATATATCTTTGTTACTTTCAACAATTCTCTTTGGAAAAGATTTTGTTAACTCCACCAAACACGAAGTCGTTCAAAGGAATCTTTGGCATCACTGGCCCAAAGGCTTGTGGGATGTTTTTTTAAAATCTCTGCGTATACAGATAGAACTGGTTCTAAGTCCTTTCGCAATTGTACAAGTTCCTTATTTAAACTTTCCGAGAGTTCAATGGGATGTAGGTTTCGTTTTTCATAATAATGCAATATGGCCTCTGTTTCTTTTTCTTTGGCCAGTTTGTATTCGTGAAATACAGGGTCTTTGGATGGTTTTGTATATAGATTATTTTTATCAAAAGAACCAAGATCTTCCCGAACCTCTGTTCCAATAAATTCCTCTTCCGAATGGATCAGAAGGAAATCTTTTAATGATTCGTAGTGTTTGTTTAGTTCCAAAAACATCACATCACTCGTGAACTCACCAGAATCGGGATGGTATTTTTTCGCTAATTTATGATAGGACTCTTTGAGTTCAAATTCTGTAAACCCTGGATTAAGGCCTAAAAAATGGAGAGAATCATTTAACAGTAATTTTTTGTCCATGAGAGGCCAGAGGACTGGATCAAATGTGATTTCAATCGACGTTTGATACTGAATTCCCAATATTCTTTTTTACTCTCATTCATTTCAAATACAAGTAATTCTTGTACTTTCTGTTGAAGACTTCTCGCTTCGTCCAACTTTTGGAATACAGTTTCAGAAATGGCGATTTCTTCTTCGGAATGAATTTCCTTATCCCCTTTTTCCCAAATTTCCCGATCTACGGCTTCCAACTTTCGAACAATGATTTCATTTTTGAATTCAATCTTCACTGCAGAATCAGCATCTCGATAGGAAAGTAGTTCTTCTTCTCGTTTTAAGTTGGAGATTAGTGAATCCAAGTATTGGATCTTTTTTTGCAGAAGTTGTTTTGTGGAGTGTCTTGCGGAAATCATAAAGCGATTCATTAACCTGTGATAGAGATTCCAGTCGGACGCGTTCCAGGCGTCGAACTAGGATTCGGGGTGTCTTTTTTCTCTAGTTCTTCCCAGGATATTTTTAACTCGATAAGGATTTTAATGCATTCTTCGATGATGGCCTTGTCCTTACGCATATTGGCTTCTAGTAATCTTTTTTTCAGATAAACATATAAGGACAATAGATTGTTTGCAACTTCCTTCCCTTCTTCCATATTGAGAGAGAGGAGAAGTTCCGTAATGATGTCTTGAGTTTTGATGATATTGTTATTCACAACATCATACTTTCGGGGAGTCATATTGTCTTTTGCCACACCTAAAAATCGGATGGCTCCGTCAAAGAGCATCACAATCAGTTTGATTTGGCTAACGGTAGATATCTCATTGGCTTTGTATTCATTGTAAGCAGAGGCACCGGTTTTTCTCGCAAGCGACATTTTTTTCTCCTGAGTATTCCCATCGACCAAAAAGGATACTTGCTTAATGACCCGAGTGAATATTCTTAGAATATCACATGGGAAAAATAAAACGTCTCGTTTTTTTGGCCTCGGGCAGAGGGTCCAATTTTACCGCTTCCGTCGAGTACATTCGTAAAAAAAAGCTAAAGGTCGACTTGGTTGCCCTTGTGACCGACAACCCAGAGGCGAAAGCCTTAGGCATTGCCAAATCCTTTGGAATCCCGACAAAGGTCATTCCTTACGCCACCTATTCCCAAAAGACAGAATACCATAAGGATCTACTTACGGAAGTGGAGAGTTTTGACCCAGACCTGATTGTGGCTTGCGGCTATATGAGGATCTTAAAACCAGAATTTGTCCGAATGTTTAAAAACAAAATCATCAATGTCCACCCGAGCCTCCTCCCTTCCTTCCCGGGCCTCGATTCCCAAAAACAAGCCCTGGACTATGGGGTAAAAGTTGCAGGGTGTACGGTTCATTTTGTGGAGGAAGGTGTGGACACGGGTCCCATCATCTTACAAAAAGCGATTGCCATTGCCCCCGAATGGACTGAAAAAGAACTATCCCTTGCAATCCTTGCGGAAGAACACAAGATCCTTCCGCTCGCTATACAACTGTTTTGTGAAGATAAATTAAAAATCAAAGAACGAAAGGTAGAAATCCTAAAATGATCGAAATCAAACGAGCACTCGTATCCGTATCCGATAAAGCCGGAATTACAGAGATCTGTTCCTTCCTTGCCAAAAACGGAGTGGAAATTCTTTCCACAGGCGGAACCTATGATGCCCTCTCCAAAGCAGGAATTCCTGTGAAAAAGGTAGATGAGTTTACTGGTTTTCCAGAAATCCTTCATGGCCGTGTGAAAACCCTGCACCCAAAAATCCACGGGGGTCTTCTTGGTGACACAACAAACCCTGACCATGTAAAACAAATGGAAACGAATGGAATTGTTCCTATCACACTTGTGATTGTGAACCTTTATCCATTTGTAAAAACAGTCATGAAACCAGATGTAACCCTAGAAGATGCCATCGAAAACATCGATATTGGTGGACCGTCTATGCTCCGTTCGGCGGCAAAAAACCATAAAAACGTTGTTGTTCTTACGGATCCAAAAGACTACGAATCTTTCCAATCAGAGTTTACGGCAAACAAAGGAAAAGTTTCCAGAGAAACTGCATTTCAATACGCAGCCAAAGTTTTTTCTGAAACTGCTTCTTATGACTCAGCTATTTCCACTTTCTTTAATAAGAAGTTAGATATCAAATATCCTGATAAAATCACTTTTGCCTTTAATAAAAAACAAAAACTTAGGTATGGAGAAAATCCACACCAAGATGCAGCATTTTACGAACCACTATTTATCAAATCACAGTTTGAAGCCTTACAAGGAAAAGAACTCTCTTTCAATAATATGTTGGATTTTGATGCCGCATTTCACGTAGCAAGCCTACTTCCTAAAAATGCAGTTTCCATAGTCAAACACTTAAACCCATGTGGAATTGCTTTTGGAGAAAATGTCCTCGAATCCTTTGAACTTGCCAGAAAAACAGATCCTATTTCTGCTTTTGGTGGAATCATTGGAATTCATGGTCGTGTGGAAAAAGATGCCGCAGAAGAAATCACAAAAAACTTTGTAGAAGGTGTAATTGCCGAAAGTTTTTCAGAGGAGGCTTTGGAGATTTTCGGGAAAAAACCTAATATTCGTTTGATTCCGATTGCCAAATTTGACGAAGCTTTGGATGAACTAGATTTACGTTCTCTCCATCATGGACTTCTCATTCAAAATCGTGACTATGATCTAATTACAAAAGACAAACTCAAAATTGTTTCAAAAAAACAACCAACCGCAGATGACTTGGAAGGATTGATGTTTGCTTGGAACTGTGTGAAGTTTATCAAATCCAATGCCATTGTGTATACAGACCAAAACTCAACTCTTGGAATTGGAGCGGGACAAATGTCTCGAGTGGATTCGGTGGAACTTGGTGCCATGAAAGCACAAAAAGTGGGACTCTCTGTTGTAGGATCTTACGTGGGGAGTGATGCATTTTTTCCATTTCGTGATGGAATTGATGCCATTGCCAAAGTGGGTGCAAAAGCCATCATCCAACCAGGCGGATCCATCCGTGATGAAGAAGTCATCCAAGCCGCAGACGAACATGGTTTGATTATGGTGTTCACTGGAATGAGGCATTTCCGTCACTAATGGAATTTTTTCTTTTCCTCCTATTTCTCACCTTCTTTTGTTTGGTGACAGCGGTCATTGTGTATTATGTAAAGATTCTATTCTTTTCAAAAAAAACAAATTACCGCAGAGAAGAACTCACAGACATTCGTGCGGATGTATTTCGCATTTGTTTGGATGTTTTGGAATCAGGTGGAAATTTAATCTACGGAAGTGGGGCCTTTTTCGGAAGTGCCCTTCTTGTTTGGCTTTGGTCCCTTCTTGGGTCCGTCCTTGGAGAAAAAGGGCCTGGGCCATTCGAACATATCTTCCATATGCCGATTTTCTTTTTGGCACTTTTCTTTTCCTTTCCGTTTTTAAAAGAGGCTTACCGTGGTGAAAAATACCTCGCATTAGCGAAGCCGATACTCTCTGGCCTTGCTTTAGGGAATTTATCTGCGGGTGCTGTTCACTACGGCTTGGATCGTGATCTTTTCTTTTTGTTTTATTTACTTCTCGTTCTTTTCCAAATTCCAGTTCTTGTGTTTCTTTGGAATAGAGAACCTATCTTCGGAATGAGTTTTGAAGAAAATGACACTTCCTATTCCTATGAATCGGAAGATGACTGGGGGGCACCTTCGGCGACTTCCAATTCAGCACAAAACGATGGTTGGGAAGAGGAAGATGAGGGACCATTTACGGAAGAAGCCGATGACTTTGGATTGGGAGACGACCCTTTCCGAGACGATTTTAAGTAAGAAACAGGTTCTCTTTTTTCTCACTTTGACCGATAGAAATCATATGAAGAAATATCTGGTTTTCCTTCTTTTCCTAGTCCCTGGACTTCTTAGCGCCCAAACAGAAATGCCAAATAGTTTGGATGGATTTGCAGAAGCTTCTTGGGGAATGACCTTTGAATCCATCCGTGAAAAATTTTTGTCTATGGCTACCAATCCGGAATCAAAGGAAAAGATCGAACTCTTAAATGAAAAAAAAGAGGAAAGCCTTCTTATTAAAAGAAATGGAATCTTTTATCTTTACCGTTTTTATAAAACTCCAGAATTACTCAAAGAAGTTCGCCCGAAAAGGGAAGGCACTGCAGAAACCGATCCTTCCATCGATGGACAAACCGAATTTCGTGAAAATGGAATCCTATTCTCCGTAGGTGTGACTTTCAACTTAGTTCCATCAGATAAAATCAAAGAGAAGATGGAAAAGAAATATGGGAAACCCAGAAAAGAGGCCATCGGAGACGATAAGGTTTCTGGAGCTGCCATTTGGGAACTTGTAGAAAGACGTGAGAACCCTCCTCGTGGTGGATTTGCTGTAGTTTGGAGAGAAGGATACAAAAAAGCACCCTACACTCGCCGTATCGATTATTTTTCTGCGAACTTAAAAGAGATCATCGCGAAGGATTATGTCGATTTCTTTAGTGTTCAAGAAACAAAAACCTTGCGGGATTTAATCCCGTAGTTACCCTGTCTCGTGAGGCTTGGCAATCCAAGCCATCCATACGAGGCAAAATGAATTTATTTTTAGACACAGCCAACATAGACGAAATCAAAAAAGTCCATGAACTTGGTCTCCTAGACGGAATCACCACCAACCCATCCATCATCGCAAAATCAGGCCGTAAGTTCACGGAAGTCATCAAAGAAATTTGTAGTTTTGTAAAAGGACCTGTGAGTGCAGAAGTTCTTGCAACCGACGCTCCCACGATGATCAAAGAAGGTTTAGAACTTTCTAAAATAGCTGAAAACGTTGTCGTAAAAGTTCCTCTGATTCCAGAAGGAATCAAAGCTGTAAAAGCTTTTTCCGATCAAGGAATCCAAACCAACGTAACACTTTGTTTTACTGCCAATCAAGCTCTACTTGCTGCCAAAGCAGGTGCTAGTTTTATCTCTCCTTTTGTAGGACGATTGGATGATATTGGATATGATGGATTGGAGCTGATTTCGGAGATCCGAGACATTTATGATAACTACGGTATCGAAACACAAATCCTTGCGGCTTCAGTACGCCATCCCATCCACTTCAAAGAAGTGGCTCTTCGTGGGGCAGATTGTGTTACCCTACCTTATTCCGTATTTGAAATGCTTTTCAAACACCCACTCACTGACAGTGGACTTGCAAAGTTTGTGGAAGACTCTAAAAAATTAAACTGGTAGAACGCTAAAACCACACCACCGGATATTTTCGGTGGTGGACCAAATTATTCACGAGTAATGCATTTACAAGTAGAATCATCACCCCAATAAAAACGGGGAACAAAATAAAATCCACTCCCACCCCTCCAAGAACTCCAATCATAGCTGTCGCGCCACCTGGTGGGTGTAAGGTGTGAGTCATATACATCACAAAAATCGAAAGTCCCACAGAAATTCCAATGGTGAAAAAATTGGTTCCCAGTGTGGCCACAAGGATCACAGCAATGGTAGCAGAGATCAAATGCCCACCAATCAAATTTCGGGGTTGGGAAAGTGGAGCATCAGGGACAGCAAAAAGTAAAACAGCTGTAGCTCCAAACGAACCAATCAGAAGGGAATGCCCAGACAAGTTGGTAATGGCAAGGATAGACCAAATAGATACAGTACTACTTATCAAACTCCAAATTGCAAATCGAAGGGACCGTCTAGGGCGATCCATTCGAAGAGGGGCTTTGATTTTATAAGGTATATTCTTAAATCTACTTTTCAGCGTAAGTTACCCAAATTTCTTTCATTTGGTCGATAAAACAAAAAGCAGATTGGTGTGAGGCATCGTTAAATAAATCACAAGTTCCGGGTTTATTCCAATTGAGTGTGTAAGCTCCATACGAAGTAGACATAGACTCAATGGGTTCCCACCAAACTTCCTTAATATGAAATTTTTCATAATACTTGTAATAATCACCATAAACCTTCGGCCAAAGAACTAAGGTTTTGATTTTATTTTTTCGAGTGAGTTCTAAAAATGCTTCCACATAAGGTTTTTGTGACTCGCCTATTGCATAAGAACTCATATACAAACTACCGATACGAAGAGTATCTTTTTTGATTTTTTCAATAGGGTTGGACTGAACTCCATACATCAGATACTCACCTTTACTAAAATTGATGAGTTGAAACTCTTGGTTGTATTTAGATTTGTATTCTTTTAATTTCCCTTGTTTGAGCCGAGAACCAAGCAAAGATAAATTCAATTCCATACTGCGGATCACAAAGAGTTTATCCAAAAAGTAAGTCCATTTTTCTTTGAGAGGGATGTCTTTCCAGACGATGTCCATACACTCTTTGTTACAACCCATACGTAGGAAGGGAGAAAGAATAAAACCTTTATTGTCATCGAAAGCCTCTGGACTGAGAGAAAGAATGACAAACTCAGGAGTGACACCCTTCTCCAATAAATCCTTTAATTGGATATAGGAATTCATTGGAATTCCTTGGGGACTGCTAAAGTTGTAGAGAGTCCAATTTTTTTTGTAGTTATCCGGAATACCAAGTTCCGAAAAAGGATAGGACCTAGAATCTCCAAAAACAAGTGCTAAGTTCTTCTCTTGGGCTTCCTTATCTGCAAGAAGTCGATCAGCCAATACCTTTCTTTGGTAATAAAAAACAGAATTCCCCGCCTGAAGAAAATCATTGTGAAAGACAGGCAAAAGAAAAATTTTATCTACGACAAAGATAAATAAAAACAGAACCACTGGATAAAATAAAAACGGTTTTGATTTCAAAAAAACAAATCCCCTAACCTCACAATTTTAAGAGTGGATTGGATTCTTCAACTAAATTAAGCCGTCGGTTTTCCAAGAACCTGTTCTTCTGTCACAACCTTATATTTGCCTTCCTCTAGAACAAAGTCACGTAAATCCAATTTTCCGATCCGAATTCGATAGAGATCAAGAACCACCAAATCCTTGGCTTTGCACATCCTACGGATTTGTCGTTTTTTTCCTTCTTTTAGGATGATACTTAGATAACTTGTGAAACCGGGGTTCGTTTTTTCCGGCATTACATTTGCTGGTTTTACAGAAAGTGCTCTGAGAGTGTCTCCCCCTTCCCTTACACCTAACATAAACTCGTCGGCAATACTCTTCCAAGCCACTGGTTGTCTCAAACTGATGATATACTCTTTATCTATTTTGTTTCTTGGGTGTGTGACTTTTTGGATAAAATCTCCATCAATCGATAAAAGCAAAAGCCCACGTGAATCCAAATCCAAACGACCCGCATAATTGTATTTTTGAAAACCTTCCGGCAAAAGTGAAAAGATTGTATTCTCATGGAACTTATCTTCGTGGGAAGTTAGGTAACCTGCTGGCTTATTGAAGGCAATGATTTTGGGTCGTTTTAGCGAGTCCTCATCCATTTGTACCTTTTTCCCATCGAAACTCACTGAATCGGTTTCTTCGACCTGAAAAGAAAGGTCAGTGATGGTGCTTCCGTTGATTTTGATTCTGCCAGAGAGAACCAATTCTTCTACTTTTCTTCGGGAACCGAGACCTAATTTGGCTAGAAATGCGTTGATCCTCATGATTTTCCATTTTACAAAGTGGCCTCATTTCAAAAAGTCTAAAGAAGGTATGAATCCGTTAAAAAAGAAACCTCGCTCTAAAAATATCAGCCCCCGAGTGGACCTTCCCGAGTGGATGAAGGTGCGAGTGAGTTTTCCGACGGAAGGAGATGCTCTAGCCAAGGTGAGGGATGAGGTGGAATCCAAAAAACTCCATACTGTTTGCGAATCAGCCAGTTGCCCGAACCTCAACCATTGTTGGAACCGTAAAACAGCCACTTATATGTTGTCGGGTGATATTTGCACAAGGCGATGCCAATACTGCGATGTGGCTTTTGGAAAACCAAACCCGCTTGATTCGGAGGAACCCGAACGAGTCGCAAGGTCCGTCGCAGAACTCGAACTCCGCCATGTGGTTCTGACTGCTGTGAACCGAGACGATCTAAAAGATGGCGGAGCTGGACACTTTGCAGAAACCATTACGAAAATCAAATCGTATCGTCCTACATGTTCCATAGAAGTTCTTATCCCTGATTTTAAGGCCAAAGAAGATTCCTTACAAATTCTTTATGCCGCAAAACCCAATATCATCAATCATAACATCGAAACTGTGGAGAGACTTTTTCGCACGATCACACCCCAGAAGAACTACAAACGATCACTTGAGGTACTTTCCCATATTGCAAAACATGGTTTCCTTACAAAAAGTGGGATCATTTTGGGACTTGGGGAAAAAGAAGAAGATGTAAAACAATGTTTGGAAGATCTCTATGCTCATGGAGTTCGGATGTTAACCATTGGACAATACCTCCAACCTGGACCCACTCACTACCCTGTGCAGGAATTCGTGAAACCGGAAACTTTTGAATTTTGGAAGGAATTTGCCTATCAAACTGGATTCAAAACTGTAGCTTCTGGTCCACTGGTTCGGTCTTCCTATCATGCTGAGGAATATTTTTCAGACGAAGTAAACTGATTGGTCCGAAAGATAGACTATGGATCGGGAACAATTGGAGGCATTCAGGGAGGAACTAACCAAAACCTTCTTTTTTTCAATTTTAAAGGATCTAAGTGAAATTGGAGAAACCTTAACTGACTTTGAGGTAAAGGTCCTCATCCAAAATGCATTATCTCATTCGCCCGACCTCCAAGTAGAATGGGGAGAAATGGATCGATTTGGCAATAGCACCTTACTCGTAAAATACGAATCCAACTTACTTGTCATTGAAGTGAGTCCTTTGATCAATGCCATTCGCATTCTTTGGAACGAATACAAATCCAAAGAAAAATAAAAAAGATAAAAATACATAAAAAAAGCCCGAAGGATTTCTCCTCCAGGCTTCTTTTCTACTTAAGGGTTGGTTTATTTAGAATTTGGATTTTTGTTGAAGGTCATAAATGACTTCTTCTACATTGTCCATATCAATTCTCTTAACACCATTTTCAGTGTGAACAATCAACTGTCCATTTTCTTGGTTGATGATCGCACCAATCACTGTTTTTCCATCTACAAGAACGATTTTTTCAATTCTTTCGTAGTAGTTTACAATGTCTTTTTTAGATTTAAATTCTTTAGGTTGGTTAGCCAAAGACTCTTCGAATTTTTTCTTCTCTTCTTCTTGGCGTTTCGCAACTTCACCTTCAATTGCATGTCTCTTAGCATCAATTTCTTGTTTTTTCAACTCATCTAACTTTTCAGTTTGAGCTGATTCGCTAAGTTTTGCGATTTCCTCTGCAGTTTTTTTATCTACAGTTACGATGGTTTTGATTTCTTGCTCTTCGTTCTTAGTGAGTTTTGCACTTTCAACAACGAGTTTTTCTTTCTCAGAAGTTTTGAATGCTTTGTTCAAATCCAAAGTTTGGATATCAGCAGCCTTTGCAAGGTCAGCAGATTTTGCTGATTGAGTGGAAGCTTGGTCTTTCTCTAGAATGACTTCTGCTTTCGCTAAAGACTCTTGGAGTTTTTTCAAGTCAGCATTTCCAGAGATTTCTTCTGTAGAAAGTTTTTCTAAAGCAGGAACACGTGGAGCAAATGCAACCGCGCCTTCAACTACTTTTACTTTCGCAGGTTTTCCCTCTGCAGCTTCTACGATAAAAGACGTTCCTCGCACACCCGCAATCGCAGTTGGTGTTACGACAGTAAAGTTGTCTTCTTTCTTAGCTTTGTTGACTTTCGCAAATACCTTTCCTGAAACTAGAGCAATTTGAGTGTCTGTAGTTCCAGAATTGTCCATAGAGAGTTTCGCAAAGTCAATCGCGGACTTAGGAGAGATACGAATGCTCGATCCATCCGCAAATTGGATGTCTACTTTTCCATTGTCGCCTGTGACTACGTTATCCCCGGATTTCAGAAGGGCACCAAGCTGTGCTTTTTCTTCTGTTTGGTCTGCGTGTTGGATTTTTGAATCTCCTACCGCAAATACGACTACCGCAGATAAATCTGCTGGTTTTTTTGGTGCTTCAGACACTTCTGCGTCTGGTTTCTTACAAACTGTAAGACCAGTAAAAAGAAGCGCGAGGCCCATTATGGTTAGTTTCGATGCTTTCATATCGTCCTGTCCCTTAGTGAAATTCAACTTTCGTTACTCTAATCAACAAACTGAGGGTTAAGAAATTCCCAGCTTTTTTGTATTTTTTTCTAGAATGAAAAAAAATTCATTAGTTCGGAAAAAAAATAATTTAGTGACTAGATTTGTAAACGAATATTCAGTATTTTTCCCTGAAACTAGGGATTTTCAAGGGAAAAGATAAGTTTTCCTTTGGAAAATAGCTTTGTCTAAGATAGAGGAAGAAAAAAACTCCCATTATGGCTGAAACTTCTACACTGAACCAAAGACCCGCCTCCTCCATCAAACTCCTGGAAGAAATGGAAAGGTTGTACAAAGACCTACCGATGGAAGCCATTGTCAAACAAGACATCCTAAGGCAAGGCATCCACTTTTTACCGGAATCCTTTTTAGTCAAAGATCCTTATAAATCCAAAGATTATTTTATCTTTTCCTTCGACCACATCCCTCTCGCTGACCTGAAAGATGGGGCAGACACCAAAGCACCCGAGGAAATCAAAATCTCTGGAGGTCATTTTGGTCTTTTAAAAACAGTGATCTCTACAAGAAACAACCCGAACTCCCCCTATAAAATGAAATCAAAGGATGGAATTCCTACTTTGTTTTTAGAAGAAACAGAAATTGGGAGTGCTGAGTATCCTCCGATTCCTTCTTGGTATAGACACAAAACCAAATCAGGAAAATTACCCGGGGAAGTGGCACCTGTCATCGAATGGGGTTACCTTTTGTATCTAACGGTATTCCGAAATTGCCAATACTTTGGAAAAGATGAAGAATGTGCTTATTGTGATATCAACCACAACTACCGCCAACAAAAAGGTGCTGGCCGGCCCTATACTGGGGTGAAAGACGTTGAAGATATTTTAGAAGTTTTATCTTGGGTGGATGCAGAGGACCAAATTGCAAAAGTGTATACCATAACCGGTGGATCAGTCCTTACCAACTTAAAGAAAAAATCTGAGGTAGATTTTTACCTCCAATACCCGGAAGCCATTGAAGCACGATTTCCCAAACGATGGATGGGAAAACTAGTAGCCCAAGCCTTTGAAAAAGAAGACTGCCAAAAGTTCAAAGATGCGGGGATCCAAATTTATCACCCCAATTACGAAGTTTGGGACAAGGCACTTTTTGAAAAGATCTGTCCTGGAAAATCCAGTTGGATTGGTTATGAAAATTGGATTCGTCGTGTGGTAGATTCTGCGGAAGTATTTGGTCCAGAAAATGTAATCCCTAACTTTGTCGGCGGGGTAGAACTTTCAGAACCTTGGGGATTTAAAACGGTAGCTGAAGCCATCACTTCCACAAAACAAGGTTTAGATTTTTTTATGTCCAAAGGAATTGTTCCGAGATTCACTGCTTGGTGCCCAGAACCTTATACCACACTTGGACAACAAGCAGGCCCACCACTTGTTTATTTTTGTGAATTGTTACGCGCTTGGAAAGAAACCTTTGAACAGTATGGTCTCCCCACTCCTCCAGGGTATGGGGAACCTGGTCCAGGTAAGGCAGTATTTTCTGTTTCTGCTTTTATGGATGTCATAGGATATTCTGGACGAAATTAGTTCTATCCTGTATAAAGAAAAAACTAAAATCCGTTTATGCGAAAACAAATCCTACTAACGGGAGTTTTTTCTCTCCTGGTCTTCCAATTTGCCTGTCAGAACCCCGAACAAGAAGAACCTTATAGGTTCCGCCAAGGGGTTCTGGACTTAAAGGAAATTACGTTCAAAGAAGATACCATTGTGGACTTACAAGGGGAATGGGAATTGTATTATGGCGAATTCCATTATCCACCTTTTCACGGAGAAAAACCTCTGACTGGTTATTTGGCAATTCCCAATTCTTGGCAAGATGAAGAATTTGGTGGGGAAGAATTACCAAGAACAGGCCACGTCACCTTACGTGCGTTCATTCATATCAGTAAACAAACCGTAGGACAAGAATTACGGATTTATATTCCCGATGTTGCCTCTTCCTATCGATTTTTTGCCAATGGAATTTTGATTGGTGGCCAAGGAAAACCAGGTATCAACCAATTTGATGATACACCAAGGATTAAATCCAAATACTATACGCTCATTCCTGATAATGAAGTCATCGAACTTGTATTTCATATCGCAAACTATGATAACAATTTTGGCGGGTTTTGGGCCATTCCAAGCCTTGGAAATAAAAATGCTTTGGATCGGGAGAAGATGCTCGCCAATGCACGGGAACTTTTTTTACTCGGTGCTCTCGTTCTTATTGGTCTCTATCATTTTGGATTGTATTTTTATAAAAGAAAAGAAACCTCTATTTTTTATTTTGCAGTTTTTTGTTTTTTACTGGGGATCCGACTCGCCTTTACCGGTGAAAGGTATATCTTAGAACTCTTTCCTGGTCTTCATTGGCCCACCGCATTTCGGATTGAGTTTGCTTCCTTTTATTTTGCGGTACCAACCTTCTTATTATTTATTTATTCTCTTTTTCCAAAAGAATCCAACCCAAAGTATGTACGAACTGTACTCATCGCAAGTGTTGCATTTTCTTTTACATTATTTTTACCAATATCTATTTTTACCATTTTACTATATGGATTCCAAGTGTTGGCATTTTTTACCATTGGGTATGTCATTCATATCAACCTAAAAGCTGTTTTTAACAAAAGGCCCAATTCCAAATTATTTTTTTTAGGACTTCTTGTTTTAGCATTTTCTGTAGCATTTGATATTTTACGACACAGTGTAAACAACCGAGGAATTGGACTAACTCCTTATGCCCTACTTTGTTTTATTTTTATCCAATCTCTGATTCTTTCGAGTCGGATTGCCAATGCTTTTATCCGTGCAGAGGAACTTGCGGAAAGTTTAAAGATTAGCAATGAATCCTTACTAGCAGTCACCGAAAATTTGGAACAAATTGTTTCGGAAAGAACGTTCCAATTAAACTCTTCTTTGAATCGAATCAAAAAAGACCTCCTACTCGCTAAAAAAATCCAACAAAAGATCCTTCCTGAAGATGGAATCAAATTTGAACATTTGAAGATCCATCTCTACTTCCAACCACAAGGAGAAGTGGGTGGAGATTTTTATGATATCTTTGAATTGGATAATGGAACTGTTCGTTTTTTTGTAGCTGATGCAACTGGACACGGAATCCAAGCAGCATTATATACGATGGCAATCAAATCTGAATACGAAGCCATCAAACGTTTCATCACCAAAACGGATGATATGATGAACCATCTCAATCAAAAGATTCAGAACAAATTTTCAGGCCTAAAAATTGTATTTTCTGGATTTTTATTGGATATCGATACAAAAACAAAGACCGTCTACTATTCGTCAGCGGGTCACCCTAACCAGATTTTTCAATCCTCAGGCGAACAAATCATTTTAGATCGAACTGGGAATATCATTGGTTTAAAAAAGGACCAACCTTATACACAAAAACAATTCCAAATGGCCGTGGGAGATCGCATTTTACTTTTTACCGATGGGATGTTAGAACAAAAAAACGAAACAAGAGAAGAGTTTGGAATGGAACGAATCCAAAAGATTCTAGTAGATTACATAGGAAAAGAATCGGAGAGAGTTCTTGCGGAACTTGTCATCCAACTGTTCCTCTTCCAAGGAAAAGAAGAACAAGAGGATGACCAAACAATGGTTCTCATTGAATGGGAAAAAACTCCGTAGAATCTTTTCCCAAACTTTCTTTATTTTTTTAAGAATAAATTGTCTACTCCATTCTTTTCAAATTCTGCATCATACTTTTCTGCTTCTTTGGAAACTTTCGTTTCATAATCTTCAGGGCTCAATGCTTCCAAATCCTTTGCAGATACTTTTTGTTCTAAATCTCTTTGGGCAAGTTCCGTAGAAAGGTCTGTCCAGAATATATCATCGTTATAAGGTTCGATATATGATTCGAATACTTCTTGGAAGTACTCTTCTGCAATGGTATAAAGTCCGTTTTCAGATACGATGGGACTATCCTTTGCAGCAGAAAGTTTTTTTAAAATGGATTGGATGAATTCGTCTACAGAAGGATCTGTTTCTTCATGGGGCGAATTGCTCACCCATTCAAATACAGCAAGTGCATTCAAAAGGTGTTTTGTTTCTTGGGGATTTAGATCTAAATTCATGATTACCTACTTTGTTTCCATGGAAGCGAGAATCCTTCATGTAGGCAAATCAAAGAATGACTGTGGACCTGTTTTCCTTATAGTTTTGATAGATCTGATCGACAAGAAGACGAAAACTAGGATCCTCTTTGAGAACCTCCAATTTTTCTTCCAAACTCAAAATAGAAAATTTAGGATACAAAGCTTTGGTGACAGCGGGCTTCATACCCAATAAGTAAACAAACGAATAGTAGTGTCAAGAAAAAAATACTTAACGCATGTCACGTATTTATGTCGCGATAGGCTTTTGCGATCCGTTTCACACCGAGTTCCAACTCTTCATTCTCTAAAAAACTAAAATTCATTCGGAAATAAGAAGAAGGCCGGCTTACGGGAGAAAACTCAGTTCCCGGAACCATTGCGACACCACTGGAGAGACAACGATCCATTAACTCTTTAGTAGTTACCTTGGGAAAATCCACCCAAAGAAACATTCCCCCCTCTGGAATAGAAAACCGAGCCTCTGGTAAATATTCTTTTAACAATGAAACTAAGTTTTCCTTTTTTTCTGAATAAAACTTTTGAATGGAAAAAAGGTGGCTCTTCCAATCTAGTTCATTCAAAAGTTTAGAAACAACAACTTGCGAAAACTGATTGGAATTCAAATCGTTACCTTGTTTGATCGCCGTAAATAAAGATCGATAAACCTCTGGTACTACTGTCCAACCCAATCGAAACCCAGGAGATAAAATTTTAGAAAAACTTCCAAGAACAAATGTTAGGTCACTTCTTTTACGAAAAGAACTGACGGAAGGATAAACAACCCCATTAAAATCCAAATACCGATAGGCTTCATCTTCGATAAGAATGATTTCTTTTTCATCTAAGATTTTTGCGATTTGTTTTCTTTTTTCCAATGACCAAGTATAGGTAGAAGGATTTTGGTAGGAAGGGTTAACATAAAAAACATGGATTTTATTTTGTGAAACAATTTCCTCAAACCAATATAAATTAGGTCCATCGGTTTCGATGGGAACACTAAAAAAATTAGGGTTGTAAGGGGAAAACGCCTGCAATGCTCCCAAATACACAGGGTCTTCCAATAAAACATTGGTATCGGAATCCATAAACATTTTCCCTAAAATATCAAGTCCTTGTTGGGAACCGTGAGTGACTGTGATGGATTCTGCGGAAGACCAATATACATCGGTTAGTTGGTTTGAAATAATTGTTCGCAGAGGGAGGTATCCTGAAGAATCACCATATTGAAATGCAGTTGCAATGTTTTCTTTCACTACAGACTCCATCACAGAACTTAAAACACCTTTCGGAAGTAAATTAGGATTCGGAAGTCCTCCTGCAAAAGAAAGAATATCAGAATTTTCAACAGTTAGCTTTAAAATTTCCCGGATGACCGATGTGCGAACAAAAGAAGTTCGTTTTGCTGAAAAAATACTTGGCTTTTCCGTTTTCATAGTGTTAGAATATCAAAAATAGAAGCAACTGTCCATATACAGTTATCTCAATCTATTCGTATACAGTGTACTCTATGACAAAATACAAACAATTAGCGACAGACCTAAAAACCGAAATTAAGTCTGGATATTATTCTGAAGGTGAAAGAATTCCATCCCTTCGTGAAATTCAAAGTTTAAAGTCATGTAGTCTCACCACTGCCAAAGAGGCTTACCGAATTTTGGAAGAGGAAGGTTATATCTTTGTAGTTCCTCAGTCGGGATACTTTGTTCATCCCAACATTCGCACTGTCATTTCGGGACCACAGAATGAATTTTATCCAGCTGTGGAGGCTGATGATCGAATCCAACAAATTATGAACACAGTGATGGATCCTAAGCTCATCGCTTTTGGCGCAGCAATACCTTCTGATTTTTATCTTCCACTAGGAGCTCTTACCTCCTCTTTTAAAAAAGCGCTTCAATTCAAAGAGATATTTTCGTATGGAGATCTACAAGGAAACCTAGGTTTAAGAGAATGGATCAGCAAACGCACTTCCATCCAAGGATATAGAGTAGGTAGAGAACAAATTCAGATCACAAGCGGATGTACAGAAGCCATTACATTTTCCTTACTGAGTACAACAGAACCTGGAGATACAGTGATTGTCCCTTCCCCCATTTATGTTGGATTATTTCAAATTTTAGAAACTCTGAGACTAAAAGTTGTAGAAATTCCCTACAGAAAAGAAGAAGGGATCTCTTGCGATGAATATGAAAAACTAATCAAACGACACAAACCGAAAGTATTTTTATTCTCAGCTAACTTCAATAATCCGAACGGAATCCTTTTAAGTGATTTTACCAAACTAAACTTGGCAAAAACTTCTTATTTTTATGGAATTCAATTAGTAGAGGATGATATCTATGGAGATTTATATTTTTCAGGTACAAGACCCAAACCTTTGGTGAGTTATTTTCCCACAGAACCAAATGCACCGAAAACATATCTTTGTTCTTCATTTTCAAAAACAATAGCACCTGGACTTCGGATGGGTTGGGTGGCTTCCAAAACAGGAATTCGGGAATTAAGTAAACAAACCAGAGCTTATAAAATTTCCGAAAACAATCCCACGCAAATGGCGGTACTTCAATTTTTAAAACTACAAACTTATGAAAGGCATCTCAAATTTTTACGGGTCGAATATCAAAAATTGACGGACGAATATACAAAACTTTTATCGTTTCATAGTGCCGAAACCCTAGAGATCCAAAAACCAGATGGCGGATTTGTATTATGGATCAAATCTCCGTTAGACGGTGATAAACTATTAAACGAATCCAAAAAGATAGGAATGGCAATTGCCCCAGGTTCCCTATTTGGACTTTCCAAACACTGGGACCACCATTTTCGACTCAATGTATCTGTTGGTGTTTCACCAAAAATTCGAGAAAAACTCATTTTGTTTTCCAAGTTATTCTTAAAAAAACGAAAACCCTAATTTTAAAGTTTTTGGTTGCAAGAAGAAGAATCGAAAACAAGGTCTATACTATGTCAGAAAACACACGCAAGTATTTGGAAACTTCTCAAATCATTCCTTCTAAAGGAATGTCTTACACGATGTATGAAATTGAAGGCCAAGATACGATTTTAAGAATGCTTACTTTTATCCCAGACAATGATGAAATCCATATTTATCCCAAACCTCCGGTAAAAAAGCTCTATAAGCCAGAACTATGTAAAAAGGTAGAAGAGAACGAATTTTTGGGTCTATGGACGATGGGAGAAGAGAGAAAGGTTGGAAATTAGGCAACCGTGGCCCCGGACAGAATCGAACTGCCGACACGAGGATTTTCAGTCCTCTGCTCTACCGACTGAGCTACAGGGCCTTCGGTTACGACCAAAGTATTTTTTCTGATCCCTCTGTCAACGAACCTTTATATTTTTTGTAAGGACACTATGAAAACCAACTGGAAACCATTCACCACCCTAATCCTTTTCTCCGTTTTGCAAATACAATGTGCAGCCACGCTCCACAAAACAGGAATTAGCCTAGAGCGTTTCCGGTCCGACCTGGAAACCAAATCCATTTTGGTTGATGGATTAGAATGGAAGTATACAGAAAAAAAGGGAAACACAGAAACGATTCTCGCCATACACGGCTTTGGTGGAGATAAAGACCATTGGACTAGATTTTCTAGACACCTGCCTGAAGATTTCCAAGTCATAGCCCCCGACCTCCCCGGTTTTGGAGAATCGGACAAACCAGATGGACTCAACTACACCCAAGAAGCACAAGCAGACAGACTCTTCCAATTCACAGAATCTTTAGGTTTAAAAGAATTTCATATCGCTGGAAATTCAATGGGTGGAGGCATTGCAGGAATCTTTGCCGCCAAATACCCAAAGAAGGTAAAATCTCTTATCCTCTTTGACAATGCTGGCATCAAAAGTCCAACTCCTAGTGAAATGCAAACCATTGAACTGTCAGGAAAACCAAGCCCCCTTCTTCTCACAAGTCCCGAAGACTTCGACAGGCTTCTTAGCTTTACTTTTGTCAAACCTCCCTATCTTCCCGGTTTTTTGAAAACTTATTTTGCAAACAAATCTTTTGCGAATAGAGAATGGAATGCCTCCATCCTAAAACAAATCAGAAAAGAAGGTTATGTATTAGAGAAAAAACTAACCGAGATCCAAGCACCCACTCTTGCCATCTGGGGAAAAGAGGACAAAGTCATTCATTATACTGTGATGGATGTTTTAAAACAAAAATTAAAACCCCATCTAGAAACTGTCCTTTTAGAAAATATGGGTCATGCTCCCATGATTGAAGATCCCAAGTTGTCCGCCAAACTCGTACAAGACTGGATTTTGAACCTCGATCGATCCAAAAAATAACTCACCAAATACTTTAGTATTTTTTTTCTAAATTAGGATAAAAAAATACTTGTACTTTCACGGGTTTTTTATGTTATAAACCCGTGAGTCCAAAACATAACAATAAAACACTGATTGGAATTACCGGATCGATTGGTTCGGGAAAATCCACTGTACTTGCTATGTTTGGTGAATTAGGCGCAGAAACCATTAGCTCTGATACCATCGCACGTACTTTCACAGAACCGAATAGCCCTGTCATCGGGGAACTCGTCAAAATTTTCGGCGATGTTATCTTAGATACAAATGGGGCACCCATCCGCGCTAAAATCGCAGAACTTGCCTTCACCGACAAAACAAAGCTAACCGCCCTAAACGAACTCACACACCCACTAGTTCGCAAAACCTTTCTTGAATTCCTAAATTCCAGAAAGGATGGAAGTATTGTTGCCTGGGAAGTTCCCCTTTTATTCGAAACTGATGCTCATACCATTTGCGATTTTACAGTGACTGTAGCTGTGAGTCCGGAAGTGGCATGGGAGCGAGTACAAAGTCGGGGTGGAATGGATTACCAAGATTTCCAAAAAAGAAATCTTTCCCAAATGGATTTAGAGAAAAAAAAGTCTCTCTCTGATTTTGTCGTAACTAACGATAATCAAAGGGAAAAGTTAAAAGAACAAATTGTTATCATCGATTCAGAAATCAAAAAAAGGATAAAAAAATGAAAGAAAGAGTATTTTACGTAATCAACCTAGATAAACAAAGAATCGGAGTTTTATCCCTCTTTCTTTTTGCACTTTTCTTTTCTATTTTTTTCCTAGGCGTTTCTGTTGGCCGCGGAAAACAAGAAGAGGCACAGACCCTTCAAAAAAAGAGTGAACTCACTCAAATTAGCCCTGAAACAACGGAGTCAACCATCCCTGCTCCGATAACAACTAACGGAACAGAGGCGACAGTGGGAACAAATGCAGCCTCTTCTCTTGTCCAAGGAACAAAATCCAAAGAACAAACAAACGCATCACAAGAGATTCCAATGGCTGATGTTGGAAATCATCCATACTTTGTAGAGACTTCCACAGCGAAAGATGAAGAAGAAGAGAAAAAACAACAAATTGTTGATTTGACAAAACGTAGAGAAAAACGAGAGTTAAGTGCGAAACAAGAAGAACGTTTCAAAAACTTGGCTCCCACGTCGAAGTTGTCCAAATCGCAAAAACTTCCTTCTCTAGCATCATCTACAAACAAATCAGATGGAAAACAATTTACGATCCAACTGGCTGCCTTTAATAGCAGACAATCTGCTGAAACTTTTTTATCTCAACTAAAAGCAGATAACCATGGTAAGTTGCCAGCAAAATCGTTTATCCTTGTAAAAAATGGATTCTTTGTAGTCCAATTGGGAAAATCAAAAGACAAAGGATCTCTTTCCAAGGTTCTTTCCAAAACTTCTATGCCGAAAGAGATTAAATCCAAGGCAATGGTTGTCAGTTACCAACCGTTATCATAAAAATAGAGATCGTCAAAAACCTTGGCCTTCGGCTTTCCTAAAATATTTAGGGAAGCCTTTTTCTATCTTCACCGAAATTTCATTTCGGAAATTCATTGCAAATTTCTAAAATCACGATTGTCTAATCCTTAGAATGGAAACAGAGGAAACTCCCCATCATAGTCTTACCTATGGAACCAGTAGGCTTGCACCAAGTATCAGTCTTGTAGACCGGGCCAAAGAAATTGAACTTGCAGAAGAATCTGTCCGACTGCATTTACATGGAAAACTGGAAGTTATTGCAGGACAAATTCGTCGCCTGAAAGAAGAAGCGGAACTCATTTTAAAACGCTCTGAAAAAGACATTGAGCTACACAAAGCACGATGCCAGTTTGAAAAAAAACCAGGCCAAACAATTCATTTATATGAAAAAGAAAATGGTTCTTACTTTTCTCTCCTTTCTCCCAAAGATTGGGGCAACCAGCCTCCACATTCCTATAAAGGTTCTTATATTATGAATCCCGATAGAAGTTTCACTGAAGTTTTTTTAGAATCGAAGGATTGACACCAAACATTGATTCACCGAATAAAACTTAAAACCAAGGTTTTTAAACGATGGATTGTCTTAATCCTTACGGGAGGTTTGTATCGATTCGGCTTAAAACCTGACACCAGTAAAAATGGAATTTGGTCAGAACAAACAAAGTTAACGCTGCCGATCTTTCCTTCTCCATTCAAAGAAGGAAAACTCCAAAACCTTAAAATTGCCATTGAATCAATGAACAATAAAGTTTTGTATCCGGGAAAAATCTTTTCTTTTTGGTATGAAATAGGTGAACCCACAATCAAAAAAGGGTTCAAAGAAGGTCGTGTCATTCGGGGTGGGCAAGTAGGTTCAGAAATTGCCGGTGGACTTTGCCAATTGTCAGGGATCATATATTATCTTTCATTAGAGCTTGGTTTAGAAATTTTAGAACGATTCCCCCACTCGCGTGATTTATACACGGAAGAAACCAGGTTTACGCCACTTGGGACAGATGCATCTGTCGTTTATCCTTCAAAAGATTTGCGAATCAAAAACTCTCTTTCGTTTCCTCTCCGTTTTTCTTGGGAACTTATGGAATCCGAACTCACGTTTCAAATCGAATCACAACAACCGATCAAACGAAAAAAAATATATTTCAAACAATCACAAAAAAATGGATTTTCGAATGTCCAAGTCTTCTTAGAATCAGAAGAAGATGGCAAACCAATTCTTTGTTCCTCAGATGATTACAAATTATAAAAAGTTTGGTTTCGTTTTCTTAATTTTTTTACTAATCGTAACTTTGCAACTAACCGTGCAATTGAGTTCTGCCTTCGCATATGGAGCAGATGGATACTATTATGCAGCCCAAGTCAATTCCTATATAACCAAAGGAAGATTCTTTAGCCCAGATTCCTCGCCTATCTTATATGGAATGGTATTATTCTCAAAACTAGGATCAAACATCGTAATTACCAATAAAGTTTTTGTTTCCTTACTGATTGGATTTTTGTTTTTATCTGGATATCGACTAGCGGTTTTTTTAACTCAAAATGAACTTACATCAATTCTTTTTGGTTTGGTTCTGATTTCATCATCGTTTATTCCACATTTTAGTTTTAACTTTATCAAAAACCTAGGTGGGATTGTTTTTTTTATCATATTTTTAACTGAGCTTTGGATTTTGGAACAATCAACTGACAGATCCAAACGATTCAATTATCTTCGCTTGGCTTTGAGTTTTATTTTGGTTTTTCTTAGCCATAAGATCACGGCAGGAATTTCCTTTTTCCTATTATTACCTTGGATTTGGAAACAAGTCCCACTTTCAAAACGATATCGTATCCTAATCTTATTGGTTTTGCCTCTAACTTTGATTGGGATAAGTTTTCTTTTCCCCAATGTCTTACACTGGAAGGACTTAAAAACGGTTTTATTCGAAGATTTACATTTTCAATTCCTCTCTCCATTTTATAAATATTCTGAAATTTTTCCGGAATTCGTTTTGGAACAAATTCTATTCTTCTTTTCCCCTTTGGTGTATTTTATCACAAGATCGAAACTAAATAAAGAATCCCAATCATTCTACGACAAACTGGTTATTTTGTTTTTTTTACTTTCGTTGCCAATTTTTAGTTATACCGCATTTAATTTTCCATTTCGGCTGTTTTTATTAATTTTTATTCCTGCTACGGTTATCCTCTTACCTTCTTTCTCCAACATTAAATCGAACCGGATCAAAATCATATTATGTATGTTTGTTTTTTTCTACCAATGGTTTACAATAGTTAAAGAAAAAGATTTTAATAACCAAGATTATAAACTTTATTCGATTTTACTCCCCTTATTCCAATTTCCCCCAAATACACTAATCATAGTACACCAAGGGTTTGATTATTTTATTTGTTACAATAAGGCTGGAGATGCTTTTCATTTTCTGCCAGAAGAAAAACACAAAAATAGACCCATTTATCGAATTGTGTACGGAGTGTCCGCCAAAGAATATGAAAAGTATTTAAAAAAGGATGTTAAGATCCAATACTTGCCAGGTTTTTATTCTGTATTGGAAGAAGAAAAGTGGCAGGAGTTTTTGACACAACTTCCTGCCGAATTAAAAAGTAGAATTTTAGATTGGAAAAATCCAAACACTCATCGAACGAATTCTATGTTAAGAAATGAATCCTTTAAAAAGAAGAATACGACGATTTAGTAAAAGCATAATCACTTTTACATGCCGCTTCTTTTTCCTTTTTCTCTCTCAGTAACAAGAGTTTGTCGTTACAAATGTAAAAATAAAAATTTTCTTTTCCAGCAACTGGATAAGTACTTAATGAAACCAAATATTCATCTGAGTTCGTAAATTCATAATAGGCATTGTAATAAGCAGTGCGTTCTTCCTCTGTTTGAGGGTATTGGATAAAAATGGAAGGACGAATGTATCTAGATTTTGAATCAAAAACAAGATGGTCAGAATACACATCGAACACACCTTCTAATTTTTCACTAATACCGGAATATTTACTGAATTCTCGGTAAACAAATCGGATTCCATCAAACTCAATTGTATTGGAACAGTCATCACGATTAGGAATTTTACAATATACAAAATTTCCCTGTACTGCCGCAATCATGGCATCTCTTGATTCCACTTTTTCAAGAGATAGATACCCACCAAACACCCAACCAGTAACAAAATTAGATTGAACCCGGTACCAGTAGGAAGTGATTCCGTCAATTTCCAAATCCTTTTCCGATCGTTCCAAGACCTTGATCTGATCTCCAAGTTTTAATTTTCCAACCTTCTCCCCATCCAATGTGGGAGTTTTTCGTGCGTTAAGAACTGTCGCAGAAATAAATGCAGTTTGACCGACTTCTATTGCAGGAGTTTTTTTACACTGAAACAAAACCAAAGATGTTAGGAAAACAAGGAACAATTTCTTCATGGAAGTGAGAATGGTTTTTGGGAGTAATTTTGGCAAGAAAAAATGTAATTTCAAAAAACAGAATATCCACCTAATTTTCACTAGGTGGACCAAACAGAATAGCAATCTATTTGGTAAATAAACTAACCAAATAAGTTAACTGAAAAAGTGATACCCCCCTCTGTCTCCTTTTAAGTTTATCGATGACCATAGGCAATTAATTTCCGATGAAACCTGCTGTAACTTCTGAATCCAAACTATTTTTTGCAATTTCCTGTATGGAATCACTCTCTAAAACCTTCATTACCTCGGATCCTTCCTGGTTTATATTTTCCCCTGTTTCCACCCAAAAAACCGAATCATCTATAAATCCCTTGCCTTTGAACTTCTTATAGCGAATCAAAGAACCTGTTTCCAGTTTATTTTTCTTTGTAAATCCCAATAATTTATTGCATTCCCATTCCTAAAATCAAAACATCAATCCAATGTTAGTTGTATTATGTCATGAAATTTAGAACTCCCAACCAAATTCTGAACTTACGACTAGTAGCACTAGGAATCTCTTTATTCCTAATCAATTGTTGGGCCAATCCCCTCACCCACCCACCAATTGAATGTTTGATGAAGCTTTCCAATTTTCTCTGCTCTGATAAGGATCCTTTCAAACGTTGGTCACCTGCACAGTATTTACTCCTTCTACCAGAATCCTCTGTTACAATCTCTAACTTAACCAACCATTCAATTGTTGAAACCGGATTTGTTGTGGGAACAGCGCCCCCTGGCATTACCTTTGTAAACGTTGGCATTGACGATGCGCCACCGACCCAAGTGCCAGTGGTCAATGGTAGCTGGAGGTATGGCCTTCCGGCAAAAGCCATTACGGGAACTTTTTGGACATACGGTAGCCTTCATACTATCTATGCGCACATTCCTTATGAAAGATCCAATACCATCCAAGTTCGAATGGGAACCAATCATGATACTGATGGAGATGGGTATCCTGATTTGATTGTATCGGCAAATGTCGCTGCAGGAACACAAGGATATGGATATGTATTCACAACAAACCCAAATACAAAACTACTCAACTCAACGCCAAACACGAGTTTAACGGACGGAATCACACAAACTTACTTTGGTTCTCGGATAGGATCAGGAGATTTCAATGGTGACGGATATGCGGACGTAATGGTAGGAGCCCAAGCATATCTTGTAGGTAATTATTTCGGTAAGTCTTATCTTTTCCTTAGTAAAGGTCAATCAGGAATCCCATCTCAAAATCTAAATACTGGAGGAACCGCAGATGCCATTATCGATGGAGTGAGCAATTCAGGGAGATTCGGAACCAATGTGATTGGAGCTGATGTCAATCATGATGGTTATGATGATGCGGTATTTGCTTCCCCTTGGAATGACGAAGTTTTTATCTTTTATAGCCAAGGACCAGCTGCCATCAGTTCACAAAACACAAATTCTGCTAATATTACTTATAAACCAGGAGTAAACGATAATTTCGGATCTTATGCTTATGCGGGAGATATCAATGGAGATGGTTTTTTAGACCTCGTAGTCGGTGCAGCGACGTATTCCTCTAGTTTGGGAAGAATCTATATATTTGTTTCCAATCACGGATTTCTACCATCAAGTCCTCAACAAATTCTAGTGGCTCCAATTGATCCATCCGATTGCCCAGGACCAAACGGTTGCCAGTTCGGAGCTAATTTTGTATTAGATTATTTCAATTTCGACGGTTGTATCGACATTGCTGTAGGGTCACCTGCCTTCAATTCCAACCAAGGAATTGTCTTTGTATACCATTCCACATGTGATCCCATAAGTCCCTATCCGAATCCACCGGTTGCAACATTCCTAGGTCCACCCACAACAAGTTGCAATGCGAATAATTGTTCTTTTGGTGGAAACCTAGCCTCGGGCGATACCAATGGAGATGGATTCCCCGATTTACTAATTGGATCTACGGGTGCAAGTGCCGGAATCGGTGACGTTTATCTAGTGTTAAATGATCCAAACACGGGATTTCGCAATATGAACCTAAGTGCCGGGGGAGCCGCTGATAGTTTATTTTCAGGATCGCTTGCGAATCGTAATTTTTCTTTGGGACTTCAGTTCCAAGACACCAATGCGGATGGTCTCCAAGACATCATCATCTCGGAACCAACGACCACCAATCGAGTGTATACCTTTCATAGCATTCGAGGTAGTGTTCCCGCAAGCCAAAACTTAAATGGAACAGGCGTGACAAACCAAACTCTTTCCCCTCCAGCAGGAACTTCCTTGGGGAATACGATTGCAGAGTTGAGAATTAAGGCAGAAGGTTATCTGTTAGTATTGATCTCTAAAACAAAAAAGTATTTTGGACTTATATAACAGGAATTTATTTTCTCCTCTCTTGGCGCCTCGCAATCGTTTGGTGGACTAAAAATCCAAAGATTATGCGACCGCGCTTTACGCTCCAATCTTTAATTCTTGGAATGGAACCCTATCCGGTTTCCCTCGGAATCAATGACCAAAGCATAGTATCCCATCTCCGTATCAATTAAGGTTTTTTGCAAAAGGATTTTCCCTCCATTTTGCTCCACTCGGTCCAAAGCTGGTTGTAAGTCATGCCCAAGATTCAAATACACCAATACGCCATTCTTAGTCGGACTATAATCTTTTCCTTTTACAAGGACAACATTGACAGATCCAACTTCTGCCGGTAATACACCCATCTCCGTATCACCCATATTCATTCTTTCTATCGTAACATTCAGGATAGCTTTGTAAAACGTGACAGCTCTGGTTAAATCCAAAACAGGGATCTCCACAATTGATATTGTATTTTTCATACTGTTATCTCCAACTTTCTCTTTCAATGCACCAGACAAACTTTCTTCTTTACAAGAAGTCAATCCCCAAAATAAAATGATCGTCGTCATGATGTATTTTTTCATTTTTCTCAGTCCTTTTGATTCCATTACGATACAATATAAAGTTGCCTACAAATTGTAAAAAAACGACAATTCAATCGTTTTTGTAGAATAATGCAGAAAGCAACATTCCATCATCGCGAATCAACTGTTTTGGACTTAAACCTGTAAATTCTTTAAAATCCTTAATAAAATGAGCTTGATCATAATAATTACTTTCATATGCAATTTCCGTTAATTTTTCGGATTCTCGGTTGATTAGCATTTTGAATGCAGCTTGCATTCGTATAATTTTTCCCAATTTTTTGGGACTGAGTCCGATTTGTATTTTGAATTTTCTTTCTAGTTGCCGTCTGCTTAAAACCTCATCACCCAAAATGGAATCAATGAGTTCATTTCCTTTAGAATGCAAAATGGTATCGATGATATTTTTTAGGATTCGATCAGAAGTAATTTGCTTTTTGAGTTTTGCATTAAAAAAATCTTCAATGATACGTATGCGAGTCATCGTATCGCAAGCCTTGCGAATTTGATTCTCTAAGTCTTTTGCATTGTCGAATCCGAACAATTGATCAAGAGAAATTTCCCTGTTTGCATAATGATCCATTGGCTTTTCAAAAAAATTAGCAATTCCATAGGGAAAAAATCTGACAGAAAAAGTGTTCACTGATCCTGTAGGTTTTATATAAAACGGTTCCGTGATTTGGCCGATAAAACAAGCCCAAGGTTGAATGATAAAATTATCTTCATTTGTAAACCGCTTAATTGGATCTCCAAAATTAAATGCCAATTCCATACAACCATCAGGAACAATTCTTTGTTTGGGATAGGGAGTGGAATCCTCTACAATCAATGTCCAAAAACATTTTATCAAAGAACTCAAACCAGGTGACGGAGAAAATGTTTCGTAAATCAAACTAATCTCTCTTTAAGGAAATTCTTCATTCTTTAAAATACTTTAAACTCTCCAAAACCTTTACATCATTCCGCAAGACAAAACCACACCATCCCACTGAACTTTACAAGCCGTCGTGTTATTATCATTCAGGATATTGCATGCCTGAAACAATTTCATTGCTTCCGAACAAGACCTCGAGCCTACACCTGAATCTTCAGTTGGCTTACATCCGATAGTAGCCGTAACCCATAAAAGCATCAATACAATTCCAAACAAATAAATCTTCGAACTTTGAAAGCGCATATAATTATTTAACTTTAAAAAAATCCAATCCTAACGTAAACGAATACTAAGGTGATGTCAACCATTCAAAAAAAAGACAGACATAGCAAATCCAGAAACAATCGCAATTTCCGTTAGGTGATAAAACAAAAGAGCTATTCCCTAAAAATAAAACATCGACTGAAATCAAAAAAATTCGATCAATAGCAAAAAAGCAGAATGAATCATTCAAATACCAGCCTAATCATCGTTTTTTCGTTAGTTTTTCTTTTTGCATGCAGACTTCCCATAGACAATCCAAATACAAGTCTCACCATCTCCAAAAAAGAAACGGAAGACAAAATTGCAACATACACAACAATCAAAACCTTAAGTTGTCAATTCGAAGGATTCCAATCTTATTTTTTTTCAGAACTGGGAAATGATGAAGATCCAAACCCCGACTCCAAAAACCAAAGTATTTACTATGAAAAAAGAGCAGTCAGTGCTTGTTTGCGAAGTATTCTTGCAATCCCCTGCCCATCATATTCCAAAAACACAACACAGGCGGTCTCTGAAATGATCCTCCATATTGCCACTAATCGTAAGTTAAACTGTAATTTCAAAGTGGCCTTATTTTTCGAATTTGAAAAACCGTTTTATGGAAACTTTTAATGTTTAAATACCACAGCCAAAATATTTTATTCTATGTCTTCTGCCTTCTCTGGATTGCAAACGATTCCATTTTTAAAGTTCTATTTCCCGGATGGATCACTGGAAAAATTTCTGACGTGATTGGACTTGTTTTCACTCCGCTCATCCTTACCGGAATTTTTTCTCTGTTTACCAAAAAGAAAAATCCAAAAAAAATCTTTTTGTTTTCACTCCTTTTCACAAATCTTATTTTTATATGGATCAATCTATCACAAGATTCCAACAATCAATTCTATGTGTTGATTGGTTCAAACGAAACTTTAAATTTAGCAGACAAATCTGATTTGGTTTTCTTGCCTATTTTGATTCTTAGTATTTATATCTTCAATCAAATAGGCATCTTTTTTCAAAAGTCAGTTCTGAAGAAATTTTGTATTTTAGTATTGCCATGCCTTGCCTTACTCAATACTTCCTTTCCGCATGGAAGATCAAACATTCAGGATATCATAGTTCTACTTGGCTCTGCTTATGATAAAATTATCCAATTAGAACCAAAGGAAATAGAAATCCCGGGCAATTCATTTACCTTTAAATTTATATTCATTGGCAGAAACAATGAAAGTAGTCCTTTGTCCGTTGAAATTGCCAACGGAAATACAAATTGTCCAAGCCCAGACAATCCACCAATAGAAAATGGCAATGGAGCATATGCCTATCGCGAATCTTATATAGGTAAATTTCAAAATTATAAAATTGACATTTCAAAAAGCCAAAAATTTGAAACCATCGAAAAAACTTCTGATTGTAGCGATATAAAGTGTACAATCGATTTACAATCATTAAGCCCAGGTATCTATTTTTGGAATGTCCGCATTAGATACCTATATCGTTCTGATTGCCAATTGTATTTAGAAAACTTCTTGGTTCAACAGGAAGTGCATTATTTTTATAAGCAATGATTCCGTTACAATTCCAAATGATTGTCATTTAGCAACAGCACCTTGTTGCCTCGTCATCGTTTGGTGGACGGAAATTTAATTGAATCGTGCGACCTTGCTTAACGCTCCAATCTTTTGCGAACGCAAGAGGATTTCCGCACGCAGTCTCTAGCGAAGGGTATCACCTTGTCAAAGAAAGCCTATCATATTTGTTCTTTTGATCTTCCAAATTGAGAACAGTGAGTCAAAATTTATTTTTCCTAGAGACCGAATCATTACATCTTCTATTCTGCATACAATATTCATCGGTTGATACACTCAGTATCAATGATCAATCAAAAAAGTATAGACTAGAGTAGAATATCGACCTTGCTCCGAGACTTGCCTCTTTCGCTGCAAACACATCCTTTGGTCGCATTCATTTCAGCCTCAGGGAACTGTTCAAGTCCATTGGTTTATATCAATTTGAATGTTATGATTGATTTTAAGGAAAGGTTGTTATGCGGGCGGAGGGACTTGAACCCCCACGCCTCTCGGCGCCAGAACCTAAATCTGGTGCGTCTGCCAATTTCGCCACGCCCGCATTGTGGTTGTATAAGCAGGTTTTTGTACTAGGGAAATCTGTCTAGTGCGATTTTGTGATTCACTTGCCTTTGTTTTGAAAATTTATTCTAATGTCAGATAAGAATAGGACAACTCCCATGAACATTTTGGAATTTATGCAAAATATCTCTACGCAGGTGTATTTGCGAGGGGATATGATCTTTCGCGAAGGAGATCCTCATGATGGAAGTATGTATTGTGTCATGAGTGGGATGTTTGCGGTCACCAAACGACTGCCAGATGGAAGCCAAGAAGTCATCAAAGGACTTGGTCCAGGTGAATTTTTTGGAGAATTATCACTTCTGACAAGAAGACCCCGGGCCATGACCATCAGCGTGGTATCGACCAACGCTCGGGTAGGAATTTTAAGAGAGGAGCAGTTCGAAAAATTGGCCCGTATCAATACACATTTTTTATACCAACTCACTAAAAGCACTGTGGAAAAACTCCATAGAGCAGAAGCAAGGCTTACCGAACTCGACAAATTATTAGAAGAAATCAAAAAGGACGATGAGAAATGAACGTTGACCACTTACGAAAGTACATTAACGAAGTGCGAATCGATCACTTCTCCGAGGGAACCAAAGTATTTTCCGAAGGAGAAGATTGTAATGGAAAGATGTTTTTTGTTTTTGCCGGTGGACTCCAAGTGTTCAAACGAAAAGCGTCAGGAGAAGACCAATATGTTCGGGACATCAAACCCGGTGAGTTCTTTGGAGAAATGGCTTTGGTGTATCCCTCACCAAGAGCTGCCACTGTTGTAGCCTCCGCAGAAGACACCAAAGTGGGAACCATTACGAAAGATATCTTTTTGGCCATGGGGAAAGAAAGCCCAGGATTTCTTTCTGTTATTTTGCATAGTATAATTAACCGCCTAACTGCTGTAGAAGATTTGATTTCAGAAAAACAAGAAGAATTGCATATTCTGATTAACGGAATGCCTTCCTTACAAAGGGAGCAAATCACCACAGAATCCGTCATCACCAATGAGGACAAAACACAAGATTCAGATAGTCCTTAATCAAAAGTTTTAGGGGAGATACGAAGCCTCTCTCCCTTTCCTTTCAAAAATAAGTTGACTAAATCCCTAAAATCGAATTTGATTTGCGGGTGACTTTGCGGTTCTTTAATTACCCCATCCCTGTTCTACTGGTGACCCTTGGCTTTTTTGCTGTCCCATTTTTAAACGTTTTGATCACTGCATCGTTATACGATCTTGATCTAGACCATTTTGGAATGATTCTCTCTAGAATTCAGCCATTACAATATATTCTTTCAGGTCTTAGTGCCATCATTGCCTATGGCTTGGTAACGAAGAAAAAATTTGGATACTACCTTTTCCTTTTTTTTACATTCCTTATTCTTACATATAACGTTTGGATGGTTCTATCCGTCGCACTTGGCAAAAAGATCTTTCTCGCAGGTATCCGCATCCATACGGCAGATATTATATGGAACATGGTGACAACCACCCTCTTACTTGGAATTGTGTTTTATTTTTTGCGCAGAGAAATTGCAGCCCCTTACCTCAGTGGGAAACGTCGTGGATGGAGAACCAAATACCGAGAAACCCATCCCATTCCTTTTCACTGGACCAACTCTGACGGCGAACGAGAAGGTGACGGACAGACCATCAATATCTCCAGAAACGGAATTCTCATTCCCATCCCAGCTCATCATTTCTTAAAAGTGGGAGACCCCATCAACCTACTTTTAAAATTAGAAAAGGAAAATAGAGAACCTGTTTCGATTTCGGTCCAAGCAAAGATCGTTCGTATCGACCAAGAGAATGATGGTTCGGAAATTGCCGGTGTCCAACTGTATTTTCCAATCAACCAAAGGGAAGAAAAACAAATCTATGAAGCTTTCCTTGCAAGGGTATTTGCACCGAGATACCCAGTTTCCAATCCAGTCAATTTTTCCAGTAAAGACAATCGTTTGCACCAAGGAACCTTACTGAATGTGTCCATGGAAGGTTTGTACATTGGAACTAGTTCCGTTTTAGAACAAAATCAAATTTGTAATGTCAAAATTCAAACAAGATCAGGGGAAATTTCAGTAGGTGGTGTTGTACGTTGGTCTAACCCTCAAGGCAAATACGGAAAACCAAGTGGATTTGGAATTCAAATCGATACCATCGAAAACAAAAACTTGTTTCGCATTTGGATTTGGAAACAACGTTTTAAATTATTCCACGGCCGGTAAGTCCAGCCAAAACAATGAGTCGGCAAGTTCTGCATCTCCAGGACTTGTCACTTTGATATTGTGGTAATCGGTTTCGACAATCCCTACTCTCCGTTTTCCCATCCAAGTACAAAGATCTGTCGGATGTTTATTCATATCCCCATCAAGTCCCTCTGCAATCAGTTCATTGATCATAAACCCTGCAATCGACTGCGGCGTTTTAACCGAATACACTTCATCTCTTTTTAATGGTTCTTCCGTATAATTTGTATGGATTCGGACACGAACCAAACTCTCTGTCGATTTTGCGACTAAACTTGCTCCACCAAATATTTTTGTTTGTTCCACTAATTGATAGAGTTCATTTTGTTTGAAGTTGGGTCTTGCCACATCATGGATAAAAAAAATATCTTTTGTATCATAGGAAATGGATTGGATTCCACATAACGTAGACAGATGGCGACTTTCTCCACCGGATACAATTTGATCATTCCCTTCCAATAAATCATCCAACTCTTTTTCCGTTTCCAAAATCCAATCAGGATGAGAAACTACAGTGATGGATTTAACAAGACCAAACTTTCGGAATCGTTTGACAGAGTGCCTGAGAAGGGACTCACCTCTTATTTTTAAAAACTGTTTGGGAACTTCCGTTCCCATTCGAGTTCCCGTCCCACCCGCAAGTAGGACAGCGTACAAATTGTTCATTCGACAACACTGATTTCGTTTCTAAAGATTTCCGATACTGGTTCTTTTTTACGAATTAGTTTTCCTTCACCGTTCGTACGAAGTAGAACTTCTGCCGTCTCAGGAAAACTATTGTAGTTTTTTGTGGACATACTGGAACAATATGCACCTACAGCTTCCATCACAACATAGTCACCAATTTCGGCTTCGCCCATAAGTCGAGTCATGGGTTCACCACCTTCTTTCTGAGTGAAAACATCACCTGACTCACAACAGTGGCCAACCACCACATATTCCTGATTAGATGTTGGTACACCGCCATCTTTTTTTACAGTGACAAGTGGGTGTCTTGCACCGTATAACGAAGGTCTGGTGTTCGAATCCATACCTGTGTCCAGTTTCATAAAATGAAAACCCTTAGGACCAGTGTCCACTAGATCGTCCACGGTTGTGAGAAGTGCTCCACAGAGTGCGATGAGATAGGTTCCTGGTTCAATTTCTAAAATCAGTTTTCTTCCATGTTTTGTTGCAAATTCTTCAAATTGAGGTTTTACTGGTGCACCAATCTTTTGTAAGTCGGTAGATTTTTCATCTTCCATTCTTCCCACTTTGTATCCACCACCAAGACTGACGACAGTGACACTTGGAAATGCTTCCGCATATTCTAATGTGTATTTAGCAACGGCCTTCCAAACTTCTGGGTCACTTCCCGAACCAATATGAGTGTGGACTTTTTCCACAACGATTTTGTATTTTTCTACGATGGCTTTAACTTCGTTGAGTTTTTCATGCCAAATTCCAAAGGAAGATGTGACTCCCCCTACATCGGTTTTTTTGGTATGACCTGAACCAAGGCCCGGATTGAAACGAATGGAGACAGACTTTCCAGGGAAGGCCTTTCCGAAGGCATCGAGTTGGCGAAGAGAACAAGCATTGAACTTTACCCCTTTTCCAATGAGTTCTTCAAAGGCCTTGGGAAATTCTTGGGAGGTGAGCATAATGGATTCTGGTTTGAATCCAAAGTGGAGGGCACGCACTACTTCATGTTCTGAGGAAGCATCAATGAGGATGCCTTTCTTTTTCATGATCTGAAGGATATTGGAATTGGGATTTGCCTTCATGGCATAACGGACTTGTAAGCCGAAAGCATTCGGGAATGCCAAAGCCTCGTCACATTTTTGTTCAATTTCTTTCTCGGAATAGACAAAGAGTGGCGTGCCGAATTCATTTGCTAAAGACCGTACTTGGTCTTCTTTCAAAAACTTTAGTTTTTCGATTGATGTCATAGGATTTAAGATAAACCTTTCAATAGGTTCCATTCCATAAAGTCAAAAAAGTAGAAAATGGCAGGAAAGATTACACATATTGAAGCGCTCTCCCAAGTGAAAAAACATTTGGAACATGGAAATGCAACCCAACGCAAGATGGCCGCATTACTCTCACGCCCCGATGTTGCCTCTTACGCCAACCTAGGTGCCGTGGCTCCTGATATCTTTTACTTCTATCACGTGTTACAACCTAAACGTACAAAGAAGGCAGCTTTCTTTGGTGATCTTGCCCACCATGACCGAGTGGCCGAACTGGTATTAAGTTTTCTTAACCAAGTGCATGATACAGAAATGGGACTCTATAGGGACCGTTTCCTTGCCTTTACTTTAGGGTATATTTGTCACTGCGTGGTAGACATCCAAACCCATCCCTATATCTTTTATATTTCTGGGGATTATTATAATAACGATAAAAAGATCTCTTACCAAGCCCAAGTCAATCATATGAAGGTTGAGTTTGGTTTGGATACCCTTCTCATCAACCACCGCTGGGGAATGAGTGCCAGAGAATATGATTTCCCACAATACATTGATATCCGCCACAGAACGGTAGGCATTAAAAACAAAATGGATCCTGTACTTTGGAATTTTTGGTTACAATCTATCAAGGAAACTTATCCAGAAGAGTTTGCTACCTCCTATTTAGGTTCCGAAAAAAAAATCATTCCTGGTGACATTCTAAACGAATCTTATTTAGGTTTTTATAGATTTACCTCCACTTTGGACTCGAGAAGTACACTCATGCGCGGACTAGTCAGTGTAGTGGATACGCTGACCTTTCATAAATACAATGCCAGTGTTCTCATGTTGCCAGCTCTCGAAAATATCAATCCCAAGATCATGAATGATGAAAAAAGGGAATGGTTTTATCCGGCTGACCCGAAACGAAAGTTTAACGACTCCTTTATTGAACTTTTGAACCAAGCAAGCCAGGCCTGCAAAGAAATTTTAACGAGAGCCTACGAATATAGTTTTTCTCCGGAAAGCAGATCGAAAATTCTGGAATCTCTCGGTGGTTACAATTTGGATACCGGTCTCCGTTACCACGGAATCGACCATATGAAGGAATTTTCTCCACTCGTTTGATCTGGATTTAAAGTTAAGGGAAATGTATGAAACAAGAACCCGTTGGGCTCTTTGAAAAGTATTTTATCATTTGGTTTCGAATTGTTACAGAAAGGATTTGGACCGGAGACAAAAAATTAAGAAACACCACCATTGCTATTTTTGCCTTTGGGGCTTTGAATGTTTTTTTACTCACAGGTTCAGTAAAAGACTTTTTTAAACTAAAAGAAGCTGCCGTTTACGATATCCCATCCACCTTATATGGGTTAAATGACAAAGGGGAATACGAACCCATTGCCGAGTATTATAAATTTTCAAGAATTCCTGTTCGATTAGAACAATTAAAACCTGAAGAAAATACTTTATCTGCTGACAATCGGCATAAGGTCATCCAATGTTTTTTATCCACAGAAGATAACTCCTTTTACTCACACAATGGAATTGATTTAAAAGGGATCGCTCGTGCTTTTGTTGTGAATCTAATGGCGGGCCGAGTCAAGGAAGGTGCCTCCACCATCACCCAACAAGTAGCAAGGCTCAAATTTTTATCCATTGAAAGATCGATCGCAAGAAAAGCACGTGAAGCCTGGCTTGCCATTTTACTCGAACTTGTTTTTCCTAAAGATAAAATTTTGGAAGTGTATTTAAACGAAATCCCTCTTGGGCATGGAACCATCGGTGTGGGTGCGGCGTCTCGGTTTTACTTTCGTAAGGAAGTCCAAGACGTTACTTGGGGAGAGGCGGCAATACTTGCCAGTCTTACTACAAGACCGACGCAGTTTAGTCCCATAGTCAATCCTGTCTCTAGTATGAACAAGGTTCGAGTCGTATTTCGTAAGTTAGTCGAAAATGGAAGGATGTCTGTTGCAGATGCAGAAAAGGAATATGCAAGCCTGCAAGAATATTATACAAATTTAAATCGTTCTCCGAATGATTCTGCATTTTCTGACAGGTTGAACCGCTTTCCTTATGTCACAGAATACATAAGAAAAAACCTGATTCGTTCCATTGGTTCAGGACGCCTTTACAATGGTGGACTCAAAATTTATTCCACCATCCAAATCCGCCACCAAGAAGAAGCAGAAAAAGCGCTCTTACCAGCCCTACAAAGACAAACCATCGAATCCAACCAAAGGGCGTTTCGAAACATTGATGCCTTTGATGATTTGTATGGAAGTGGGTATTCTCTCATTGCAGATTTGTATGACCTACCAGATTTTAAATTTCATATCTCCCGAACAGAACGTACGTTTTCTTCTGCTTACCAGGAAGATATACGTGACGAGTTCGCTACTTTGAATTTACTTATTGGCGATGATTATTTAGGCGATTTGATTGATAAAAACTATACTTCACAAACGACTAAAGACCATCTCCTTCCTGTAGAAGGTTCTCTCATAGCCATTCGCCCAGAAACTGGTTACATCACAGCTCTTGTGGGTGGGTCAGGATTTCGTTCGGACAACCAACAGATTCGTCCCTTCCAAGCCTTTCGCCAACCTGGTTCTGCTTTTAAACCCATCCTTTACGCAGCTGCAATGGACTACTCTGGGAAAAATCCAGATCCAGAAAAAAATGTAACACCTGCTACTCTTTTTGCCGACTCTCCTCTCCAATATCTTATGGAGGATGGCGATGAATGGGCGCCGGAAAACTATAGTAGCGAATACTCTGGTTTTATTTTACTCAGAAAGGCATTAGAACAATCTAAAAACTCTGTGGCGGTTCGAGTTTTAGAACAAGTGGGACTTTCTCACCTAATGGATAGTTTGCGAGGCCTATTACAACTACCAGGCCGAGACATTCCTTATAATTTTAGTGTGTCACTCGGATCCTTTGAACTCACACCTTATGAACTCACAAGAGCATACGCAGCCCTTGCCTCCGGTGGTAAAACAGTAAATCCTATTTCCGTTTTGTATGTAGAAGACAATGCAGGCAAAGTCATCAAAGACTTTCGTAATGACTATGATGAAGATGATCGAAAACAGATCATTTCCAAAGAAGCAGCTTTTCTCATCACTTCCATGATGAAAGACGTAGTTGAAGAAGGAACAGGTCGTGGGGTTTTATCTTATGGACTTGGTCGCAAAGCATACGGAAAAACGGGAACCACCAATAACTTTCGAGACGCTTGGTTTGTGGGTTACACTCCCGAACTTGTGACCTCAGTATGGTTTGGGTATGATGTAGGTACGATATCTCTCGGACGAGGGATGACTGGTGGGAAATTGGCTGCTCCCGTTTGGGGTAGGTTTATGGCAAGAGCCCTCGACCGTGAACCAGCAATCGATTTTCCTTGGCTCGTTGACGTCAAAGTCACCAAAAAAACCGTCTGCCGCATGTCAGGAAAACTGCCTGGATCCCAATGCCATGACCTATTTGAAGAGTATTTCATCCCACAAACAGCTCCAAAAGAGGTTTGTAATGACCATGGCTCTTCATGGAATGTAGTGGAATCAAGGCCAAGTCAGCCTTCGGCCCAAACAACACATTCAGAAAAGAAAAAAACGGAAAAAGTAGAAAAACAACCCACCTCTTCCAAACCGCCAAAACGAAAAAAATCGGTCTTTAGCGGGGATGAGGAAATCGACTACTAAAAAGGCTTGTCAAGAAGACCGAAAATTTTGATTCTCACAGAAGGGGAAAAGGAGCAGGAATGGCAATAGGTAAGGATTCCATCAATAGCGTTATCGGACCAGGGTCGATATTTGAAGGTAAGTTTTATATCGCAGGTTCACTCAGAATCGATGGAAAATTCGAAGGTGATATCAAAACGGAAGATGCACTTGTCATCGGAGAAACCGGTAAAGTTAAAACTAACATTAGCGCAAGAGAAGTCATTGTATCTGGTACCCTCATTGGAAACATCAAGGCAGAAAACGAAGTAAAACTCGAAGGTACAGGACGAATGTTAGGTGATATTACAGCTCCTTACTTAGAACTTCAAAAAGGTGTAGTTGCAAAGGGAAATATCACAATCACAGGCGGTCAGAAAAAAGACGTTCGTAAGATTGTAGAAGAATCCTTTGGTGGTATAAAATCCTTAGATACCAAGGATTAACCAGTCCCTATTAACACATGCTACTTCGATCTCCGGAAAAGTCTACGATCGGTAAGCATGTGTTACGCTGGGGAAACGTAAACGTCATCCAAGTTTCTCCTGGTAAGTATTTTTACAATCTCCAATCACAATCTAGTGTTTTACATGGCACAATCGATCTCAATCGCAAACGTTATCGTATTCTCCCACTACTCGCTTCTTCTTTTATCTTAGCATTCTTTTTATCAATCATCGTCGACAAACAAACTTATGAAGAAAGTTTGATGGAAAAAGAATTCCTTAGTATGTCCACTGAGGTAGAAGAAAACGATATCAAAGACAAAGAAGCAAAACTTGCGGATGCCAAATATCTACAAGAAACAGAAGATAAAAAAATGGCCATCCTTCGTTCTGCGGATTTGGATGCTTTGGCAGAAAACAAAAACAAAAAACTAAAAGTCACCCAATACAAAGTCAAAAAAAACGAAACCCTTTCTGATATTGCTCGTAGGTTCAAAGTGTCCGCCGAATCCATTGCGGGGAGTTCGGGAATTCATCCTGAAGTATCAATCCTACCCGGTCAAATTTTAAACATCCCGAACAAACAAGGGTTAGTTTATAAATTAAAAAAAGGGGATACACTAGCAAAAGTAGCTGACTACTACAAAGTAAAAATAGATGACATTTATTCTGAAAATCAATTAGAAGATTATGATCTATTCAAATCAGGACAGAAGGTGTTCCTCCCTGGAGCTGTGATTCCAGAAACTGGTCCTGTTTGGAGAATTCCTGTTGTATCCAAAGTCATCACCTCTGGTTGGGGAACTAGATCTTATCCTCAATACAAATTCCATATGGCACTTGATCTACGGGCCAATTATGAATCTGTATATGCAGCAAGAAAAGGAAAAGTCACCTATTCCGGTTGGATGGGTGGATATGGAAATGCGATCATCCTCACTCATGATGATAACTACCAAACCTTGTATGCTCATAATTCTAAACTTTTCGTAAAAGAAGGTGATTATGTGAGTGCTGGGAAAGTCATCTCGCGGTCAGGTTGTACGGGATATTGTTTTGGACCTCATTTACATTTCGAAGTCATCAAAGATGGTAAAAACGTTAACCCGACCAAAATCATCAAAGGATTTTCATACAAATAAAACGGATTAAAAACCTATGCATAAAAGTAATCAAAAAATCGAACATTCAGCTTTCCTAATATTCTTTTGTAACTTATTTTTAGTATCCATATTTGTATCTTGTTCCCCAAAGATTGGAGAACAAATCAACAAACGCATTGTAGATCCATTTGATGAGACCAAAATTCTCAATGTTCATTTTGTCACCACTCGCCGGGAAATGACTGTGAAAGACAATTGCGATACTGCAAGTTTTGGATTTATTACTGATATCAATCCTCATTACGGAATTTGTTTGGTCAACATTCCTTCCAAACATTTTATTGGTGACATTTCTTTAGACAATGCCCAAGACAAAAACCAGTTTTTTCAATTCAAAGGCCGTATCAATACAAACGACCGAGAGTTTATAACTAAAATCAAATCTTCAGCTTCCGATGAAGTATTAGTTTTTGTGCATGGATTCAACGTCAACTTTGATGAAGCCGTACTTCGCGCTGGACAAATCAAATATGATTTAAAGTTTCCTGGAGAAGTCGTGGTTTACTCTTGGCCAGCAGGAGCGGACGCAGGAATCCTCGGTCAAGTGATGGTGAAATCCACTTACGATTTAAACTTTACAGAAGCTAAAATAAACAGAGAACCCTTTGCTAAGTTCTTAAATGATATCACAGGCCTTGGCAAAAAAATCCATTTAGTCGTACATAGCATGGGCCACCAAGTGGTTTTACCTTCAGTGGCAGCACTATCCAAACAAGGGAAAAGTAAATTTTTATCAGAACTCATTTTGAATGCTCCCGACTTTGATAAAAATGAATTTGAATCAATCCTATCAGATTTAACAAAATCTTCTGAACGTGTTACTTTATATTGTTCCCCAGGAGACAATGCCCTCGTTGCTTCTCAGAAAGTCAATGGTGCCCCTCGTGCGGGAATGTGTTTTAAATATTCTGGTGTGGATGTGATCAATGTCAACGAAGTAGATGATCCCGTTTTAGGTGTGGGTGGACTTGGTCATGGATATTATTCATCAAGACCCATTCTGACAGACATCTATCAAGTGTTACTTGGTGTCTCAGTAGAACGAAGGCTCTTTATCCGAAAATCTGGACCGAAAAATGGGGAAAATTTTGTTCTTAGAAAATAACTTAAGGAACAACCAGATCTTCCCCAGAGTTTAAGGCTCGGTTTGTTTTTGAGTGGTGCAAGTCGCTATCAAAAATGTTTTTTTCATTCGATATTCCTTGCCTTTTTCAGAATGGTTCTTAGAATTTTTCTAGTATATGGATTCAAAAAGAAAAGGAAGTCTTTTTTACTTTGGAGAACGAATTCTCCTCGGAACAACAGGTATAGTGACAGAACCTCACTCTCACTATGCTGTATCCATTCTAGTTTCTCTTGGTTCTCCTTTTCAATTATTTACAAAATCCAATGAAGTCATTGTGTCCCAAGGAATCGTCATCCCTCCCAATTTTTACCATCGGTTGGACGCATCTCATTCGGAAATGGTCATCATACAACTCGATCCAAAATCTGATGAATACAAACGTATCATCATAGATGAGTCCCCAAAAACAATTGAGTCAGAAATTAGATCCAAAATACAATCAATCGCCGATCCACTGTTTGGTGAAAGTTTAAATTGTAATACTGCACGATCCATTTACAACCAGATCCTTTCTTTACTTGGTTCTGAAACTATGTCTAAAAAATATGATGAACGAATTGAAATGGCAATTCAGAAAATTAAAGAAAAAATTCCTAATCCTGTCACTCTCAATGAACTTTCTGAAATTTCAGGAATTTCTACGGATCGGTTTATGCATTTGTTCAAGGACAATATGGGAATCCCACTGAGGCAGTATTTATTATGGCAAAGGCTTCATATCGCCGCAAAACTTTTACAAGTAGGAGAAAACTTGACCACTGCATCTCATGCAGCTGGTTTCAGCGACCAAGCTCATTTATCTCGAACATTTAAAAAGATGTTTGGAGTGAAACCCTCATTATTTTTAGGAGGACAATCATTGAGTAAGGTTTGTTTTTGCGAAGATTAAAAAGTAGAATAGAAAATTGAAATCTTAATGAAGAACCAGGTGAAAGAATAATCACCTAGCTCTTACTAATTCAAATCGAATTAACAACTTATCGATTAAGCTGCCTTACGAACACTAAAGTCTTTCCAAACACCTTTTTGTTTTAGTTCTGCGTCGACTGCATTTTTTAAATCCATTCGGTATCCAAGTTCAAAAAACACGTCCGCTACAACGAACAGAGGAGCCGATACCAAAGCTTGGAACAAGTTATCAAAAAGGGCAGGCCTACTCTTTTCGAACACAAAGTGTCCGTAAAACTGTGCTCCCCAACCGATCACTTGGCCAAGGCCAAAAATTGTCCAGGCTGTATTTGCAGGAAGTTGCGTTGTGATCCACTCGGAGGTTACATACAACCCTCCAAAAACGAGAGTCGCCACAAATGCAAATAGAACATCCAAAGTATAATAGTAACCAAGCACAGCCAATGTAAAGACTAGGGATGCAGACACGTGAAAACCATTGTATTCAAAAAGTGAAAAACGGCTTAACACAACAAACAAAGTGAAGGTGATTGTAGGAACACCCAACACGTGGATCAATACATTTCGTTTTTCTTGGTGGTAGGCGGAGTAAAACGCCATTTCTTTTGCAAATCTCAAAGGAGACCTCCGGTGTAAAATCTTATGCTATCAGACCTTCTAGTATCCGACTTGAACGAATCTGTCATCATTCTAAAAAATTAAGAATTTCGGCCAGAATCCAAGAGGAGCTTGCGGACTAGGAGGTTGCGTTTGAAATCAGAGGCGAAGTCTTCGATGAGAACGGGGAACCGGTAAGTCCAATTGGAATGGTCGGGAGAACCAGGTAAATTGATCCTGTGTTTTTCTGGACTTTCCAAAACACTTGGAACCCCAAGTGCCAAATCCTGAAACATCTGAATAGAAAAAAGACTACTAGTTTGGAACACAAACTGCAGAAGTCCAAGTAGTATTTCCTCGTCTGTTTTTGGCCTTGGTTTTCCCAATCGGTCAAAGAAAAATTGGAGTTTGGATTCCCTATCTCCTTCCGATTTCCACCATTCGAGAGCCAAACTCGTATCATGTGTTGATAAAACTGAAATCGCATTTTCTCTATACAATTCTTCAGGAATGAACTCACCTGTTGTAAAGGATCTTGTCCAACGAACCACATCAATTCCGATCATTTGTCTTTCAAATAACGAATCTCGGATAAAAGAAGGAACAGAACCCAAATCTTCTGCACAAGGAATCATCGAAGAAAAAGATTCAAAAAGTTCTAATATCCTTTCTCCAGACTGTCTCCAATGTTTTTCTTCTTCTGCAATGTGTAATTCTGATAAAGGAAATAGTTTGGCTTTGATCTCCTCATCTAAACCTTGGTACCCGTCTTTTTTCCAAAAATCCCAATAAAAAATATAATGATCGGGAATGAATTCATGAATCAGCCCCAAGTCCTCAAAGAATTTTGGATCTAAACCCTCTTTGATAAATTCTTCGGTCGCAATTCCAAATTGTGGATGGAACCAACCTTGGAGGGCTGTAGTATCTTCTGCTGGAATGGCCCAAATCCTATACATTCCTATCACGTGGTCAATGCGATAGAGATGAAAAAAATGTTCCAAATAAGACAAACGATCTTTCCACCAAGAATAGTTTGATTTTTCTAATACTTCCCAATTTAAAACCGGGAATCCCCAAGTTTGACCAGTTTTCGAAAAATCATCTGGAGGAGCACCAGCTTGTAAATTCATAATAAAAAATTCAGGATGTTCCCAAACATCACAAGAATTTCGGGAAGTTAGGATGGGCATATCACCCTTTAAATACACACCCACATCTTCATAATGAGTTTTTACTTCAGATAACTGATCATAGGCGATTTTTTGCAAATACACCCAAAAAAGAGCCTCTTCCCTTTTTTTTGTAAATATATATTCTTTGGTTTTGTTTGGATCAATGAATTCCTTGGGCCATTCCCACCAACCGATTCCTTTAAATTCTTCATACAATAATCGAAAGGCTGCATAGGAATAACACCAAGGATGTTTTTCCAAAAAGTAAGTGGCCTCACTCATTGCTTCTTTTTGATTTTCTAAATAAAACTTACGAATGATATCTAATTTTAGGTTACGAATGCGGTTAGGATGATTGTGAAGAAACTTAATTTCTCGTTTGCGAGATAAAGTTTTAAAACCTAGTTTGTATAGGGATATATAAAGAGGATCAATGGCAAAGGCGGAAATAGCACTGTAAGGTGAATACCCAAATCCAGTATCATTTAAAGGTAACAATTGAATGATACTAAAACCCACATCTTTTGCCCAATTGCAAAGTGGGTATAAACTATAAATGTCTCCGCATTCAAAAGAACGCTCAGAAACGATTGAGGGCAGAGATACAAGTACCCCTGCCCTTCTTTTTTTTACATTTTCAAAAAATTTCAAGTCTTTAAGCGACTGTGATTTCTTTCGATAGGTATACGTCTTGGATGGCGTTGAGTAATGCAACCCCTTCCTTCATTGGTTTTTGGAAAGCTTTTCTTCCAGAGATGAGACCCATTCCGCCAGCTCGTTTGTTGATCACGGCAGTTTTGATTGCATCTTGTAAGTCATTTTCCCCAGAAGCTCCACCAGAGTTAATGAGCCCTGCTCTTCCCATATAACAATTTGCTACTTGGTAACGAGTGAGGTCAATCGGGTGATCAGAAGTAAGATCTGTATAGATACGTTTGTCTGTTTTACCATAAGAAGACTCTTGGTTGAGTACGTTGTATCCACCATTGTTTTCAGGTAACTTTTGTTTGATGATATCCGCTTGGATAGTCACACCTAAATGGTTTGCTTGTCCTGTTAAGTCAGCCGAAACATGGTAGTCTTTATCTTTTTTGAAAGCATTGTTTCTTACATAACACCAAAGGATGGTTGCCATTCCAAGTTCGTGAGCCATTTGAAAGATTTTCGAAATTTCAACGATTTCACGACCTGAATCAGCGGAACCAAAATAAATGGTAGCACCAATCGCAACACAACCTTGGTCATATGCTTGTTTTACCGTAGCAAAAAGGATTTGTTCACTTTTGTTTGGGTAAGTGAGAAGTTCATTGTGGTTGATTTTCAAAATGAAAGGGATTTTGTGAGCATACTTTCTTGCAACCGATCCAAGAACTCCAAGGGTCGTTGCCACACCGTTACAACCACCTTCAATAGCCAATTTGATGATGTTTTCGCCATCAAAGTAAATAGGGTTTTTTGCAAATGATGCACCTGCAGAGTGTTCAATTCCTTGGTCAACCGGAAGGATGGATACGTAACCAGTTCCACCGAGACGACCACTTCCAAGTAAGGTTTGGATGCTACGAAGCACAGGTATAGACCTGTCTGTGGGAGCAAAAATTCTATCAACCCAGTCTGAGCCTGGTACGTGAATTAATTCTTTAGCGATTTTTGGGGATTTGAATCCAAGTAGGGATTCCGCGTCGTTTCCAAGATGTTTCGAGATTTCGTCGAAGTTCAAAGTTGTTCTCCTAAAAAATAAATTCTCGGGTTCTTCCAATGTGACAACACCTTTTTTTGCTCGTCGTCCATCCGCTTGGCCTTAACTTGAATCGAGAGGCAAAATTGAGAGGATCAGCACAATTTCGAATGTTTTTTTCCCTTGCTTGGCTTTTCCTTACACTCTCTTTGGGTGTGTGGTGGTGGATTTTGGGGTTTCGCCAAGCCAAAACCATTTCGGAAATTTCTATCAGCGACGCAAGGCAAGTGGAACTCAACCGAGTCAATCGGATGTTGCAACTAGAAGGATCTTTTTTTCTTTCTATGCTCACACTCGGTGGAGTGACTCTGGCGATTCTTTCCTATAGAGACCACAAACGTTCCAAACTCATTTCTGATTTTTTTTCTACTGTCACTCACGAAATGAAAACTCCCATTGCCAGCTTACAGTTGCAAATCGAAGTACTTTTGGAAAATACAAAAGAACCAGACCTAAAAAAGAAATTGGAAAAAATTTGGAAAGAAAACCAACGCATTGAATCCCAAATGGGAAATGCATTTTATCTCGCAAGTCTAATGCAAGGGGAATCCTTATATTTAGAAGTAACCACCATTTCTGATTTATGTGAATCCTATTCTCACCACGAACCAGACCTCAATTGGAAGGTACTGATTCCTAAAGAAACCAAAGTATATATCGATAAAAAAGCATTTTTTGCAATGTTAAAGAACTTAAGTGAAAATTCAAAACGCCATGGCAAAGCAAACTCCATCAAACTCACTGTCGCAAAAGATAAAGGACAAATTTCTTTTCTTTTAGAAGATGATGGTAGTGGATTTAGCGGTAATAAAAAAAATCTCACTCTTCCTTTTTTACGTCATTCCAAAACCAGTGGGAGTGGGATTGGATTGTATATTGTTAAAAAATTGATTGAAAAAATGAAAGGTTCTCTTGAATTTCCGAACAGTTCGTCCGGATTTCAGGTTAAACTGATTTTAAAAGAGGTTCCATGAAACCAAGAATTTTGCTTGTGGAAGATGACGAAGGCCTTGGGGAAACTTTAAAAGAAAGATTGGAACAAGACAGGTATAGAGTTAAGTGGGCGAAAACTGCCCAAGAAGCGGAGACTCTTTTTTCACCCAACCAATTTGATTTGGTGGTTCTTGATTTGCGACTCCCTGATGGGAACGGATTCCAATTAGCGGAAATGTTTTTATCCAAAGAAAAAGATATCCCCTTTTTATTTCTCACTGCACAAGCAGGTGCCCAAGAAAGACTTCGTGGATTTGAACTTGGGGCCGCTGAATTCATTCCCAAACCCTTCCACTTAAAAGAATTTCTGATCCGACTGGAACGAGTGGTTGCCCAAACTCGCCCACACTTCGGACAAAAATGGAAAATGAACGAGTCGGAAATCCACCTAGATTCCTTCCTTGTAAAACAAGCAGATGGGTCTTCTGTTTTACTTTCCAAACGTGATTGTGCCCTCCTCGCACTCCTACTTTCCGATGTGAGAAAGGTCTTCAGCCGTTCGGAAATTTTAGACAATATTGTTGGAGAAGAAAGTTTTCCTACAGAAAGGACCATAGACAATGCAATTGTACGACTTCGGGATGCTTTGGGAGAAGAATCCATCCGAAATGTCCGGGGTGTCGGGTACCAATGGGTGGCAGAAGTCTTCCCTCTAAAATAAGAATCCCATTAGGGAATCTGCCCGTTTTACCGATACTTTTAAGGTGAAACAAGGATTTGTCATTTCAATTGCGCTCGTTCTATCCTTGTTTTCCCATTCCCTTGGTGCCTGGGAAACCGATATCGATTACAACTACGAATACGAAAAAAATGGACCTTATACAAAATTTTCAGATTGGGTGCCTTACAAACTCCATAAATGGGAACCAAAGTATTTGGAAGATTTTTATGAGTTGTACAATCTCAAACAACATTATAACGATAATGAAATCAGAAAAAATATCTATTGGTTAAAAATTGCTTTAGGGAAACGATTCCGCCACCCAAAACATTCTTTGTGTGAAACCAAAACAGAACAAGAATACTACAAATATCGTAATTTGATGTTTATGCATATCAACATTCAAATCATGCGTTCCTACATGAGACTTGCCTCCAAATTTGACAAAAGACATGTTTATTTTTATAATTTAGATTTTGCACATGAACTCAAAGAAAGTTTTGGAGTGGCGGAAGCATTTTATAAAGAAGCCATCCCCTATTGGGAAAAAGCAAAAGAGTATGCTGACAAAGCAAATGAAGTACCCGTTGATTTGGACTTAGGAACCATTGAAACCGAACGGTATGAAATTGTGACTGGCAAATTGGATTTTGGTCATATCATTGAGAACCATTTGGACCGGCTTGATGGGAAAAAGAAAATTGTTTCGGAATATTTGACAAAGTATCCAGAAGCAGATGCCAAAGCACTTGATCTTGCAGACAGAGAAAATTAAAATTCCATAAACAAAACAGCAATGTCATCATGAATGATTCGTTCTTTGTCTATGAGACAATTAGCGATCATTTTTTTGAGTAAAGTATCGGTTGTATCCGAAACAGAAATCATCTCAGAGAGTTCTTGTAAAAAAACATCAAGACCAATATAACCACCTGTCTCTTCTTCTAATTCATAAATTCCATCAGAATATAAAAGCAAACGATCTCCAGGCTCAAATGTTTTAGAAATGGTTTTCCCTTCCCAATGATCTAGTAAAAGGATGGGGTACATTTCATCTTTTACGAGTTTCATCACTCGTTCATCTTCTTTCCAAAATACAACTGGGGGATGGCCTGCAAAACTAAACTCTACCTTTCTTTCTTTGGGATAAAGACGAAGTACACAGGCAGAAATATGGTGTTTGAAAATAATGGTTTTTAGTTCCAAATGCATAGCAGAAAGAATCGCAGAAGGACTGGATTCCAATTTGGAATGTTTTTTAAAGGAAACAGCTGCTATCCCTGAAACCAAAGCAGAAGAGATTCCATGACCAGAAATATCACCGAAGAAAATATCGATACATTCTTCGCTAAGTCTTTCATACAAAATCAGGTCACCACCAATTTCATCGTATGGTAAAAAACGAGATTGGATTTTTACATTTTGAATTTCGCCAAAATCTTTGGCAACCCACGCTTCTTGGGTTAATTTGGCAAGGGCCAAATCTTCTTTTACATCGGAATAAAATCTTTGTAAGATTTTTTCCTTTTTCATCAGTTTGATTTCATTTTTAGCACGAACTAAACCTTGCGAAATAAAACCTGCGACCAAACCTAACAATTGTTTTGTTTCTTCCGACCAGTTCCCAATTTGTTCGTAAGTTGTAATACCGAGAATCCCGATCACACTCCCCTCATCTCGTAATCCCACGACAAGGATAGATCGAACCTCAGCACGTTTAAACAAATCCAAATGCCAAGGTTCATCTACCATCAATTGAGTATCAGCAATATGAATCACTCCATCCGAAGCGAGAATCCCCAATCTTTCTGGATTCATTTTGGCAATGGGAAGTTTTGTACCTACCGAAAATAAAGAAGGGATGCCATCTAATACCCATTCGTGGGTTACTGATAAAAATTGTTTGTCTGATGAAATTTCGGCTGCAAAAACCCGATCGGCTCGGGAGTATTTTCCAAGTTCTTCCAAAGCAAACTGAATGGCATCCGATACAAATTCAGCTTTGGTATGGACAAAGGTTTTGGAAACTTCTGTCACGATTTGGGAAAATCGTAACAGTCCAGAAAGTTTGACTTCGGACTCACGAATGGAAGAAATTTCAATTTGTTGGCCCCAAATTCGCAAGAGGTGTCCATCTTCCACTTGCCCATGTGAATTCATTAAAAAAACTCTTTGGTTGCCATCCGACAATTCAACTATGTATTCGTAATTTTCTAATTGGTAAGTGTTTTCAATGAATTTTCGAAGTAAAAAAACACTCTTTAGTGTCACAAGGTCCTTGAGATACTTTCCCACAATCTCATGGACAGAATGGTATCCATAAAACTTCGCCATGGCCAAATTACATTCCCGGATCACGCTATGGTTCCATACATATTCCATCTGTTCTTCTAAGGAGAGGGAAATTGGCATGGGGATGTCCAACTCGTAACACCAGATGGCGTCTTTGGAAAGGTGGATGAAGCTCTCTAAATGTTGGTAACGGCCATAATCCGGTTTTCGAGAACTCATCTAGATTCTAGCCTTTATGAATCTTCAGTCACTGCCACAAAAAAAACATAACTTGTTGGGAATCTGAAAATTTTCTGAATTCTCTTCGAAAATTAGCCGATTCCGTTGACCAAATTCCCCCGTTTGGAGATAGTATTTCGAAATGGCGGAAGCTTAAATGAGGCAATTTTGCTACAAATTTAAGCGTAAGGTTTCCATTATATGCAATTCGTTTAGAAACTGGGCATGACTTTTAACTCACATTGCTTAGAAACTCCACGAAACCCTTATATTTAGGTCGAAATGCCTTGGTATAAATCTTGCATCTTGATGGACATCAGATTACAACAATCAGACCGACCTCTGAAAGAAGGAGAATCAAATGCAGTTCGCAACCCCAAAATTTACTTCCGGAAAGGAAGTGGTTGAGTATGCCAAAAAAAATGGAGTCATTTTCTACGACTTCCGCTTCACGGATATCAAAGGAATGTGGCATCACGTTTCTTATTATGTGAATTCAGTTGATGAAGAAACATTCAAAGGAATTCCTTTTGATGGATCTTCCATTGCTCGTTGGCAGCCAATCAATGCTTCTGACATGCAGCTACACCCAGAAATTTCTACGGCTTTTTTAGATCCGTTCACTGCTGACAAAACACTCGTTATGTTTTGCGATGTATGGGACATCTACAAAAAACAATACTATGAAAAATGCCCTCGTTCCATTGCGAAAAAAGCATTAGAGTTCATGAACAAATCCGGAATTGCTGACACTGCTTACTTCGGTCCAGAAAATGAATTCTTCGTTTTTGACAGCTTAAGAGTTCGTGATGAAATCAACTGCCAATACTATGAATTAGATTCTAACGAAGGAATCTGGAACACTCACTCTGAAATTCCAGGAACAAACAATACAGGAAAAATCAACTTCAACTCCGGACATCGTCCTGGAACTAAAGGTGGATACTTTCCAGTAGCTCCGATTGACTCTCAAGTTGACCTCCGTGCTGAATTTGTAAAAACTCTAGAAGCCATCGGAATGGAAACATTTGTGGTTCATCACGAAGTGGCACAAGCACAAGGGGAAATTGGTGTTAAGTTTGGAACTTTGATTGAAGCGGCTGACAACGTTCAAAAGCTAAAATACATCGTGAAGATGGTGGCTCATAAACACGGAAAAACTGCTACTTTTATGCCAAAACCACTTTTTGGCGATAATGGTAACGGTATGCACGTTCATATCTCTCTTTGGAAAGGTGGAAAAAACCTTTTTGCTGGAGACAAATACCAAGGTCTTTCTGACTTCGCATTCAACTACGTTGGTGGAGTTTTGAAATACGCAAGAGCTTGTGCTGCGTTCACTAACGCATCCACTAACTCTTACAAACGACTCATTCCTGGATTCGAAGCTCCGTCTATCTTAGCATACTCTGCTCAGAACCGTTCTGCTTCTTGCCGTATTCCTTTTGTGAGCGGTGAAAAAGCAAAACGTGTAGAATTCCGATTCCCAGACTCAACAGCTAACCCATATTTGGCGTTCGCGTCACTTCTTATGGCTGGTATGGCCGGTGTCGCTGAAAAAATCGATCCAGGTCCTGCACGTGAAGAAGATCTTTTTGAACTTTCATTGGATGAAATCCGTGAAAAAGGAATCCGCCAAATGCCTCACACACTTCGTGAAGCAATGGAAGAGATGCTTGCTCAAAGAGAAATTTTTAAACAAGGTGATGTGTTTACAGAAAACTTTCTACAAACATACCAACACTACAAGTTTGAAACAGAAATTTGGCCATGGGAAGGTCGCCCTCACCCATACGAATTCCTCACTACTTACTCTTGTTAAGAGAAAAGGCCCCGGTAACCCCGGGGCTTTTTTTTGTTTACCATTCTTAATCTCTTCAAAAAATGACAAAAGAACTAAAGATTTAGTTCAACCAAACGATCTAAGGTGATAGGGCGAGGTAGCTCAGATGGTTAGAGCACAGGATTCATAACCCTGAGGTCACGGGTTCGACTCCCGTCTTCGCTACCAAAGATCGAGAGGACAAGGTATGAAAAAAACAAACCGTTTGTTTTCAATTCTGGTTCTGGTATTATTTACTGGTTCCATCCAAGCAGCTGACTTTCCTAAATGTAAAGAGGCCTGCGATAAGTTTTATAGCTGTACAGTGCAAGTGAATCCCAACGCTTCTGAAGAGCAAAAATCAACACTCAAACGTGGCTGCGAATTCAATTGCAACCGTCCCAAATACTATAACAAAATTGCGGGCTGTCTCACTGGTGGTGATTCTTGCAAAGCTTTCTCTTCTTGCATCATGAAAGAAATGCAAGCCAACAAATAACAAAAGACCTCTAGCATAATAACAAAAAACTAAGACTACCAAATGTAGCCTTAGTTTTTTAACGTACAACAGGGACCGGCGCCGACTTAGTTGTCAGTTCCGGTTTTTTGTGTGATTTGTTTGGAGAGTGATTTGGCTTCATCCAATCGAAGAGAAAGGATCTTAGAGATTCCTGGTTCTTCGTTTGTGACTCCAAAGATGGCATTGGCCCTTGAGATCGTGGACTGGGCATGCGAAACTACAATGAATTGTGTTTTGTCTTTGAACCGGTCAAGAATCTGGCAAAATCTAAGTTTATTTGCTTCATCCAGAGCCGCATCAATCTCATCTAAGAAACAGAATGGACTTGGTTTGACCATGTAGATAGCAAATAGAAGCGCAATTGCGGTAAGAGACTTCTCTCCCCCAGATAACAATCGTAAGTTCTGCACATGTTTTCCGGGAGGTTCTGCCATGATCTCCACTCCGGAATTGAGAGAATCTTCTTTTTCCGTAAGTTCCAGTGTGGCCCTTCCCCCATTAAAAAGTGTTGAGAAAGTTTCTTGGAAGTTCTGTTTGATTTTTTCAAACGTTTCTTGGAAAAGTTTTTCGGACTCTTCGTTGATTCGTTTCAAAACTTCTTCGATGTCTTTTTTGGAACTTTCGATATCAACCTTTTGTTTTAGGTTGTGTTCGTAGATTTCTTTGATATTTCGATATTCTTCAATCGCCAGTGGATTGATGGAACCAAGAAGTTGGATTTCGGATTTAGCAGAACGTAATCTTCTTTCTTCAGCCTTTTGGTCAAGTTCCAGTCCCCCACGTTCTGTTTCCAATTCAGAATCGGTAAGAGAGTAATCATTGTACAACTCTTCCACAAGAGAATCAATTTGAACTTTGAGTGCGGAACTAGTTCTTTCTTTTTCTGAAAGTAAAGGGAGAAGGTTTTGAAATACTTCTTGGTTTTTTGTGATATTGGATTTAATTCCGGAAATTTCTTCCACAAGTGACTGCAGGGTTTCTTTTTCAGATTCCAAAATTCGACTCATGGAAAGAAATTCTTGGTAAGATTCTTCGATTTCTTTTTCTAGAACCTCAACTTCCTTTTCCAAACTATCTTTTTTCTCACGAATGACAGACTCTTGTTCTTTTGCCCCTAAAATTCGTTTTTCAATTTCACCAATCCTTTCATCTAGGACTGCAATTTCCTTTTGTTGGTTTTCCAAACGAGAATTGGATTCCAGAAGTTTTTTCTCGAGTTCCACAATATGAGTTCTTGTTTCTTCCCAATGGCTTCTATGCAAAATGATATTACTTTGGTTGTCTCGAATTCCCCGTGTTAGGTTTTCGTTTTCTAAAATTAGGTCTTCGATTTCTTGGTCTATGGATTCTTTTTTAGATAGGATTCCGTCTTTATCAAAAAGTAAATTTCTAAAATCATCTTCTCTTTTCAAAAAGGATGTGAGTTTTTCTGAGTAACGACTGAGTTGAATTTCTTTTAGGTTGGAAATTCCGTCATTTACCATTGATGATTCTAAATTTTTAAGGGCAGATTCTAATTTGTTTTGATACAAATTTAAATCAGAAAGAAGGTCTGCTTTGTCAGCATTACGAATTTCTTCCCCTTCTCTTGATTCCCTTTTTTTGTTTTCTAACTCTTGGATTAGTTCGAGTATGACTGTTTTTTGTTTTTCCCGAAGGATGATATGGCGTTTTTCATTTTCGCCAATCCTACCTTCCTTTTCTTCAATGGACTTTTCTTCTTCTTTGATGGAAAGCTCTAAGGATACTCGTTTTGATTCCAAACTTTGGATCTCTTCTTGCAGAGTGGATTGGATTTCTCTTTGGCGTTCGTTTTCCAGTTCTATCGCACGTTTTTCCACTTCGAGTCTGATTGTGGCCTGGTTTTCCGTTTCTAAAGCTGAAAGGATTTCCCCAATCCGAAGTTCATACTCCAAGATAAAGGTTTTGTTTTTAGCTATTTTTTCTTTTTGGATTTGGCTTTTGGAAAGATGATCAAATAACTTTTTATCAATTTCTGCAATCTCTCTTTCTTTGGCCTCTTTCGTGGTTTCTTTTTCAGAAATCAAATTGGTTTCGTTTTGGATGAGAGATAAAATTGATTTATTTTTTTCGCGGATCTCAAGCAGATCTTCATCTGACTTTTTCATCCGACGTTTGAAGTCTCGTAACTTTAAAAACCTTAGGTTTTTGTCGGACTCATCCAAATCAGATTTGAGTTTGAAATACTGTTCTGCCTTTTCTGATTGTTTTTCTTTGACTTCTAGGTCTTTCACCATAGAGTTCATAATGTCTTGGATACGAAGAAGGTTTTGGTTGGTATCATCCAACTTCTTTGTAGCTTCTTTCCGATCCAGTTTGAACCGCGAAACTCCCGCTGCTTCTTCAAAGATGGCCCTTCTTTCTTCCGGTTTGGAATTGAGAATTTGATCCACTCGTCCTTGTTCTAAAATGCTATAACTGGATTTACCAATTCCTGTATCGAGGAGTGTTTTTTCGATATCCTTTCTTGTAGTTCTGATATCATTGAGATAATATTCGTTTTCTCCATCAGGATACAAACGACGAGTGATTTTTACCGATGGATAATCTATGTTGAAAAAATGGTCATCGTTATCAAAAAGAATAGAAACTTCGGCAAAACCGGCAGCTCGCCTACTCTCTGTTCCGTGGAAGATGACATCATCCATCTTTTCGCCTCGAAGTCCCTTGGCGCTTTTTTCTCCAAAGACCCATTTGACTGAATCGACGATATTTGATTTCCCCGAACCATTCGGTCCGACGACAGCAGTAAACCCGGGATCAAAATTGATCTCTGTTTCATCCGCAAACGTTTTGAATCCAACAATACTTAGGCTCTTTAAATGCATATATGTTTCGCCGTTCGATTTCCCTGTTTCCCGGTTGACACCACTTGGGAGACATAAGAAAAAACCTTAGATAGTATTATGTCCCAAATTATCGATCCCATTTCCAGTGAAATTTTTGAAAGAAAGCCGTACTTACAAAATTATTTCAGGAACTTCGCATCCGATCTCCATTGGGAATTGGGTTCTGCGAAGAAACCAGGGGAATATTATGTCTCATTAAACGGGGAACCACTCTCTTCTTCCTTCTCTCCCCTAACACAAGCCATTCGACTTTTAGATACTTACTCCTTACGTTCAACGGATATTGTCATTTTGTTTGGACTTGGAAATCCCCACCTCATCCAAAAGATCAGTGAAACTTTGGCACCAGGCCAGATTTTCATTCTAATTGGAGATGATGAAACACTAATCCCTGTTATCTGGGACAAAATTTTAATCCCGGTTTTAAAGATACCCGGTAGGCATTTGTTTTCTGGAGATGCATTTTTTCCCTTATTTTTTAACTATCTAGAGTCCCTACCGATTGAACGAGTGAGTGGACTAAAAGTCATTCGTAACCCAACCGACACAAATCGAAACTTGGTCTTTCGTGAATTAGAAGAAAAAACCCAAACTGTATTTTCAGCAAAGATGAGTGACCTACTCACCAAGTTTGAATTTGAAAGGTTATGGATTAAAAACTCCATTTGGAATTTAGTCCATGTAGGAAAAGAAACACCTATTCGTTATCCCATCTCTTCTTTAAGGGAAAAATTCAAAGGACTAACCGCCGTACTCGTGTCAGCGGGTCCAAGCCTAAGAAAAAATCTTTCTTGGCTACAGTCAGTAAGAGACAAAGTTTTTGTTTTGTCATGCGATACTTCGCTAAAAGTCCTGATCAAAGCGGGGATTGAAGCGGATGGTGTTGTCACACTGGATGCCCAAACCAATTCCTTTTTTCATTTTATGGGAGAGTCTCTGACTCAGATTCCTCTTTTTGCAGATTTGGTAAGTTCTCCCACACTCCTTAGGGAACCGATGTTTCAATCAGTGGTGCATTCTGTCACAGCAAAATACCAAGTAGATGCGGAAGGTTCACTTGTCAGGGAAGTCACAGCAGGAGGAGAACTCGCCGAACAGGTATTTCATGAAGTAGGAGATATCCAATCGGGGGGATCAGTGGCAACCACAGCCTTTGATATGCTTAGGTATATGGGTTTTACCTCTGTTTATTTTCTTGGCCAAGACTTGGCGTATTCGGGAAGGGAAATCCATTCCACGGGAACCCATCACAATGAAAAATGGCTCACCCTAATCAACCGGAAGAATAGTTTAGAACGAATCAACGAAGTCATCATTCGCAAAAGAGAAACCAGGTTTGTACCAAGGGCTGGTAACGAAGGATCCGTTCTTACCGATTATGTTTTGGATTTGTATAGACACTGGTTTGAAGAGTCAGCAACCACTGTGACCGAGATGAAACTATTTAATGTAAATGAAGACGGCGCAGAAATTACCGGAATCAAGTCTCTCAGTCCAGAAAAAGCAAAAGAAAATTTGAATGAAATTCCAAACCACAATTACCCTTGGAAGGAACTTCCCATTTGGAAGATAAATTCCAAAAACAAAAATGGATTTGAAAATTCGCAATCGAATGATACTTCTCGCTCTAAAACAAACCAGGGAAAAACAAAAAATCACAAAGAAATTCCTTCCTACTTAAATCCCCAAGGATCAGAAAACCTATACAATAGAATCCAAAAAGATTTGGAGTTTATGGAAGAAGGACTTAAGAAATTTGAAGAGAATACGCAAATCCAGTCTTTCCAAGAATCCGACATTTGGATTTGGATGCGGGAACAATCGTATTTACGAAGGATGGTGCGTAAAACAGAGATTTATATTTTACGCCATAAAGACTTGGAACTTGTAAGAAAGAACCAACTCATGATCCAATCCATCAAAAAAGAAATTAGGTATTTAAAACGAAGTCTTTATCCAATGATGGATTCATTTCCTGAAAAAGGATGAAACACAGAATTGTCTTCAAACTCAGGAAAATAATCAAAAAATAATTTTTGCGACACCACTCGGTAAGCAAAAGGATTTTTTTCCGCATAGCCATCTGTATAGGGAAGAGCGGGCAATTGGTGGAAGTTGATCCTTTCCTCAAAATTAATAAAATCTCGACGACTCAGTTCTGGTCTTAACTCTAAAACAGTTTCTTTGAGTAAGTTCCAATCCAATTTAAAACTCATCCTTGCCCCCCGAAAGGCGGGAGACCTTTCCAATAAATTGACAAGTCGTTTCACCGGACAATCCATATGGTAGTATTTGGTTGCATACACTTTGACAAACCTTGCGGCAAGTCCCATTGGTTCCCAAATGAGTTCAGATTCTATATTTTCAGATTCTTCTTTTTTGATTTCACTGAGAACAATATGTAGTTCTGGAATGGATTGCCGACCTGTCATAATCAAAGTAGATTCTTCCATTCCAAATTCCCCATAATACAACCATTTGTAAAAGTCCTGGATTTCTGCTTCCGGATGGTCTTCTACAAATTTGGTAAGAAGAAAAAGTTTTTCTTTATTTGTGAGTATGGATTCGCGTTCAGTTTGCATTTTGTGTAGCTCGCAGTTCTTTACCTAACACCAAACGTTTGATGTTTTCTCTATGCGAATAGGAAATGAGGAAAAAAGTAGCAACTAACACAAAAAAGATGACGGGATGGTATTCTGAGTCCGGAATGTACTTTGTAGTTCCAAAATACCAGATGGGCATGGATAAGGTTGCCAAAATGGAACCAAGGGAAACAAATCCAGAAATTTTATACACAATAAAGAAAATCACAACCGCACAAACTGTTACAATCGGAACTAAAGTCATATACACACCGAGAGCTGTGGCCACTCCTTTTCCTCCTTTGAAATGAAGGAAAGGTGTAAATGTATGCCCGAGAATGGCAACGGATCCAAGTAAAATTTCTGTTGTGGTTAAGGAATAAGGAGATTCAATATAGGAGGCGGCAACGACCGGAATCGCACCTTTCAACGCATCTAAAAAGAGAGCAATGATTCCATACTTCCAACCGATCACACGACCCACATTGGTGGCACCGATGTTACGGCTGCCGTGTTCGCGGATGTCAATCCCCCGCACTTGTTTGGCCAGAAGATACCCGACCGGAATGCCACCTAAAAGGTAACTCAATAGGATTGCAGCAAGAATCATTCCTTGCCCTCCTTACCCTCGTTTCTGTTCCGAAGTTCGATCTCAACCGCTAGGCCATCCAGTCCGAACTCCGCTACTATACTCTTTCGGTAAAAGCTTAAAATATTTGACGGAAAGAGTTTCGTATCATTGACGAAGAATAAAATTTTAAAAGGAATCTGGGACACTTGCGTGGCATAATACACCTTCGGAGGTCGATTGGATGCCTTCTGCACCTTATTTTTGCCCCCCCATTTGCTTAACCAGTCATTTAAGGCACGGGTGGTGAGCTTTTTCTGGGACTTTTCATAAAGAGCCACAACCGACTCCAGGAGTTTGTGTGTGCGCACCTTTTCTTTGGCAGAAAGGGAGATGAGGGGACGTTCCTTTAAAATCGAAAGTTTTGCTTCCATTCGGTCTTTGTAGTGTTTCCAAGAATTGGATTCTTTTTCTGGAACGAGATCCCATTTGTTTACAGCCACAATCATTGGTTTTCCAAGCTCCTGGATTTCTCCAAATATCTTTTTATCAAATTCGCCAAGACCTTTCATAGCATCTACAAGAAGGACCACCACATCGGCTTCTCCCAAACTATGGAGCGTTCGTTTGTAAGAATAAAACTCTAAACTTTCCCCAGTTTTGGATTTTCTGCGAATCCCGGCCGTATCAATGATTTCCAATTTTTGGTTTTGGAAATAGAACTGATCGGAAACAGAATCTCTTGTGGTTCCAGGCACATCGCTCACAACCGCACGTTTGTATCCGAGAAAGGTATTCAGAAGCGACGACTTACCGGAGTTAGGTTTTCCAATGATAGCAATTTTGCAATACGGATCTTCCGGCATTTTGATTTTGTCTGGAAGAAAAAAATTAATCTTTTGATAAAGAAGGTCAAAATTCCTTCGCCCAAGGGCAGAGATAGGAAGGAGTTCGTTTAACCCTAGTTTGTAAAATGGTTCCAAATCATATTCGTCTTGTTCGGTATCCACTTTGTTGATAAGAGTTAAAACCATCTTATCTTTTAAGATTTCATCTTTTTTAAATAGTTCGATCAGTCTGTGATCATACTTACGTAAATCTTTATGATCGATTACATGAAGGATCAAATCCGAATTTCGTAAATGTTCAAAGGCAATCTCAATGATTTCCTTAGAGATTTCATCGATATTTTCAATATCAAGACCAGGAGTGTCTGACAAAGTGAAAGGAATTTTAAATTCTGATCTTTCGACAGTCTTTTGTAACACATCTCTTGTCACACCAGCTGTATTTTCTGTGATAGCACTTTGTGCGCGGAGGATGGCGTTGAATAGTGTGGACTTACCCACATTTTGTCTACCAACAATGGTGACCACTGGAAGTCCTTTCATTTGCGTAGGTGTTCCTTCATGGCTCTTTCCATATCGATTTTGGCTTCCTTTTTTTGGATGTCTTCACGTTTGTCGTAAAGTTTTTTTGGTTTGGCTAAAGCGACATCAATCTTCACCAAACGGTTGTTTTTAAAGAAACAGCGAGTGGCCACAAGAACCAAACCCTTCTCTTTGATGGAACGATCAATTTTTTCGATTTCTTTTGCTTTTAAAAGGAGTTTGCGAGGCCTAATTTCAGGATGGTTCGCATAACCTCCATTTTTGTAGGGAGGAATTTGAAAGTTTTCTAGAAACACTTCCCCATTCCGAATTTTCGCAAAACAATCGGTAAGGTTTCCCTTTTTTTCACGAAGGGATTTTACCTCAGATCCTGTGAGTACGACACCAGCCTCGAACGAATCTAAGAGTTCGAAATTAAACTTTGCCTTTTTGTTGATTAAAGGATCGGTTCCGCGTGGTTTGTCGTCTTTTTTGGTTTTGCCCATAGTTATTATTGCCTAAGCGAATGGTGAATTTGCACAAGTCTTGCAATTTCAGCCCCAATCAAATTTGGCATGGAAAAAAAGTTATCTGCCGTAATTTGGATAGAGTCTTGGAACACGTGTTCCGCAATGTAGCGAGACCCAAGTCCCACCCCTAAAAATACATAATTTTTGTCCTGGTTTTTCAGTACAGCTTCTTTCAACTTTCTGGTATCAAAAGACGCAAGTTCGTCTTCGATATATGTCTTTGCCCTTTGGCCCCGGAAGTCAGAAAGGATCACAATGATCTTAGTTTGGGCATCCGGCGAAAAAAACCGCTCCGAATTGGAGAGAACTTGGTATTCTGGAATGCTGTCCCCATGCCAATTTTTACAAAGAGCAGAAAATACCTCTTCTTCCTTTTCCGCAGTATAATCTTCTTCCGCCGATTTTAAGTTAAAAATATCCACTGTGTCTTTGGAGTTTTTGATATCACAGAAAGTATGGACACTGGTTTTGATATCATGTTCGTTTAGGATATGCAAACTCACAAGGAGAGCCGAAAGCATCGCAATCGAATATTCAAAGTTAAAGATCCTACGGCATTTCGAAACAAGGAAGGTGACTTCTACACCTTTTAATTTTTCATCATTCTTTTCGATGATGGTTTTATCGAAGATTTTAGTATCTCCCCTTCCACTTTTGTACGAGATGTATTTTCTTGCATCCACCCGTGACCCTTCGTTTTTATACATCCGATGGATGTCAATTTCTGGATCAAAAAGTTGTTCTAAATTGAGTTCGACCTCTTCCAATTCCTTTCCAAAGACCGACTTAAATTCTTCAAGGCCTACCATAATGGAATAGTCCCAAAGAAGACGGCGTTTTTTTAAGAATTGTTTGTAGAGTTCTTCGGTTCGGTAACCCCAAGCACCACCACCACCTTGTGGTTCTCCTTGGCCTTGGTTTCCTTGGGTGTCTTCACCATACCAGGCGTCGGCACCTTCTTTGATTTTGCCACCAGTTTCGGGGGTATTGATTTCAATCCCCCGTTTGGTTTCTTCCCCAGAGTTTAGTTTTTTTGCAACGCCTGTTAGGGGGTCACGTTTGTGGAGTTCCGGATCCCACCAATTTTTTCGATCTAATCCTGATTCAACCGTAAACGTTTTTTTTTTCTCTTCGATTTCCTCGAAGAGTGTTGAGACGACTTCTACTCCAGAAAGATAACCTTCGAGGAGACGTTCCAGTTCCTTTCTCTCTTTGGGATCAGCGATTTGATTGGTATAATAAATCTTTCCCCCACGAATGGCTATGTCTTTTACATCCGTTTGGTTGTAACGATAGATATGATTTTTCCATTTTAAGAGATTGGCGATTCCAAATCGGTATGGCATTAAGTTTGCCGAACCAATCGTACGTTTTTCTGCGAGTTCCTTAGCTTTGAGGTGGAAACGCGCAAGGGAACGTGATAGAACCCCTTCCGGAAGATAAAACTCTAAAATTTCTTCTAAAACTTTTACATCTTCTAGTTCGGGAAAAAGAATCGGTGTGAAACGGTTACGAAAGGCACGAGAAATTGTTGTTACTGATTTAGAAGAACGAAAAGACTTCATTCCAAACACAATGGATTTTTCTGTGAGTTGGATGGGAAGGTATTCGCCGGACTCCGGAGGCAAAGTGAGGGAACGTGCATCGTCAGTTAACATATTCATCTTTTCCACAAGTTCTGCACCAGCAGATTCAAGTCCAGAGATAAGAATGATATGGCCTTTTCGAATAGAGCGTGTTAGGGGGCCGTCTACCCAAGTCACACTTTCAATATTTCCTTCTTCTGTTGGCTTTAAGGCACCCACTACATCGGAGGTATGCATCCCTTTGGATAACATCACAGACTCCAGTTCGATTCCTGTAAGCTCTGTAAAAAGTGGTAAAAACTCTTGTGGGTCTTGGTCTTCTCTATATTCAATTAAGATATTTTCTTTTGCTTGGATGGCGGTGAATACTTGGTCGAGAAAATGTAAAACTGGTTCTGGAGTGGGATAAGTGGAAAGAAGGGAGATGGTCTTTTTTTCATCCCAAGTTTTGATTTCCTTATCATTCCAAAAAATAGTGGAACCTTGTACATACCCTTTGGTAGGAACGAGTTTCACTGAACCACCAAACTCCGATTCGATGAGTTCTCTTTGTTTGGCTTTGTCTTCTTTTTTACGGAAAGGTTCTTCGAATAAGTAAAGGGCTTCTCTTGCCGCAACGATTTTGTCTTTAGCGCCAAATAAAACCAAACGGTTACAATACTTTTGTAAGGTTCTTAAGTTAAAATGGTATTTTTCTAAATCACCTTTTCCAATTTCCCCGGATTTGATCCGAGTTTCCGATTCCAAACTAATCCGAATGATTTGTTTGAGAACCTCTTCCCCAAGCATTGGATAAAGTTTCTTTAAGATAAAAAACATCTCCTCCGGCGAATACGGATCTACATACACTACAGCAAAATGTTTGGTGATATCAAAAGGAAGGGGTTTTCTACCTTCAAATCCTTCACTGGGGTTTTGGGTTCCGATAAACCAGAATCCTGTTTTTCCATTTACCCGTTCTCCACTTCCTTCCAAAAGATCTAAGTAGTTGGATTCGTAGACAGAAGAAAATCGTTTGATGATGTTTGGTGCACAAAGGTTCATCTCATCGGCGACAAAACTAAGTCCTTCTGACAAAGCATTAGTGAGAGGGCCATTCGACCAAGTGAATCCTTTTCCATCCAGAAGGATGCGGTAAGAACCGATGAGGTCTTCGGGGAGTGTGTCTTCGTTGAAACTAAAACGAAGTGTAGGTTGTTTACGAAGAGAGTTGATATAATAAATAAGTGCGTTTTTTCCAACACCTGCATCGCCCACAAGGAGGACAGGAATCCCTTCAAGCATGGGGTATAGAATTTTTTGTAAGGTTTGTTTTACCGAGTCAGTTTCGACTAGGCTAGAAGGGAAAACGGGAAACTTACTCGTGGGCGGGAGAACCGGCACTTTCACATCAGCGATGGTAACAAATTCCATATCCTTCAGATTTCTACCCATTTCCTAGGTGTAAACCAAATTCTATTGACCCGTACCTCCCCAAAAAACCATGATGATTCCATGGATTTCGCAAATCGAATGTATGGGATTGACTCCTCCCCCATCCGTAAGGCTTTTGAGCTTGCACGGACCATCCAAAACCCGATCAATCTCAGTATCGGACAACCTCACTTCCCTTGCCCACCTAACATCATAGAGGTTTTAACTAAAGCGGCTCGTGATGGAAAAACTTCATATACCTTAACTGGTGGGATTCCGGAACTAAAATCAGCAATGGCTGAAAAATACAGAACCCAAAACAAAATTTCTTATGCGCATGAAGACCGGATCCTTGTTACTTCAGGAATTTCTTCTGCTTTATTTTTACTCTTCAATGCACTTGTAAACGAAGGTGACGAATGTTTGGTCATCTCCCCTTACTTTTTAATGTATCCGGCGATGTTAAAATTCTATGGTGGAAAAGTAGTTCCACTGGAAGAAAGTTTCAAACCAGAAGATTTAGAATCTTTAAAATCTCGGAAATTCAAACTGATTATATTTTCCAATCCTTCCAATCCCACAGGAAAAGTCCTTTCCAAAGAACAACTGCGAGCCCTCGCGAACTTAGCGGAAGCTACTGGGGCATACCTGATCAGCGATGAAATTTATGAACTTTTTGATTATGATAAAAAGTTTTTTTCAATTGGTTCTGAGTATGAAAAAACCATCACACTCACAGGTTTTTCTAAAACCTATAATATGACAGGCCTTAGGCTTGCGACCATCCTTGCCGAAGACAAGGTGATCAAAGCTCTTACCACCTTACAGCAGTATACTGTCGTTTGTGCTCCTTCCATCACCCAATGGGCGGGAATTGAAGCACTGAATACAGATATGAGTGTCTACATCCAAGACTATAAAGAAAAACGTGACTTTGTTTATGATTCTTTAAAAGACTACTACCCCATCCAAAAATCGGGTGGGGCTTTTTATTCCTTTTTTCAAGTTCCAGTCACTGATGAAGAGTTCATCCAAAGAGCTGTCAAAAAAGATCTCATCCTTGTTCCTGGATTTATCTTTTGTGATAAAAAAGATTATGTGAGACTTTCCTTTGCTACAGAATGGGACACTTTAAAACGAGGGATGAAGGCCTTACAAGAACTTTCTAAGGAAAGTTAATTCCGTCATTCAGATTTAACGAAAGGAAGTAAATTGGATTTTATGGACGAATCGGTTTGGTTATTTCTTTGGACCCTCTCGACCTATGGAATCCTATTTTTTTTTGGCGGGGCCTTAGCCAGTTTCTACACTACCCTTGCAGAACGCATTTTACTTTATTGTTACGGTAAAAAAAGAAAAGAAACAAAGGGTCTGAAACGTTGGAAAATTATTTTTACAAAACCTAGCCATTGTCCATCTTGCGGGCATTTGGTGAAAAAAACCTATCTCACCCCAATTTTTGGTTGGTTTTTGACTCAAGGTAAATGCGACAATTGCAAAAGAAGTTTAGCCAAACTCTACCCACTTTCGGAATTTTTATTTGGACTCATTGCAATCTTTGTCTACTTTGTTTCGGAAGATATTTTTGGAACTCTCTTCCTGCTTTTTTTATTGGGACATCTTCTTGTCTCCATGATGACAGACGTCGCCAAATTTTCCCTGGATTACGAAAACTTACCTTTTATCATTTGTTTCGGTTTTCTCTCCAACTACTTCTTGTTTGGTGAATCCTTGCAAATAGAAACCCTATGGGTGTTTTTAGGATTTCTATCATTTTACCTAGTCATTTACCTTCTTTTTCGTGGGGGGACTGGCCTTGGGGATGTGCTTTTTTCACCTATTTTTTCTGCCATTGCAGGAAATCCATTTTGGATTTTATACTTTAACTCCACATACCTTCTTGCCGTAGGTTTCAGTTTTCTTTTACGAAAAAAAGGAGACTCCTTAAAGGGGAAAAAAATCCCTATGGGACTCTACTTTTCCCTCGGACTATTTTTAACTTATTTTGCAAAACTTCTTGTCCACTACTACAATTGGGAGGGATTTCCGATCTATGGAACCATTGAATGAATTACCACATATGAGAAAACTCTACACTCGCTCTGTTCTTTCGGAAGAAACAGCAGGTTCAGATCCCTTAAAATTATTTAGTCTTTGGTTTTCGGAAGCCAAAGAAGAAGGAGAAGCCGAACCCAATGCCATGAGCCTTGCTACGGTAGACAAAACAGGCCAACCATCAGTGCGCATTGTTTTACTCAAAGGACTCATCCGTGACGAGTTCCAATTTTTTACTAATTATGATTCTGATAAAGGACAGGACATTGCCACAAACAATCTTGTGGCTCTCAATTTCTTTTGGCCGAAGCTCGAAAGACAAATCCGAATCGAAGGTCGAGCAACCCGCATATCCAAAGAAGAATCAGAAACTTATTTTGCAGTTAGGCCCAGAGAATCCCAGATAGGAGCCCACACATCTAATCAAAGTTCGGTGGTGCCATCTAGAGAATTTTTAGAAGAGAAGTTTGCCTCTCTCACAAAAGAATGGGAAGGTAAAAAAATTCAAAAACCAGAAAACTGGGGTGGGTATTCCGTGTCCCCTACCAAAATTGAATTTTGGCAAGGAAGGGTGGGACGACTGCACGACAGGATTTCTTTTGAAAGAATCGAATCAGGTTGGAAACGAAGTCGTTTATCTCCGTAAGGTCTCGATTTAAAAAGTCTTTCTAAATCTCAAATACGGCAGACCCGCTAAAAAGGTTTTCCTTTCTAGCGGGCATACGGATCGCTTGATTCATAAAATCGATGCGATCAACCGTGAAGGTTGAGTAAGTGACCTAACTTTGTTTTTTTAGTCTGCAGGTAACGGGTATTTTCTTCCACAGGATCAATCTCAATGGGAACTCTTTCTGTTACGTGCAGATTGTATCCTTCGAGTCCCACAATCTTACGGGGGTTATTCGTGATGAGTTTCATTTGTTTCACCCCGATGTCTCGTAAAATTTGAGCACCAATTCCGTATTCACGTAAGTCAGGAGCAAATCCTAATTTTTCATTGGCTTCGACAGTATCCAGGCCACCCTCTTGTAAGGAGTAAGCTTTGAGTTTATTGATGATTCCGATCCCACGCCCTTCTTGGCGCATATAAAGTAGAACTCCTGTTCCTTCTTTTTCAATCATCCGTAGGGCATTATGAAGTTGAGGTCCACAGTCACATCGCTGTGAAGAAAATATATCACCTGTCAAACATTCACTGTGAACTCTTACGAGCACAGGTTTTGTAGGATCAATTTCTCCCTTAACCAGTGCCATATGGATTTTGTCGTCAATTTGTGTGGAATAAGCTTTGATTTTGAAATCACCAAACTCAGTTGGAAGATTTGCTTCCACTTCTAGGTGAATTAATTTTTCTTTGTGTCTTCTATAACGAATGAGATCTTCAATTGTATAAATATTGAGTCCATGAGTTTTTGCGAACTTTTCCAAATCAGGGATACGAGCCATTGATCCGTCGTCATTCATAATCTCACAAATGACACCACTAGGATATAGACCAGCTAACTTTGCTAAGTCGACAGCAGCTTCGGTATGACCTGCCCTTCTTAAAACTCCACCGGTAACTGCTTGTAAAGGAAACATATGACCTGGGCGCATTAAATCTTCCGATTTTGTTTTAGGATCAAGGAGAGCTTCCACCGTTTTGGCTCTGTCAGGTGCTGAAATACCTGTTGTCGTTCCATGTTTGGCATCCACGGAAACTGTAAAGGCAGTTCCATGTTTATCTCCCAATGAAAGATCATCCACCATTTTCCCAAGGCCCAAAGATTGTAGCCTTTCCCTTTCCATGGGAACACAAATGAGTCCGCGACCGTGGGTTGCCATAAAGTTGATTTTGTCTTTATCTGCAAATTGGGAAGCACAGACCAAATCTCCTTCGTTTTCTCTGTCTTCAGAGTCGACGAGAATGATCATTTTGCCTTGGCGGATTTCTTCGATTGCTTCTTCGATCGGACGTATCATTGGGGAAGGCCTCTATATACTAAAACTCTGAAAGCCGTTCCGAATTAAAGAAGATTCCCAAAGAAAGTCATTGATTTTTCCCCTTTCTTTTGTCTAAATATTCCGGATCGGAGGCCTTGTGGAACTGAAACTAAACGCAACAGGAAAGATCAAAACCATAGAAATTGCTGGAAAATTCGATATAGAATCCACAGAGGAATTTGAATCTATCTTTGCAAAAATCATCGAACCAAATCCCAGTATTGTTTCTATCGATATGAGCCGTCTCGACTATATTGACTCTTCTGGAATTGGTTCTCTTATCAAAAGCCTCAATTCACTGAAAAACAAAAAAGGCAAACTCATCCTAGTGGGTATGAAACCCATGATTATGAACGTATTCAAATTAGCTAAACTAGATATGTTTTTTGAAATTATGAATGAAATAGATTTTCGAACCAAATATGTTTCTGATGACGACACTGATTCCGAAATCGACGATTTACTAAAACGGAACTAAAACTCAAGACCTCTGTTCCAGATAATTTTCAATGTATTTGGCAAGAACATCCACTTCTACATTCAACCATTGGTCTTTTTTCCAGGAATTTGCATTTGTTTTTTCCATCGTCTCAGGAATCAGGATCAGTTGGATATTTCCGTCTTTCACATCGACAACTGTAAGGCTGATTCCATCTAAAGTCACAGAACCTTTTTTAACAAAATAACGTTGTAGTTCTTTTGGGATCGCCACCCAGAACTCTTCTACTTCGGCTTCGATTTGTTTTCTACTGATGACTTTTGCCATTCCGTCCACATGGCCTTGGACCATATGACCACCAAACCTTTGTCCGAGCGCCATCGCTCTTTCTAAATTCACAGAAGATCCTTCCCCTAACCGAGACAAGTTGGTTAATTCTAAAGATTTAAAAGATGCATAAAAATTAAAAACATTCCCTAAATCACTGAACTCAGTGACTGTCATACAAGCTCCATTGATGGCAATGGAATCTCCTATTTTTAAATCAGGATTTTCCCATTCTGTTTCGATTGTGAATTGGATTCCCGAATCAATTGGTTTTATAGTGATTACTTTTCCGAGGGTTTCGACAAGACCTGTAAACATTGGGTTAATGACTCCTTTGCGGTTTTCTGATAAAAATACGGTTTGTTCCGACTTTGTATTCGGAAATCAGTGGTTCGTTGTGAAAAATAAAAGGAATTCCATCAGGAATCGATTTTTTTTCATTTCGAATCTCCAAAATTCGATCTTCCTCTGAAAGTTCATTTTGTAGGAAGTTTGGGAAAAAACTACCGGCTTCACATAACAAAGTATTGATGCCGAGTTCTCCGAGAATTTCCAAAAACTTATCACCTTCATTCGAATCAATGAAAACTGCTTCATAAGGGGAAACCATCTTAATTTGTTCCTCTAATTCTTTAGAGATAGATTCCGAATTGTCCTCGATTAATATAAAAAAAATACATTTTTTCACTCCAAACTTTTCAGTCAGTTCCCTTTGTTTTGCAAAAAAAACATCAGAGGGAAGATGGTTTGGATCCAAACAAAAGATACGAAATGGTTGGTATACTTCTTCCTCTAAACGATGTAATTTTTCAGAATCTTTTGTATAGGATAATAACGAAGATATGAGTCCAGATCCCGCTTCAAAAAAAGGTTCTAATTCGGTAACTCTTTGTCCTGGTTTCTGCGTAAGAACCATCTCATCTGTAATTCGAAAATGAAGGGAGGGAGAATCGGAAATTACGGTTCCTGGACCAACAGCGATTGCATCCATTTTCGCACGGAGAACCTGCAAATATAAATCCATTTCCTCTGAACTCACACGTTCCTTTTTTTTCTCTTTCGAAGCATAATTACCTTCAATGGATGTGGCTGCTTTGATCCAAACCCAAGGCCTTCCCGTTTGGATTCGGTGTAAAAAACCTTGTAAAAAAGGTAGGGAAACCTTTGCGAGCATGGGATCCAATGTAACAGAAATTCCAGACTCTGTATACTTTTCCCAATCTCCCGAAGTCACTAAAGGATTCGGATCTTTCCAACCGAGTTTGATTTCTTTAGGTTTTTTTTCAATCACCAAATCGCGGCAAGGTGGTGTTTTTCCAAAATGGGTACAGGGTTCTAAACTAACAGAAAGGAATTGGCTTTCACCAGCACTCGGATAACGTGAATAAAGTTCCCTTTCGGCATGGTTCCCACCAAATTTTTGGGTATGTGCACTGGCAAGAATGGAGCCTGTTTCATCAGTTAAAACAGCAGAGACGGGAGGATTGGCTCCGGTTTTTCCCATTGCCAAAAACCCAAGTAGGGAATGCAGAGAATAAGTTTCCTTCCGTTTCTCTGCATCCATAAAATATTTGTTATGCGAATTTTTTCTTCCTGAGTTGGTCGTAAATCTCAGAAATAGGTGCCGCAATATAGATTGAAGAATAGGTTCCGACAATTACCCCAAAAAGTAGAATGAAAGCAAAATCATACAATTCGACTGCCCCACCCACAATGATTGCCACAACAGAAATCATTGTTGTAAAAGAAGTATTGATGGTTCTACCCAAGGTTTGTGTGATCGAAACATTGATGATATTGGAAAGAGCTAAATTGTCTTTTCCATGTGCGTTTTCTCTAATTCGGTCAAATACCACGATTTTATCGTTAATGGAATAACCAAGGAGTGTGAGAAGTGCCGCAATGATAGGAACACTTGGTTTGATTTGTAAAAATCCAATGAGTGCCAAAGTCATAAGGATATCATGAACCAGAGCAATGGAAGAAGCCAAAGCAAACTTAAACTGAGAACGAATACTCAAATACAAAAGGATGATGGCAAGTGTTGTGAGTAGAAGTGTGATACCCACCTCTGTCAACTCTCCTCCAACTACTGCACCTACTTGGTCTGCGGAAAGAATCTTTTCTTTCGGAAGTTTATATTCGTAACGTACAAGTTGAACAAAACGATCAATGGCAGAAGTGGAAGACTCACGGTTTTCTTCCGGAATTTCCTTATACAAAGTTTCAATTGTATCTAAAGAACCTAGTCCGATGTCCAATTGATAAATATTTTTATCTTTTTCCAAAAGAATCACGACGGCTTCAATGTTTTTGGACTGAAAGTATCCATCCAAATCACTACGAGTTTTATCCGCAGGAAGTTCCACAACAGTTCGTAGTCCACCATTAAAATCAAGAGAGTGAGCAAATCCGCCGTATTTAGCAAAAGTTACAACAAAACCAAAAACAATCGCTAAAAATGAAAAACTAAGAGTAAAGTATTTATACTTTGTGAAATTGATATTACGCATTTGTAGTCTCCTTTTTTCCAAAGAAGAAAGGCCTTAAGTTTAAATGATGGATTCCCAATCGGTTAACAGTAAGTTCCATAAACAACCGTGAGAGGAAAAGAGAAGTAAATAGAGTTGTCACAATCCCCCAACAAAGAGTGATCGCAAAACCTTTGATTGGTCCATTTCCAAGACGAATCATTAAAATCCCTGCAATGAGTGTGGTTACGTTCGCGTCCATAATGGTCCAAAATGCATTTTCAAAACCACGTGTGACTGCGATGGAAAGTGCCCTTCCCTCTTCAATTTCTTCACGTATCCTTTCATATATGATTACGTTCGCATCAACAGCCATACCTGCTGTCAGAATGATCCCGGCAATCCCTGGAAGAGTCAACGTAAAGTCCATCAAAGTTAGAAGTGCCGCTAAAATGATAAGGTTTACTAATAGAGAAAGGTCTGCAATAAATCCACCTAACCTGTAATAAAATATCATATAAACCATCACTAGGAAAAATCCTATGGCAACAGCTTTTACACCCACTTCGATGGATTCAATTCCAAGAGTTGGTCCAATGAATCTCATTTCCAAAACAGAAAGTGGGATAGGAAGTGCTCCTTCTGAAATTACGTTTGCCAATCGAATGGCTTCTTGTTCAGAGAAACTTCCTGAAATTTCAGCACGTCCACCAGCGATTGGGTCATTGATAACAGGATTTGAAATCACCTTATCCCCCCAAACAATTGCTAGGTTACGGCCACGGTTTTGTGAAGTAAGATCAAAAAACTTTTCTGCCCCATTAGGAGTGAGAGTAAAACTTACCATCCATCCATAGGAATTGGAGTTATAAGATGGTTGGGCATTGGTCATATCATTTCCAGATAAGGCAATTTTACGTTCCAAAACCACAAAACTACGAGGCAAAAGTGCCGATTTGGCTGCATTTCCACGAGCCCACATTGCATATACTTTGAAGTCTTTTGGAATATTGTATTTTTTCTCTAACCCTTCTAAAAACTCATCTTGGGCTTTTTTACCCATTTTGTTTTTTACAAGTTCTTGAAAGAGAAAAATATCCGTGTTCTCTCTTTTTCCTAAATCCATCATACGGCGTTCATTATCCGCAATTTGGCTTTTATAAAGGAAAGGTGTTGGTTCTTCTAAACGATACTCAACCGTTTCCGTATTTTGTAAAATTTCTAAAATGGCTGCTGAGTTAGAAACACCTGGTAGGGAAACTTCGATCGCATCCTGTTCTTTTTGAATACGAACTTGTGGCTCTGTTAGGTTTTGAGTCGTAAGACGATTGTCAATAATCATCTTTGCTTTTTCTAGTTCAACAATCTTACGCATTGGTGAAAGATCAAAACTAGATTCAATTTCGGCGAGCCGTGACTTTGCTTTTTCTTTTTCTTCTGGTTTTATAGTTGGATTACTAAGTGTTAGGTTGAGCTCAGTTAATTCTTTTGCATAAAGATCTTTGAGTTTGGATGTATAGTCATCAAAGTCACCTTTGAGTACAACTCTCATTCCACCTTGTAAATCTAATCCCAATTTAATAGACAAAGATTTACCACCGCGAATTGTATTTTCAATCCAAGTGGGCTCAAGTTTATTTTTAGATTCACTCACTAAAGATTGGTTTTCTTGAGAAATTTGATTGATCTTTGCTGAAGTGATAAATCGACCCTTTACCGTATAAAAAGGATTTTCTTTAGGAGGAAGTGTTCCTTGTGGTTCTATGGTCCATCCAGAAGTTTTGCCATAATCTTTCGCCCAACGTTCAAACAGCCCATTAACCAATGTTTTTTGGTCTGCTTCTGGAAGAGAGTAAACATCCTCTCTCACAACGATTTTTAAAGTACGATCGGCAAAATTCGGATACAAAATTGTAAAGGAAACTGCCAAAATCAAAAAAGGAAGAATCAATAGTCGATACGATTGCAAGTTAGTTTGCTCCTAAAATTATTATCTTCTATAAGAACGACTGCTAGATCCCGGGCGAGCGGATCTAAGTCTATAAAACGCAAAGAGTATGATAATCCCTAGGATCATCATCGCTTTCTTATATTTAGCAAAAAAATCAGAGAAATTAAAAAGTGATTTTCCGGAATCTTTGCTCGGAGAAAGATTTGTTTCGACGTTTCCACTTTCAGTTTTTCCAATTTTTAGATCCGCAGAAAACCCAGGCAGTCCTGTTGGTTCTACGGAAACATTGGAATCCATCCACATTCCGTTACTAGCCACTTCCTCTTCTTCTACGACCGTAGGTTGTTTTTCTATGTTCGGTATGGATTTGTCCGTAACCGTAGGGTTCGTGTTTAGATTATTTGTCACCACACTCGGGTTTTGCGGAAGTGTTTCCGCAGTGAGTTGGTTTTGTTTGGACTTCTTTTTAGATCTCTTCTTTTTTCCCGTTGTAACACCAGTAGTGGTCACAATGTTTGTTTGTTTTTTGGTTGTGGTTCCAATTGTCTCTTCTTTTGGTTTGGTGGTTGTTGATTTTGGTTTATCATTTACCTTATCTAAAAAATCCAAACCTTCTTGAGCCAAGAGGGAAACAGAAAAACAGAATGTAAAAGAGATTAAAAAGAGTTTTTTCATCTTAGGCTTTCTTCTTCAGAATAGCGCTAGTTTCAAAAGTGACGTTTGTGTTCGCAGCAACACTGAGAACAACTGTTTCATTGTTGTCTTTGAACTCAACGATCTTACCATGGAGACCACTGTTTGTGACAACGTTGTCTCCTTTTTGGAGATTAGTGATCATCTCTTTTCTTTTTTTCTCTTCTTTTTTGTTAGGAAGGATCACAAGAAAATACATAGCAACTAACATGATCGGAATGATAATGAGTGACTGTAGAGACGACTTTGCACCCTCTTCTTGGGCAAGGATTAGGATATCTGTTGTTAAAAAGTTAAAATTGAGCATAGCTATTTATCCAATGTTTATAGGCCTTATCTTAAATTCAATGTTTCATGAACGAATCGGAGAACTTTTTTCTCGAGGATGGCCTCTTTGGCGGTTTCGTATCCTGTTCGTATATCGTTTGTGGCTCCCAGTAAATACATAGCCACCCCAACATTGAGCGCCACCATGGAAGTGCCACCCGTGGATCCACTTGGGTCTAGAACCGCACGAAATAGGGATTCCGCACCTTCTTTTGAGGAAGAGAACACTGTATTTCGATCCAATTCTTTAGAATTTAGGCCCAGTTCCTTAGGATCAAAGGAAAATTCTTTTGTCTCCTTTCCATCAAAAAAGGCATAATGGGTTTCTTCAAAAATAGAAAACTCATCCAGTCCATCCGCCGAATGACAAACAATCGCACGTTTGGAACCAAGCCTTCCTAAAATTTCGGCAATGGGCAAACAAAGGGACCGATCATACACACCTACCAATTGGTGTGAAGGGGAAAATGGGTTGGAAAGGGGCCCGATCAAATTAAAAAAAGTGCGAAATCCAAGTGCTGTACGCACCGGGCCGGCATATTTCATTGCCGGGTGCCAAGCCGGTGCAAACAAAAATACAAACCCAGTTCGTAAGAATTCGGATTCCGATTCTGCAGTCGAACGGTCTAGTTTGTATCCAAGTCCTGACAAAATATCAGAACTTCCCGAAAGAGAAGACACGGAACGATTTCCATGTTTAGCAACTTTAAATCCAAGGCTTGCCAGAGTGAGGGCGGAAAGTGTAGAAACATTCAAAGTCCCCTTTCCATCTCCCCCTGTTCCGCAAGTATCCAAAAAATCAAAATCAAACTTCTTAGATGGTTTGATGGCATGGCTTCGCATGGCCCGAACAAAACCGTACAACTCGTCTGTAGTTTCTCCTTTCATTTTCATGGCAGTGAGAAAAGAAGCAAGGACTGGTTCTGGAACTTTCCCATCCATCACTTCACTTAAAAATAGTTCTGCATGTTCTTCCACAAGGTGGTGTCCCGAAACAACTTGCCCGAGTATTTCCTTAACTGTTGGCGCGGTCATAAAAAATCCTTTTTAGGTTGGAAAAAGTTAACAACTGATAATTGGTCACAATATAACGAAGGCCAGAAATCACTGTGATGAATGTTGTGAATAACATTCCGAAATAAGGAACAAAGGAAGCAATGGAATCAAAAAAATCTTTAAAACTTAAATTCTCTGTGGTTTTGACAAATGTATAAAACTCATTCGCATGTTGTGCTGCTACTTCAAAGGTAGAATAACCTGCTAGTTTTCCCATGGCATAAGTTTCATTGATCATGGCTCTTCTTTTGCCTGAGATGAGCATAAACACAACAAGGATCATAAGAATGGCACCCATTTGAAAGGCAGTTTTTACTTTTCCCATCATGGTGGTGCGAAGGCTTTTTCCTGACCGAACCGCAATGTAACGTAAAAAAGTGATGAGCATATCACGCGCAATGATAAGCACTACCATCCAAACTTCAATTGGTTCGTGGATGAATAAAAAAGTAACAAAACAACCAATAACTAAAAATTTATCAGCGAGTGGATCGAGAAACTTTCCAAACTCAGTTTGTTGGTTCCACTTACGCGCCAAATATCCATCCACAAGATCAGTGAGAGAAGCAAGAGCAAAGAGAACAAAGGCAAAAATTTGGTATTCCCATTCCTTTTGGAAAAGGGAAAAGATAAAAAATGGAAGTGCGAGAACCCGTAGAACCGTAAGTAGGTTCGGAATATTGGCAATGGTTTTCCAATCTTCCAACTTAAGCCACCCAAGTCCCCGACATGTCCAGTTCATAAAAAGAGTCCACTCGGACCTGACCAAACTGGCCGACCTTTAAACCCTCTTCTTCTACATAAACGACTTCATCAATTTCTGGTGCATCTTGGAAACGGCGAACCATCGCACCTTTTTCCAAAACTTCATCCACAACCGCTGGATATAATTTTCCAATTCGGTTTTGGTGGATGGACTTTAAAGTTCCGAGATAGGCATCCCGAACAAGATTCACACGGCGAGCAATTTCTTTGTCTTTGAGTTGCCCATCCATCGTCGCACCTTTTGTTCCTTCTTGTGGAGAATAAGGAAATAAATTTACCTTTTCTGGTTTTACATCTTCCACAAAGCGAATGATCTCTTCCACATCATCCATTGTTTCTCCAGGAAATCCTAAGATAAATGAAGTGCGAATTTCCAAATCAGGCCTTAGATCCCTTGCTTTTTGGAAAAGAGATTTGAAATAAGAATACTCACCAGTGCGGTTCATCGATTTTAAAACGGATTTGGAAACATGTTGCAATGGGCTTTCCAAATACGGGGCAATCTTAGGAATTTCTCGATAAAGATCGAGTAACTTTTCAGTTTTTTTATCAGGGTAGAGATAAAGAAGCCTGAGAAGTTCCACTCCATCTACATCCGCTACAGAACGAACCAAATCTAAAAGTTTATCAGTGTCCTTTCCATAAAACACAGTATCTTGGGAAACAAGACAGATCTCTTTGGAGCCAGCTTTCACTGCTAGTTTGGTTTGCGATAGTACATCAGTACTATCTGTGTCTCGGTATTTACCGCGTAAGTTGGGAATGATACAAAAGTGGCACCCACGGTTGCAACCATCTGAAATTTTTACATACGAGTAAGGTTTGGAATAATTTTCAATTCCCTTACTTGTGGTGAGCCTTTCTAAAAGGTCTTCATTGAATTCGGATAAATCTTTAAAATCTAGAGGGAAACTCTTTCTCAGGATCTCTCCTGCTTTGTCATACTTTCCAGTACCAAAGTGGAGGTCTACTTCAGGAAGGTCGTCCGAAATTTCCTTTCCTGCACGTTCAGCAAAACACCCAACAACAACTAACTTTTGTTTGTTTTTCTTTTTGATGTCAATCGAGTCCAAAATGGTTTGGATGGTTTCCTTCGTAGCATCTTGGATAAACGTACAAGTGTTGACTAAGTGGAAGTCACTGGCTTCGGGACCTGCCGCTGGAAGAAGACCTTCCTTTAGAAGCGACTGGTGCATGGCCATAGAATCGACGGTGTTTTTGGGGCAACCGAGAGTCGTGATAAAAAACGACTTCGGTGTTTCTTCCGTTGTTTCTTTTAGTTTCGGCATTACTCGCCTAACTCTCCAATGATGGACTGAGTCGAATCATAAGGATTTGGTTTACGAATGAAGATTTTTTTGACAAGTTTTCCTGGTTTGCCGAGGACAGAACGTTCTTTACCGTTTTGTACCATTTCTACGGCACCCCCGTCACCCACTTTGATTTCGAGGCGATCTCGCGCTTCTAAGTGTTTGACTTCCCCAGCAGAAACAAGCCCTCTTTCTCCCATTTGTCCATCTAACACGAACTCTACGTAGCTCGGTTTAGAGAAAAATAGCGTAACTTGAATCGGCACATCGCCTACGGGAGACTTTACAGCCGCACCTTCTCTTTCTTCTTTGAGTGTTACAAGGACTTTTGCAGATTTTTCTGTCACAGCTTGGGTCACCACACGGATATCACGTCGTAAAGAGGCAAGTTCCTCGATGCGGTAGGAAAGGATGGTTTCTTCCCCTTCTGCTGTTTGGAAAAAATATACATTTTTTTCAGGAAAGATATTAAAACCAAGGTTTGCTTTTCCATTAGAAACACCTTTGATAAACATCTTACACTGTTGGTTGTTCACACTGAAACTCACACCCCGGTCTTCAGTTAAAATAAATGGAACACTGGCATTTTCTGGAACACTTTGAGAAACAAAATTAATTCCAGAAGGAATGTCTGAACTTGCGACTGTTTCTACAGTGGAACCAACTTCTGTGGTTTCTTCATCCATCGATCCAGAATTGGAATCTTCAAAACTAATATAGATAATATAAGCCGAAATCACAAAAAGGAATACGGATACAAGACTAATGATTTTATTTCGATCCAAACTAAAAGGTGTGGTCGTAGGTCGAGTCAGTTCTTCTAAAGGAGCTTGGGATTCTTCTATTTGTTCCCCACGGTAAAGATTGAGAAGCATCGCAGTGTCTAACTTTAAATAACTGGCATAGTTTTTTAAAAAACCAAGGGCGAATGTCTCCGCAGGAAATTGAGAATAATCTTCTGTTTCCAAAGCGATGATGTATTTGGCTGCGATATTTGTTTCTTTCGCAACATCTTTCACGGAAAGTTTTTTATCTTCCCTCGCTTCTCGAATGATTTGACCGACTCGTTTTGTGTTCAAAATGATATCCTCTTAAGCTTAGTTCTCGGAGACAAGTGGGTTGTTGACAATCTTCGCGTTACCGCTCATATGAAAATTGAAAACTCCGTCTTGGATTTCTTCAGAAAAATTAATATTGGAAAATGAAATGGTGGTTACTTTCCCACGTCCATCGGTAGCCACTGCTTTTTTGATTAAGTAAGATTCAGAATCTACAAAGAGTTTCATCTTTTCAAACCCACCAATCTTTTCTCTTTGGTCAAGGTCTAACACAAAGTATTTGGCTGTGTCACCCATCGAACGTGGTTGTTCAATGGTATCAAATTTATAATGGTATTTACGAAAGAGGCGATTTAATCCATCAGGACTATTGGTTGTAAAGATAGGGCCAGATGTATTTTTACGGTCGAGAGTTAAATCCTGTTTTCCCACAGCACCTAACCTCTTGATAAAGATATGAAGCGTTTTTCCATCGGATACAATTTCGTCCCCTTCCGGTTCAGCAAAGTTATATCTAATTTTTCCGGGACGTTTGTAGAAACATTTCCCGCGCATCTGTTTTTCCTTTTTGTTGTCTTCTGTTTTGATGAGAAAATCAGCCGAATAGGAATTGATATCACTAAAGTTCTTCTTTATCTTTTTCACCACTTCTGAGGGTGAGTGCCAATTGTGAGCCGGACTTGTTTGGGCACCAAGAGAAACACCCAAGACAAGTAACAAAGATCCGATCCATACTTTCATAGATTCCCAGTTTTTCAGACAAACTTCTCTTGTCGATGATTTACGCTGAACGCAGGATTTCCCGGGGTTTGGCCCCGATTTGCGGTGAAACATAACCCCTCATTTCCATGAGTTCCATAAGCCTTGCCGCTTTGTTGTAACCGATTCTCATTCTTCTCTGTAAGTAACTGGCGCTTGCCTTTTTTTCGGTGACCACGATATTCCAAGCTTCATCAAAAAGTTCTTCGTCTTCATCTGAGGCCATTTCGATACTCGTTTCATCGTCCCAATTCATTTCCACATAAGCTGGAGCCCCTTGTTTTTTGGCTTCTTCCACGATGGACTCAATTTCTTTCTCTTCGATAAATGGGGCTTGGATCCTTTGGAGGTCACTCGATGTGGGAGACCGGTATAAAAAGTCTCCTTTCCCAAGAAGGGTCTCGGCTCCACTTGTATCCAGAATGGTTCTAGAGTCTGTTTTTTGTGCCACTTGGAAGGCTACCCTTGCAGGACAATTGGCTTTGATGACCCCTGTGATCACATCCACGGAAGGCCTTTGTGTCGCCATCACAAGATGGATTCCGACAGCCCTTGCTTTTTGGGAAATTCGTTGGATTTGTTCTTCCAAATCCTTTCCCGAAACCATCATCAGGTCCGCAAGCTCGTCTATAAAGATCACAATGTACGGTAGTTTTTGAAATCCCTTGGCATGGGCATATTCATCCACCTTTTCATTGAAACTTTTGAAATCCCTACTTTTCAATTGAGAGATCATTTGGTAACGGCTCTCCATTTCTTGGATGGCCCAGGAAAGTGCCTTCGTTGCTTTTTTAGGATCAGTAATGACCGGCATAAGTAGGTGTGGGATTCCTTCATAAAGGGTCATCTCCACCATCTTCGGATCGATCATGATGAATCGCACTTCTTCTGGAGAGCGAGTGCAGATAAGGCTTGTGATCATGGCGTTGATACTCACCGACTTACCAGAACCAGTGGTTCCCGCCACAAGTAAGTGAGGGAGTTTAGCGATATCAATCATCACAAGTTTCCCAGAAATATCCTTTCCAATACAAATGGATAAGTCTTTCGCCTTATGTTGGAGAATGGTATCTTTTAGAATCTCTGATAAAAATACGTCTTCTCGGATTCGGTTCGGAACTTCGATTCCAATCGACGCCTTACCAGGGATAGGTGCCACAATCCGAATGTTCTTTACTTCCAAGTAAGCACGGATTTCATCAGAGAGGGAAACAATCCGGTTCAGTTTGATTCCGTTCGGAATGGTAATCTCATAACGAGTGATGATGGGCCCACGTTCTTTTGTGATGACCTTGGATTCAATTCCAAAATGCCCAGTCGACTCTTCGATTTTACGAGAGATCAGATCCAGTTCACTATCGTTCTTTAGAATGTTCGCCACAGGAACTTGGTGGGATACAAGAAGCCTTGGAGAGATATAATACTTTCCTTTTTTTAGTTTTGGTTTCGGAACCATAGAGCCAAACATCAGTTCCTGTTGTTCTTCTTTTGGCTCGGATTTTTTTTTGCCAAAATTGCCTGCACTGAGATTGGATTTGACCAACGGTGAGTTTGTTTCTACTGCTAAGGTTTCTAGAGTTTCCTCTTCATACACTTCACCACTTCCATCTTCTACTTCAGGAGATTCATCCTCTTCCTCATCACTAGTTTCCCAACCTGTTTCTTCCACAAGAGACAAACGAACCGATTCAGGAATCACTATGGCTTCCGATTCCAATTCAGATTCCTCTGATGGATCTTCTTCCAAATCAGTATATTCCTCGTTTTCCTCGTAACCAAAAGATGTAGCGAAAGGCGAATTTTTATGAATGGTAGGATCACTCACAAAAGAAGGGTGCGTGGGATCTAGTTTAGGTAACTCTAAACTTTCGAGTCCAGGAGCCTCTTCTAACTTTGGTTTCCACTTGGCTTCAGGAAATTGAAAAAGGATTTTGGATTCCCTGACACTTTCAATTTCTTCCAATTCCTCTAGTGGTCGCCTGTTATCAGTTAGTTTAAGTTTCGAAATCAAAATTTCATTTTTTTCAAATTCGGCAAGAGAATCGAGTTTGGATTCTTGTTTTTGGAAACGGAATACCTTTCCCGATTCATCAAAAAAACCTTCAAAATGAGAAGTATTCCTGTAACGAACGGAAAGCGATTTTTTATAAGAAGTATTTCCTTCAAATCGATTCCCGAAATGATCTTCTCCCTTTGTATTTCCTTTTTCAGAGAAATAGGAATTAGAAACTGAACTCTCTCTTGGAGAACGTGACTTTACATTTCGATTTCCATATTGGTTCTCATCTGCCACTACATTCCAAAAATGGTGGGCCAAGTCTTCTTTCGATTCTTCTTCTGTTTGAACAGCAAACCATTGTTTGCTGCGAATTTCATCGACGGGTGCTCTTCGTGTAGAAACCACAGATTCTAAAAAGGAAGGTAGTTTTAAATGAGGCAGTTCCTTTCGTCCTCCCATCATTCGGTAAATTCCATTGGAATAACGATTGATGGCAGCAAAGGTAAAAGACCAAGCCCCGTCCTCAAGCCAGATCACGGCAAAGTATAAGTATAAAAAGAAAACAACAAGGATGCGCCCTGTCTCACCAAAGAGATAAGAAAAAACCCAAGAGAAAAATTGACCGAGGATCCCACCACTATCTCCCACCTGTCCGAGAGGGGTTTCCAGTAAGTTCAAACTGACAGTAGTCGCCACAAGAAAAAGTGGAAAAAAGAGAGCTTTACCGAGCCTGTCAAAGTCGGGATTTCGTAGTGATAGAACACCTAACATCAAAACAAAACCCGCAAGTAAAAAGGAGGACTTTCCTAAAATATAAAACAATGTGAAAGAAATGTAATGCCCAAGCCTTCCAAACCAATTGAAAAGCGATCCGTCCTCTCCTTCTTGAAACGAAAAGAGAGACAGAAGTAAAAACACACCGGAAAATACTAATAGATACGGAAGGAAGTCTTTGCGAGGCAAAGTCCATCCCCATACGGATTTTTTAGGGTCCATACGGGAAATATCGGAAGGTTTTGAGACATAGGGAGAAAAAAAATGGAAGCCGAAAGGCTTTCCTTAAACCAAAATTCTAACCCTTAAAGTTCGTAAAATTGGCATCAAAATTGAAATTGGCGTTGCGGATCGCCGCCATCACCTCTTGCAAATCATCCTTTTTTTTGCCCACAACCCGAACCGATTCCCCCTGGATGGTGGCCTGAACCTTTAGTTTTTGGTCTTTGATGAGAGTGGTGATTTGTTTGGTTTGTTCTTTGTCCAAACCATTTTGGATCTTTACTTTTTGGCGCACCGTTTGGCCGGTCGCTGATTCAATTTTGGAGTCAAAATCAAAGGCCTTAAGGCTAATTCCCCGTTTTGCCATTTTGGTCGTTAGGACATCAATCACTTGTTTTAGTTTGATATCATTTTCGGAAGTCAAAACCAAACTATCTTCCGTGAGTTTGATCTCCGAATTAGATCCTTTAAAATCAAACCGAGTTTGGATCTCTGTCATGGCCTGGGCCACGGCGTTTTGTAATTCTGGTCTTTCGATTTTTGATACAATGTCAAATGATGGATCTTGTGCCATATGATTCCCTACTTAGCTTAAATCTCTTTTATCCTAATTTCTTTTTGGAAAGTTCCAAGGCAAATTCCAATGCGGCCCCAAGACTTTCTGGTTTTTTACCACCACCTTGTGCCATATCGGGCCTTCCCCCACCCTTTCCATCTAACATCACCAAGGTTTCTTTTAATAGATCCCCACAGTGGATTCCTCTTTCATTCAAAACTTTGTTGCACATAAAAACGAGGGTGCTGGCATCCCCATCACTTGTTCCAAACAAACAAAGAATTTCTGGTTCTTTGGCTTTCAAACTATCAGCCAAATCTTTCAGTGATTTGGCATCCACAGCTTCAAAAACTTCTGTCACCACCTTCCCTTTCGAAAAGGAATGCGCTTTTTGCAAGAGACCATCCACAAGTTCTGGATTCATCTGGAAACTCAATTGTTCTTTTTTCTTTTTGGCTTTAAAAAGAGCCGACGACTTTCCTTCTAGTTCTATCTCTAAACTTTCGCGAAGTTTTCGCAAACTTTCTACAGCGGCATTCCCTTCTTTTACAAATAAACTTTGTAAATCTTCTGGAGCCGGAACTATAGTTGTGATTCCAAATTCTTTTAAATCACCAAATGTTTCTTTAGCAGATAAGTTATGTGTTTCTACTTTTGCGGCCAGTGTTTGGAACTCTGTCAAAAAGTATTCAATGACAGAATCCCCGCAGATGGCTTCTACCCTACGATTTCCCGCACCCGGGCTTCCTTCTTTGATGATGGCAAAGTATCCAATTTCCTTTGTGTTCGAAACATGAGTTCCCCCACAAAATTCTTTGGACTTATCACCCATAGAAATCACACGAACCAAATTCCCATACTTTTCATCAAACATGGACAAGGCGCCTGATTGTTTTGCGGCATTGATATCCAAAACTTCAGTTTTTACTGGAATGTTTGCATTTACTGCTTCATTCACATCTTTTTCGATGGAGATAATTTCTTTATCACTGAGAGCCTTAGGATGAGAAAAATCAAATCGTAAATAATCAGAAGAAACAATGGAACCTTTCTGGGCCACATGAGTTCCTAGAATTCTTCGCAGTGCCCCATTTAACAAGTGTGTGCCGGAATGGTGGTTTGCGAGATTTTGTCTACGAGCCGTATCAATCTCTGCTTCAATGGTTTCCCCAACAGAGATTTTTCCTTTCAGAATCATTCCCAGATGTAAAAAGGTCTCGTTTTCTTTTTGAGTGTCTTGGACTTGGAATTGGAAACCCTCTTTTTTGAGATATCCCCAGTCTCCTACCTGACCACCACCCTCTGCATAAAACGGAGTTTTGTCGAGAACGACAACTGCCTCCGTTCCTTGGTTTGCCTCTGTTACGGACTTTCCATCCACAAAAAGATAAATTACTTTTGCCAGAGATTTAGTATCTGTATAACCCAAAAACTCTGTTTTGAGTTCGGGACTTGCACTAAGACCTGTGAGGTATTGGACTTTTTTCCCTTTCCAACTAGCGCGCGATAGGTCACGGTCTTTTTCGAGTTCGGCTTCAAATCCTTTGTCGTCAAATCCAAATCCCCGGTCTTCTACGAGTTCCTTAGTCATTTCACGAGGAAACCCGTAAGTGGAATACAATCGAAATCCTTCTTTCCCGGTAACCACAGTTTGGTTGTTTGATTTTAATTGAGTCAGAAGAGATTCTAATTCTTCGAGTCCCACTTCTAAAGTATGTAGGAAGAGTTCTTCTTCCTTTTTTAAAATGGATTCGATATCTTTTGCTTTGTCTTTTAGTTCTGGGTAACGAACCGAATATAAATCACGAAGGGTAGCGATCAGTTTGTATAAAAACGGTTCGTGGATTCCTAGTTTTCTTGCAAATAACGATGCCCTACGGATCAGCCTACGAATTACATACCCACGTCCCGTCCGGTCAGGATAAATCCCGTCCCCTAATGAAAAAAATACAGAACGGGAATGATCAGTGATCACACGAAAGGATTGTTTTGTGGACTCGTCGTAAGTAATTCCAGAGAGTTCTTCAATCTTACGAATGATGGATTTTAATTCGTCCGTATCATAAACAGAATCCACCTCTTGGAGTAACATTGCCACTCGTTCGAGACCTGAACCTGTATCAATTCCCGTTTGTTTTAATGGAAGGAGTTCACCGGATACTGTTTGGTTGAATTGGTTGAATACTAAATTCCAATATTCTAAATAACGATCACAATCACATCCGGGTTTACAATCCGGATTGTTTCCACAATTCGGGCCCCCTTTTTCTGGGCCTCTATCTAAATACAATTCCGAACATGGGCCACAAGCCCCACTATCACCCGCAGGTCCCCAGAAATTATCTTTTTTTCCAAGCCTTACAATTCGTTCTTCGGGAATCCCTGCTTCCATCCAAATCTTTTTGGCTTCATCATCATCTAGGTAAATAGTGACCCAGATTTTTTCTTTGGGGATATGTAAATGGTTTAAGGAAAAATCTAACGCGTATTCGATGGCTTCTTTTTTAAAATAATCACCAAAGGAAAAATTACCAAGCATCTCAAAAAAAGTACAATGCCTTTCTGTTTTACCCACGACTTCCAAATCTGTCGTACGAACACATTTCTGAACCGAGGCCGCGCGGGTGTATGGTAACTCCACGGCTCCCGTAAACAAAGGTTTGAACTGAACCATTCCGGCCGTTGTAAATAAAAGAGTGGGATCTCCCTTGGGGATGAGGCTTGAGGAAGGCACAATGGTATGGCCTTTCCCTTTAAAGTAACTAGTATACAACTCGGCAATTTCGCGGACAGTTTTCGACATCATACACTTACAGCGAAATCGGGTTTGCCTCCTAGGGCAAGGAAATTAGAAGTTAACTCTGCCGTAATTCTTTGTATTGGAAAAAAGAAAACAAGGCAAAACAGAGAAAGATCCCCCCGAGAATTCCGAAAGTCAACTGCGAACCAATGCTGTCCGCAAGAAGAGCTGCCAGAAAACCAGAGACCGCCGGTGTGAATTGGAAACAGACCGTATAGAGAGAAAGGATTCTCCCTCGAATTCCATCCTCAGCCCGTTTTTGCAAAATGGCCGGAAGTAGGCTCGAAAGAACACCCCCCGACACTCCAAAACAAAATAAAAACAAGGATGTGGCTTCTGGTTTTCCAAAAGGAACAAAACCCAAAAAGAAAAAAGAAGAGAGAGAAAATACAATCAGTAACACGAGGCCCTTTCTTTCCAAATGATGGAAGAGAATGGTGAAAACCCCACCGAGAAATAACCCTGGCCCCAAAAAGACAAGCACCGTCCCCCGTGCGAGTTCCCCGAGTCCCAGTTCATTCCGCACATATTTTGGAAGGATGACTTGGATGGGCCCCAGGGCAAGCATACTGAGGATTGCCATGTACATCACTTGTCTAGAAACTGGATCTGTTTTCAAAAAATCCAAAATTGTTTTTAGATTTTTAGTGAATGATGGGAACTCTCTTCCGATCCCTTTGGATTTTCGGTTTTGTTTTTGGTCCTGATTTGAATATCCTAACAAAGTAAAGGCGAGCATTGAAAGAAAATGCAAACAAGCTAAAACTAAAAATAGATGCGTATACTCCCGCCCCTCCCGAAACCAACCCACAGCAAGAGGACTCATTCCAAAGGCAAAAATCAAAAGTAAGTTCCCTGCAATGGTATGGAAAACAAGCCGATGAGAATCCATCACTTCTCGCAAAATAGCCATCCTCCCAGGAAGCACCGTTGTCATTCCAATTCCATTCACAAAAGCCAATGGTAATAAGAGAAGCGGATGGATTTGAAAGAGACTGGTAAAGGCACCTAACACAAAGGATGAGATAAAAAGAAAAAATTGAAAACTCACCACCACCCATTTTTTAGAATAATGATCGAGTAAGTAACCTGTGTATAAAAAGAATATAGGAAAGGGCAAAAATAGAAAAAAGAAAACAATCCCCGAGAAACCTTTTATCACATCCAAAGTTTGGCAAAAGATAACAATAGAATATAAAAAACAACTGCTGGCAAAGGTACCAATGGCAAAGGCAAAATAAAAAACGAGAGTGTTCAAATGGTACCTACCTAAAAAAAAAGCCTCCTTGGGTCAGGAGGCTTTGGTTCGGAAAAAAAGAGGATTTCCGATTAACGTTTAGAGAACTGAGTTCCTCTACGTGCTTTGCGTAGACCGTATTTTTTACGTTCTACCATACGACTATCTCGTGTGAGAAATCCTTCTTTTTTCAAAGTTGGTTTCAAAGAATCATTGAAAGCAACAAGTGCACGAGCCACAGCGTGACGAATAGCGCCTACTTGTCCAACCACTCCACCACCTGTTACATTGAGTGCAATGTCATACTTATCGCGAGCTTCTAAAACAAATAGAGGCTCGAGAGCACGACGAACAAGATGTGCTCCATTTTTAATGTAATCATTTACGTCTTTGTGGTTTACTGTGATTTTACCAGTTCCAGATGCGATTTTTGCACGTGCAACGGATGTTTTGCGTCGGCCTACTGCCCAAACTGCTTTTTGCGCCATATTATTTCAACTCCAGTTTTAGGGGCTTTTGAGCTCCCAAGTTGTGATCATTACCAGCGAATACGCGGCAATTTCTCAACATTTGATCACCTAACTTAGATTTAGGTAACATTCCTTTGACTGCTTCCATAATCACTCTTTCTGGGTTCTCTTGAATGAGTTTGTGAAAAGCGATGGCAGTCATACCACCTGGGTAACGTGAGTGGTGGTAGTAAATTTTTTGTTCTCTTTTGCGACCTGTGACAGCCACTTTAGAAGCATTAACGATAATAATATTATCACCACAGTCCTGGTTAGGAGTGAAGGTAGATTTGTGTTTTCCGCGAAGTCGGGAAGCTACTTGACTTGCCAATCTTCCGAGAGTCTTATCAGTTGCGTCCACAACAAACCACTGTTTTTGTACGGCTTCTTTTGCAATAGAAGGGGTCTTGTGGGCTTTAGACAATAGTTCCATAAGTACGAGATTTTCCTCTTTTATGTCAGGATTTTCGGTTTTCACACCGGGTCAAACAAATTTATTGGATGTAAGCCTTGAAAGAATCCGAAATTATACGAACCTTGTTTGGGACCACTCCACCACCGGAGGACGATTGTTATTTTCTGGCTCCAAACCGCCTCGTCACCACCGATTCTCTTTCGGAAGGAACGCATTTCCTTCATTATTGGTCTTCACCAGAAATTCTGGCAAAAAAACTAGTAGAAGTCAATGTTTCGGACATCGTTGCATCGGGCGGAACCCCAAATGAATGTTTTCTCAACCTAGGCCTTTCTCCACTCTCTCGTAAAAAGGAATGGATTCGGAGGTTTTCTAAAGAATTACGAAAATCCTTAGACCAATATGGCATGAAACTGGCGGGAGGCGACACCTTTTCTTCCCCCACCACCCAATTGGCACTGACGGTTGTGGGTACAGTAGAAAAACCCTGGCTCAGGTCCGGTGGGAAAACTGGAGATTACCTTTATCTTACAGGAAGCCTAGGTTTAAGCCAACTGGGATACAAAACCCTTAAAAAAAAATCAAAAGACAAAATTTATAAAGAAGCAGTTGAAAGACATCTTTCTCCTAAGTCCCGTTATGTGATCTTAAATCACCTAAAAAATTTCAAAATCCATGCTTGTATGGACATTACCGATGGGCTCATCCAGGACGCAGAACGTTTGGCCCTAACTTCCAAAGGGAGGTTAAAAATCCAGATTGAGTCGGTTCCCCTGCACCCGCTCGCTTTAAAAGAATTAGGTCTCGATCTTTGTTTAGGTTCTGGTGAGGAATTGGAGCTTTTGTTTTTATCACCAGAAATATTACCAACAAAGCTTGCAGGTATTTCGGTGACAATGATAGGAAAACTAAACCAAGGAAAACCGGGAGTTACCCTCCAAAAAGATGGAAAAACTTACATTCCCAAGTCTCGAGGTTTTTTTCATTTCTCTGAAGAGGAATAAGGAAGGAAAATTTTGAATTCAATTTTCGTTTCGCTTTGGTCGCTTGTATGATCAATTAAATTTAAAGCCGATATAGAACCGCCAAACTTTAGTATAGTTTGCTTAACAAAACTCAACCCAATTCCAAAGTCCAAAGAACCATGTTTTTCATAAATATTTTTGTTTAACCTAAAAAATGGTTCAAAAATTAGTTCTAAATAATCATTTGGAATTCCGTTTTTTGCAAACAGCTCCTGCTCATCGGTTAGAGAATTTACAATAGAGAGATAAACTCCGTTAGAATCCAGAATTAACATAGTATAAATTTTACTGGAGCTTTGCGAAAAGCGCATCGCATTTAACAAAAGTTCGTGTAACGACTTACGAAAGAAATTTTTGTTAAGTAAGATTTTTTGTACACCGAAATCCTTAAATTTATATTCAGGAACTAATAATATTTGGTCTCTCAGTGCTAAAAGTGGTATTATTTCTTCTTTCAGACTCAACATTTCATTAAAAATGGTTAAAGGAGAAACAAGTTGTAATTCGATTCGATCAAAAATTACATCTTCAATTTCCATAAATCGATCTAAAACTCTTTTTGAATAAAGTGCATTTTCTTCCAAAATATTCAGAATTTCAACATCTAAAATGATTCCTCCTCCTTCTGCTTTTGGCATTGATTTGATGAGGTCAATCATTTGAGTTAATACTCCAAATCCAGCACCCTGGGCTAAACTTGTACGCAGTCCATAAAACAAGTTTTTGTGTAATTCATGCGAATTTAAATCACCCTTTTTGATCCTGCTATTTTTGTATGCATACCAATCCAAAAGTTTTTCAAGGGAGATAATCTTTTCACGTTCATATTCTGAGTATTCATAATCCTTTTCTTTGTTTGAAAGTTGGTATTTGATTCGTGATATGAGTTCGTCCGGAACCATCGGTTTAATAATGTAATCCTGTACATGTTCTTTCATCACTTCAATAATAAGTTTTGGATCTTCCGTTGAAGTAATTACAACAATTGGTATGTGTTTATTGATTTTTCGTATTTCTCTAACAAATTCCAACCCATTACCGTCCGGTAGTTGGAGATCCGTTAAAACAATATTTTCTGTATGAAGATGGTTTTCGGCAAAATATTCTAAAGCTGCTTTGATTTTTGCAAAACTTGTCACTTCCATCCCATGTTTTTGCAACAGTCCACTATATAGAAGTGAGATGGTCGGATCGTCTTCAAGTAGTAAAACTTTCGTTATCGCTTTTGGTTTTTCCATCGCTACATTTGACGAAAGTTATGGAAACTAGTTATTGGAAAACTGGGGGTTACCTTCCGAAATCGCAAAGATTTCTTCATTTCTCTGAAGAGGAATAAGGAAGGGTCACTTTAAATTCCACCTTAGGCAAAACAACGTCTCCCAAATGGTCGTTTATATTTTTTACAACAACGGTTCCACCAAACTTTTGTATAGTTTCTCTCACCAAAGAAAGGCCAATCCCAAAATCCAAAGATTCGTGTTTTTCATATAAATTCTTGGTGAGTCGAAAAAAAGGTTCAAAAACTAAATCTAAATATTCATTAGGGATACCAACTCCCATCTTCAAATCCCCTGCCACGGAATTTACAATAGAAACAGATAGAAACTCCTGATCCGACTGAAACATAATAAATATGGCGGATGAATCTGGAGAGAACTTCATCGCATTTACCAATAATTCTGAAAAAACTTTGCGAAACAATTCTCTGTTCCAACTGAGTTTAGTTTTTTCCGAAAACCTTTCTTCTAAATTGCCTAGTTGAATTCTTTGGTTTTTAATTTTTAATAAAGGATGCAAATCATTAACAATAGATTGAAATTCCCCTAAAAAACTTTTAGTTCCTACTACTTCCGATGCAACTCTATCAAAAATAATGTTTTCGATTTCGGAGAAAGTATCCAAAACCTTTTTCGCATAACTTGCGTTTTCTTCCAGAATCGAAAGGACTTCTTTTTGGAGAATATAATCTCCAGATTCAGTTTTTGTCATCCCTTTGATGATATCTATGATTTGAACAAGAATTCCAAAACCAGCACCTTGAGACAAACTTGCCCTTAAAATATGAAAGAGATTTTTATGTAATTCTTGAGTATCAAATTCCCCCATAGCCATAGATCGATTTTTAAAGCTATACCAATCTAATAGTTTTTCTAATGAGATAATTTTTTCTTTTTCAAAAATCGTTTTTTGATAATCCATTTCCTGTTTGGAAAGATGATACTCAATTTTTTTGGCTAACTCTTTAGGTGCAATTGGTTTGATACAATAATCTTGAACATTCTCTTTCATCACATCAATGATCGATTTACTATCTTCTTCTGAAGAAACAACGATGACGGGAATGTTTGAACTTGATTTTCGAACTTCTTGTATTAATTCTTTTCCGGTACCATCAGGCAAAACAAGATCTGTGACGATCAAATCAATGGATTTAAAACCTTCTTCCTTAAAGGTTTCCATAGCAGGCTTAATACCTGAAAAAACGACAATTTCGTAACCAAATGGCCGTAAGGAACCTGTATAAAGGAGAGCTGTTGTTGGATCATCTTCGATGATCAAAATTTTTGGTTGGTGTTTCATTCCCACGACCCTCGTCTATTTTGACGAGGGCGATGGAATGAATCTAACGAAAAGCAAGAAAGATACGGCTGTTATACTTCCCTTTCTTCGTTTTCTACTGAGGATTCGCGAGTTTTTCGCGGTTCTTGTGACTCTTTTTGCTCAGAAGCATTCGGCTGTTGAGATTCCGCTTGGTTCTGATTTTGGGAGCCACCTCGCCGGTCTCTGTGTTTCTTTCTCGGCGGACGTTTTTTGTTAGGTTCTTTTTTTCGGTTCTGTTGTCCAAACTGATGGCTATCTGGTTTTGGTCTTTGTCGTAAAGAAATTTCCCAAAAGAAAGCAGTTTGTACTGCCGATTCATTTCCTTCGGAAATTGCGACAATCTTATAAACCATAAACGCATCGTAGAAGTAGTCCTTCTTTTTGAAGAAAGAGTTTTGTCTTTCTTTTTCATCGTCGGTCACTTGGAAACGAGGTTGGCTAATAAAAATTTTGACCAAATTGTCTTGTTCTCGTTTGGGAATTCCCATTCGTTCGAAAACAGGTTGGAGACTTTCTTTGATGTTATGAGCTAGATGTCCACGGTCATTTTCATATAGATCTTTGATAAGATCATAAAAAATTAACGAGTAAAAAATCGCAGGTGTCATCTCTTCTCTTGCTGAGAGAAGTTTGTCTGTGACTGCGAGTCTCTTCCCAAGTGGTGTTTCCATAAAATGTTCACGCCACTCTGGATCTGTTTTTTTTAGTTTATCAGCTGGTTCTTTGAAAAGTACATCGAGCAAATGGTTTTCTGCAAGGCCTTCGAAAATAATCGAAGTTTTCCAAGTTCTAAACATTTTGTTGTATTCTTCCAAAAGTCTTGCTGTGGAAGATTTTTCGAGTTCCAAACGGTTCTTTTTAATTGCCAGTTTGGTTTTTTTCTCGATGTCAAGTCCAAGTAAAACTGAAAACTTAACCGCTCGTAACATTCGAACCGGGTCTTCTTTGAAGGAAATATCTGGATCACCAATGACCCTAACGATTTTCTTTTGAATGTCTTCAAATCCACCAACGTAATCCAAAATGGAATCGTTTTTAGGATCGTAAAACAATGAGTTAATGGTAAAGTCGCGTCTAGCTGCGTCTTCCTTTGCTGTACCGAAGGAATTGTCCCGTTTGATGAGATAATCGTTTTCTGCTTTGTGTTTTTCCAATCGATGTTCCGGTAATGATCGGAATGTCGATACTTCAATAATTTTACCTTTAAAAATGATATGTACAATTTTAAATCGTTTACCGATGATTCGGCAGTTATTGAAGATCCTTTTGATTTGGTTTGGAGTCGCACTTGTGACTATGTCAAAATCTTTTGGGCGTTTGCCCATAAGCAGATCTCTGACCCCTCCACCGACTAAATAGGCCTTGTAACGAAACTTGTTCAATCGATTGATGATTTTTATGGCATCTTCATCGATATTGGCCCTGCGTATGGAATGGGTTTCTCGATAGTATCTCTTTCCCTCGGGGTACATCAAAAAGGAATCGACAGAGTCGGCTTTCTTTCTGAAAAGAGAAGTGAGAAATTTAAACATATTGGATTCATCCACTTTCCCCTGAAAAATGGCTTGGGCAAGGAAAAAATTGGCTGAATAACGAACATTGGCAGAAACTTACGTCACAACCGCCTACGAAAGGCTCCAAATTGCACACTTACGTTGGCGAAAACGCGCCGAAAAGTGGATTTCCCGTAGCCGGGAAAAAGTGAGCTTTGTCCTCATCCCCAATGATGAAAAACCTTTGGCCCAAATTGAAATTTCCGTGGGGATGCTTGGATTTTTAATAGGCCTCTCCCTTTCGCTTGTCCTTCTTTCTTTTGGTCTACTAATCTATTTTTCCTTTTTCTTTGACCGAAATCTTTCGTTAGAGAAAAAAACAGAAACCCAACTGGTCTCCTTTCTCTTTTATGACCTACTTTCACAGGATTTAACCGATTCCGTGGAAGAACTAGAATCTACCACCGAATCCCTAAATCTTCTCGCCTGGGAGGAAATCCCAGAAAAGGAAATGATCACACAAGACTATTTGCTTAAAGAAGAATATCGTAAAGATGCGAGCGAATTGGATTCGAATCTTTTATTATTCCAACAAGTTGTCACCACCTACACTCAGTTTGGTGTAAGATTAGGCAACCTTGTTCCCAATTTTCAAAATGCCATTGATTATCTTTCGATGCGAGAAAGTATATTTTATTCCATGCCAAGGGGACGACCTTTAAAACCGGGTGTGGGAGTTGTAACCTCTACCTTTGGTTACCGTAGTGATCCTTTTGGAATTTTACCTGTTGGAGAATACCATTCGGGAATTGACTTTGCTGCGGGCGAAGGAACACCCATTTATGCCACGGGTCCTGGAATCATTGCAGTCGATACTGCTGTGGGTGGACTTGGAAAATCTGTTAGAATCAACCATGAAAATGGTTTTTTTACACTGTATGGACACTGCTCACTCATTTTAGTCAATCCTGGGGACCGAGTCAAACGGGGAGATAAAATTGCACTGGTTGGCCAAACGGGAAAAGCAACGGGAGCTCATGTTCACTATGAAGTGAGAATTGGTTTAGATGCACCTCTCGATCCGGAAGAATACATTAACTTAGATTAACAATTGGTTCGAACCCTTGTGTGACTGATTCAGTGACAAAGGTCGAACCAGTTCGAATTTAGATTCTTTAGATTAGAATTTTCCGATTAAATTAAAATCAACGGAATACACACCAGCTCCACCAACTACAAGTGCAATGAGAAGTCCAGTTGCAAGAATATGGAACTCATACCCTTCGCCTTTTTGGTTTCCATTCCAGTTGATAAAAAAACCGTTTTGTCTATGTGCGAGGATAGCTGCACCAATCATGATGATGGCAATGGAAGCCGCAGCAAACTTAGTGAAAAATCCCACGAGGAGTAAAACTGATCCAAAGGACTCACCTAGAATGATGAGAACTGCCAAAATTCCAGGGAATTTTAGTTGTCCTGTAAAAAATCCGTAAGTTCCTTTGAAACCGTAACCACCAAACCAACCTAGTAGTTTTTGGGCACCGTGTGGAAAAATCACAACGAAAGCTGTGATACGAAGGATGAGTGGGATGATGTCCCCTGAAGTAGAAAATAGAGTATCGAACATTTGGTTCTCCTTAAATCAATACTAGATAATTCAATATTAAACTATCTAGAGTCAAGCTATTTTTTAAGTAAATTTCCCGGTTTCTTCGGTTTTAAATTCTCCTTTCCCCTTTAAGCCTAAATTTTACCCTTTCCCCTATGTTAGATCGAATTCCGATTCCAAATCCCTTTGGCTGGGAGGGTTTGTCCACTTTCAGCCTTCTTATGATGTTGGCCTTTCTTGTTGGTTCTTACCTTCTCCCCAAGGAGTTAGAACGAAAAAAGTTGGATCCGAGCCATTCGGATTGGTTGATATTTCTTGGGATTTTAGGTACCCTGGTCGGTGCCAAAATTTTCTTTATCTTCGAAATCTGGGACCAAGTGTTTATCGATGTTCCGGGTTATGATGGAAAGTATACTTACCCACTCACACATTGGAATGGATTTCCTGGGCACCCAGGTCTTTGGTCCTCACTATTTAGCGGTGGTGGTCTCGTATTCTTTGGTGGCCTACTTTTTGGATGGCTTTTCATCACTCTTTACTTCCGACATCACAAACTAGACGTCGGAGCATATTACGATGCCGTCATTCCAGCACTTAGCATGGGTTATGCGATTGGTAGACTCGGATGTTTTGTCAGTGGTGATGGATGTTACGGTTTCGCTACTGATGCGCGGATTCCATTTTTTGTTTTTGATTTTCATGGTGCCCATCCTTCTGGCGTTCCTGTATGGAACACACCCGTTATGGAGTCAATTATGGCCTTTGGATATTTTGCCTATTTTCAATTTTGGGCTAGATACCAAAATTTTCGCAAATGGAGTATCGGTGCTCAGTTTCTTATCATCCACGGATTTGCAAGACTCATCATCGAGTTCTTAAGGGTGAATAAAGCAGTGATTCCTTTTATTGATCCTCCTACTCTTGTGAACATTCCTGATGCAAATGGAAATCCAAGTTTTCTTACTGGTTATTATTGGCATGGATTTTCTCAGTCACAGTACATCTCCATTGCCCTTATCCTTTTTGGTGTGTATCTAATGGTTTCCAAAAAACTTTGGTTAAAGGAAGAAACAAAAGTATGAACCCTTCTCCATTTTTTGAAATAGAAAAAAGAAAAAACGTGGCCATCCTTTGGCTAAACCGTCCAGAAAAAAGAAATGCCATGAATTGGCCTTTCTGGCGAGACCTTCCGGATATGGTGGATCAAATCAATGCTGACCCGCAAATTCATTGTTTTGTGATCGCTGCAAAAGGAAAATCGTTTTCCACTGGTCTTGATTTAGAAGAATTCTTCCAAGAGTTCAAACAAGTGGTGCAAGGAGAATTAGCAGATGGTCGAGAAAAACTCTACCAACTGGTTCTCACTATGCAAAAGGGAATCAATGCTGTTTACAATTCCAAAAAACCTTCCATAGCCCTTGTTCAAAAACATTGTATCGGTGGTGGACTTGATTTAGTATCTGCCTGCGACATTCGTTATGCATCAGAAGATGCAGTTTTTTCACTACGTGAATCCAAAGTAGCTATCGTGGCCGATATGGGATCTTTACAAAGACTCCCCCATCTGATTGGAAATGCTCATACGAGAGAACTGGCTTTGACTGGAAAAGATATCACAGCCGAGGAAGCTTTTCAAATGGGTCTTGTGACAAAGGTCACTAAGGATTTTGATTCCCTGATCCAAGCCGGACTTAAAACAGCGGAAGAAATTGCTGAAAACCCAACCATCGTGATCCGTGGGGTCAAGCAGGTTTTAAACCACGGAATTGGCAAAACCATCGAAGAAGGTTTGGACTACGTAGCCGTTTGGAATGCAAGTATGTTAGATTCCAAAGATTTTCGTTCTGCGATCGGTGGATTTATGGAAAGAAAACGACCAGTTTACAATCCAGAAACCCGGGTAGATTAACTAACAGTAGATGTCGAGTAACCTTTCGCTTTTTGCGCTTGAGCCAACTTTTTCTTCCACAGCCAACTTCATTAGTTTTTCGGTGAGTTGGTTTTGTGCCTGGAAAATTTCCTTCGGCAAATTGACGATCGAGTTAATAGGTGTAGATGGAACCATGATGGACCTCCTTTTACAATCTTTACTCCCTATTCTACCCATCGGTGAATCCGTTATTTCCTGAAGTAAAAAATACCGTATGAGTTCCTTTTTTTCACTGATCCGCGAAGCCAAACTTTTGGAAGAAGAAAAGGAATTCACGCGAGCTTTCAATGTATATGCAGAGAGTGAATCTCATACAAATAACGAATCGGCACTCATCAAAATCAAAGCGAAGAAAGCCTGGTGTTTGTATGCAGTGGGAAATCCCAGAGAAACAGAATCTCTGTTTCAAGATATCATTCAAAACTATCCCTCTCATCCACTAAGTATCACCGTTTACTCGCGTTATCTGATCAAATTAAAGAAATTCAAATCAGCAAAAGTTTTGCTTCAAAAAAGTATCCTACAGTTTCCATCTTATTTAGAAAACTATCTACTACTTGCTTCCCTATTAAAAGATATGGAGCGTTCCGAAGAAGCAATCGAGGTTTTAAAAAAAGCTCTTTCGCAAGATCATTTGAGTAACGGCCGTGGAATTGATAGGAAGGACATTTGGGCGGAACTTGGATCCTTATATTTTTCACGAGGTGATTTTAATTCAGCCCTTGCTTCCTTAAAAAAATCTCTGAAAATGGTAGAACCAGAAGAGTTCCTTCATTATGATCTACTTGCTCTATGTTATTTGGAAGCAGAAGATCCGGAAAATGCACTTAGTTCCATTCGAACACATATCCAGTTTTGTAAGGAAATTGATCCTGAAACACTTATCATTTTAGCAAGAGCACATTGCCGCATGGGAAAATTGGAAGAAGCCGCTAACAATCTCATCCAAGCATACTCCATCGAAGATTCTTTATACTTAAAAGCAGCTGATTTTATTGATTTTGCACCACTACTTAGGAATGGATTTTTTACTACCTTGGAGAATATAGAATGGGAAGAACCATAAAACAAGAGTTTGGTTCATTAGAAGAAGAAATTCTAAATGTAAAATTAATCCTAAATAAAGAACGTGATTATGAGCGTTCTTTATTTTTAGAAAAAGGCGAACAATCGAGAGCGATACAATCCGCACAATTGGAAGATTTAAAATTTGTTGTGGGGAACACATGGAGAGCTGAATTCCAAATTTCTCCTTCCACAAAAGCCAAGGAATGGTTAAAACCAGGAATTCCAGTCCTACTCAAAGGAAATTCTGAATCTATTTTTGGAAATATATACAAAGTTACTGATTCCCAATTGATTATCCAAGTTCGCGGAGACTATGAATGGGAAGATAGTGAGTTTCAAATTTCCAAGTGGTTCCAAGAATCCACATATGATTTGTATAACGAAATCATTTCCAAAGTTTTAGATGATAAAGATAGCCTTTCACATAAAAAACTAAATTGGATTTTGGGATTTGGTCTGGGCGATAAACCCACTCCTCCCAAACAAGGACTAACGGCAACACCGCTGGAACGTATCTTCCAAATTTCAGATTATGGGATGATATTTGGTCCACCTGGAACAGGAAAAACCACCTTACTCATGCAAGCTGTGGAAAAAATCAAATCTAGGGCTGAGTCTGTATTAACACTTTGTCCCACAAACTTCGCCTGTGATTATATCGTAGAACTTGCATTACAAAAAGGAATCCGTGTCATCAGGATGGGTAACTCTACCAAAATCAAAGAAGAAATCCTACCGTATCATATTGACAATCTCATCCAGGAGCATCCGGATCAAAAACAAATCCATAATTGGCAAACAGAGCTGAAAGCAATTCAAAAAAAAGCAAACTCTTGGAAACGAAATTTTGGCAAAGAAGAAAGAGAAGAAAGAAAAGCCCTGAAAAAAGAAGCTAAGTTTCTCCTTTCCACAATAAGGGAGGCTGAATCGAACATTCGAATGAAGTTGCTAGATAGCGCCGAACTCATTGTGTCTACGTTTTCTGGATTCGGAAATGAATTTAAGAAAGGGAGAGTTTTTGATTATGCGTTTGTGGATGAAGCGACCCAAAGTTTAGATCCTGGATGTTATCTAGCAATGTATGCGGGCAAAAAAACATTTTTCTTTGGGGACCCGAAACAACTAGGTGCTAGTTTTTCACACCCAGACCACGGAGCAGTCCATAGTTTCTTAGAAAAGGCAGTTGCACTTGATTCAGGAGAAAGAGTTTTATTTTTAGAAAAACAATTTCGGATGAAACCGGAGATTCTCGGGTTTCCCAACCAAACCTATTATGAAAGTAAAATTCTCACACACCCTGATGCACGGTGGAATGGAAACATTGATATCTCACATGTTTTAGGAAATGATCCTCCTATCCTTTGGATCGATACGGCAGGAAGTGATTCTGAAGAAGAAACAGAAGGAGAAGAACCAAGTTTTTTTAATCATACAGAAATCCAGCTTGTAGAAACTTTATTTCGATTAGGCATTCCCAAGGAACTGACAACCGTTATTTCCCCTTACAGAGGACAGGTGGAAAAACTAATCAAAGTATCTGAGGGGAGATGGTTTACCCAAACCATAGACTCCTTCCAAGGTAGAGAGTCAGAAATTGTGATCTTAAGTTTGGTTAGGTCCAACAGTGATGGAGAGGTTGGGTTTTTATTAAATCCAAAACGCCTAAATGTAGCTTTAACCCGCGCAAAATCTCACCTGATATTGATTGGGGATTCAGGAACCCTCTGCCAAACCAAAGAATTTCAAGACCTTTATGCTTATATTGAATCAGTGGGAGAAATCCGTTCTATTTATGAATTTATGGAATAAAATTCTTATCCAATTTAACTGAATGGTGATTGCGTATTGACTCAAATTCTCTAATTGTTTTCTTACATTCACATTTATAAAACAACCCACTTTGGTTCTTCTAAAGTATAAACCAAACGGAATGCCCCATCCGAACCAGGAGGAATTTCTGCGATTGGTTCAAAATCAAAATCAGTAGTTTCATCTGCGTTTTCTTTAACAGCATTTGTGACTAAAATTTCCCATGCTTTTGCTGTATCCTCACCTAACTTAGATGCTGCGTTCACTTCGGCGCCAAAAACATCTGTATCCCCAATCTTTAAAATTTTTCCATACCCAAGTCCAACACAAAGTAAAATTTGTTCTTCATCAACTCTTCCTTCATTGTATCGTTTGCATGCTTTTTGCATATGAATGGCACATTGTATGGCTTTATTGGTATTTCGAAAAAGAACCATTAGGCTATCTCCTTCGTCTTTCATTAGGATTCCATCAAACTCATCCAAAACAGGAATCAGAATCCTTTGAGATTCATAGATAGTTTGTAAAAAATGAATGATTCCAAATTTAGCAACTCCACGTGAAAAACCAGAAAGATCGGTAAACATGACACACCAAGTTTCTCCAAAAAGATCCCAAATTCGTTTGTCGATGATTTCTTGGTTGGAACCTGGATTTAAACGTTCTTCTAAAAGTTTTTCTAATCGTTCTTCGGAGGCGGAGGTAGCAATGGTGCGTTTTTGACCCATGCAAGTGAGTATAACAAGTTATAAAAGAATGTCAATGGCAATGGCTTAGTAAATGATCTCGAAAGGAATGATACAATGAATCATAAACACTACGGTCATTCATCACCTTACCCATGGCAAAGGTGGCTTCCTGGAACGTGACAATAAATTCTGCCAGTTTCATTGTGTCCGTCTTTGACTTTAAGATCTTTTTTCTTTTTGCGACATCCAAATAAATTTTTGTTTTATCAATCCAAAGTGACAAGAGTAACTTAGCTTTCTTTTGAAATTCCGGATCAATAGCAGACATTTCTTGACCCAAGTTATTCAAAGGACAACCTCTAGACACAAATTCCTCAGGCCATTCCTCAAATGTTTTTTTGAAAGTCCTAATGATTCCTTCGATAGGACTCTCAAATGATTCCAGTGGAACAATCCAACGATCCAAAATTCCTTTAGATAAAAACTCATCAATGATGGCATAACCAACATGGTTTTTCGTGGGAAAGTGGTAAAAAAAAGCACCTATGGTTAAATTTGCTTTTTGCGCAATTTCACGAACGCCCACTCCCTGAAATCCATTTTGGTAAATCAGAACAAAGGCAGATTCAATGATTAGTTTACGAGTTTCCTCTTGTTTACCCATTTCTCAATTGGATTCCTCTGCACCAGAAAACGGCACTAACTTCCGAAGAGAAGATTCTTTTGGTTCAAATCCAAACAAGGAATGCAAACTAAACAACTCCTCTTTTACGAATTTTAATGATGATAATTTCTATTGACAACATATCAGTTGATATGTTTTTCTAGCTAGATAAATTTTTTGATAGGTGATTTTATGAACGAAGTAAACCAATCCCCAACTTATCTTTGGGTGGGACGAATTCTAAGTGGACTAGTGATCGCATTTTTACTGTTTGATGCGGGAGGAAAATTAGCAAAAATTGAACCGGTATTAAAAAGTATGGAGGAACTGGGTCTTCCAGCATCCAGTGCCACTACCATCGGGATTCTCCTTCTCGTGATTACAGTGATGTATGCCATTCCGCAAACGGCAACACTCGGTGCTCTTCTACTCACTGGGTATTTAGGTGGTGCGGTTGCCATTCACGTACGTGTGAATAACCCACTTTGGACTCACACTCTTTTTCCAGTGTATGTGGGGATTCTTCTTTGGACGGGACTGGCCTTACGAAATCCAAAAATTAAAGAACTATTTTGAATTTGATCTTAACATAAAAAAAAGACCCTTGGTTTCCCTTGGGTCTTTTCTAAAAAAGAAAGTTCAGCGGAATTTTCTCCAACCGAACTCGCCTTCACAAATTTCTTAGTTTTGTTTTAACATGTTTTTGTTTGTGTAAGGAACTTCTTCCAAACCTTTCGTCAGGTCAGAAAGTGGAATCTTGTCTTTAGGAAGATCTTTTAAGTTACTATATTCATAGGATCTAGGATAGTGCGATTTATCTGCTGGATCGTAAAATGGTTTTGAATCCTTTACGAGTCCTTTTGAATATCTCCAAACACTATTTTCTGGATTTTGGTTCACAACAAAACATCGAGGGCTCATAAAACCTTCATTTTTTGCAGTTTGCACTTTTACAAAATACTTAGGTGCCCAAACGTTGTGGTTACGAGCATCAAATACTTTAACAACTGTTCCAGCAGGAACAAATTCCACTACTTTAGAGTTAGAATCTGCTTCTGAATACAAAGGAACTGTAAAATCCAAACTTGCTTTGTTTGTTTTGGCATCACAATTTTTATGCCAAACCACTTCTGCGTTTTTAGCACAAGCTGTGAAACTTGCACAAGCGATCATGAGTAATACAATTTTGTTTTTCAATTCCATTCTCCTATTGGTGGTGGTGGAGGCATTCATCCAAACGAGGATCCCCAACCGGAACTAAGCTGTGTTTTTCCAACTTTTTGAAGATAAAGAAACCGAAAATCCCTACTACACCCACAGTTCCGCCGAATGCTAAAACAAAGTGAAGGAAAGAGAATTTTTCGAAATTTGCAGGGAATACCAACCAAAAAAGTTCAAAGAACTGAACAGCAAGAATCCATGCAGATAATTTCCATAGGAAATCAATGTCTCTTTTATTAGGACGGTTGAGGAGAAGAAGGAAGGGAATCACGAACTTCACAAATGGAAGTGCGAGAGTTGTATAACCCCATCCACCAGTCATACGCATTTCGTAAAAGAATGTTTCTTCTGGGATGTTTGCATACCAAATGAGCATAAACTGTGAGAAACCCACATAAGCCCAAAAAGTAGTCATACCCAAAAGGAATTTTGCAATGTCATGGTAGTGGTTTTCATTCACCGCTTCGCCAAGATATCCGTTTTTCTTGAGGATTGCAATTACAATCAAATAAGAAGCAAGGGAAGTTTGGAAAGCACCCGCAAATGCATATACACCAAACATTGTAGAAAACCAGTGAGGAGAAAGAGACATGAGAAGGTCAAACGCCATAAAACACCAAGAAAGTGCAAAGAAAAGGATGAATCCTCCCGAGATCTTTGCCAATGTTTTAGTTGTATCAACAACCTTATCTTTGTCCTGACCTACTGACTTTCCATGAAAGATGTAAGCAAAAATAGTCCAAACACCAATGAAAGCCACACATCGAATGATGAAAGCCGTTGGGTTTAGGTAACCTGATTTGTGGTGGATGAGGTGGTCGTTTTCACGGACACTCGCATCGGCCCATTCATAAAGGTCATGCATTCCAAAGATCACACCCACTAGCAAAAGTCCTGCAATGGGAGTGAAAAGTCCGTATGTTTCAAAAAGTCTTCTAACTGTGACAGACCAATGAGAACCGGTTAAATGTTGGATTGCTGTAAAAAAGATTCCTGTGATGGCAAGGCCCACAACAAAGTAAGTTCCAATGAGTAAAACATGGTAACCTAAGTTTGTATGATGGAAATGACCTGCTTCGTCCATATGACGAGATGTTTCATGACCAAATCCGAGGAAGGCGATGAGAAAACTCACCACTCCCACTCCGATCATAGCAATGAGGGCATTACGAAGGTTCACTGGCAGTTTGAACTGCAGTAATTTTTCGTCTAGTTTAGCTGCTTTTGTCGCGCTCATAGTTTCCCCTAGTTCGCCTTTTTATTTTGAACTTCATATTCTTGAAGTTTTCGAATGTAAGCAATAAGCTTCCATCTGTCTTCTGGTTCGATTTGGTAAGCATAACTTCCCATTCGACCTCGACCCATTGTGATGATATGATAAATCTGCCCATCAGTCCAACCCTTCACATTGTCAGAGACAAGTGCAGGAACAGGACCTTCGAATCTTGGCGCAAAACCTACCACAGTTCCATTTCCTAATCCCCTTACTCCGTGGCAAGGTGTGCAATAGGTTTGGTAACGTTTTTCACCGATCATTAAATCACCTAAGTTTGCTTTGGCGATTGGATTTTTTAATCCTTTGTCAGGTCCAGTGAGTGTGTCAGGAGTTGCCTCTGCTGCATAAGGGTATGGAAAATATCCTACTGGAATGGCACCTTTCGGTGGAATCCGAGAAGCAGATCCATTGGCCGCAAAAGAATCAGCTTCTTGCGACTCACGTGCAGGAGAATCATACATACTAGGAAAGTATTCATAAACGGGAGTTTTGTAATCGCAATTCGCAAGAACAAGGAGTCCCGCGAGTGCTAAAACTCTAAAGATGTTTTGTTTCATTTTTGGTTCTCCGGTTTTACCACGGTTACTTCTGATCCACCAAGGCCTTTTACGAAAGAAACTACTTCTGATTCGTTATAACCTTTAGCAGATTTTGGAATCCAAAGTCCGAATCTGTGAGATGTCAAATCCGGGTGAAGGATTCTTCGGGTTGCTTTGGGAATACCGCTTAAAAAACATAAGGCAGCTACAGTGTAAATCCCCGCAGAAAATACTGTTAATTCAAAGATGATTGGCACATAAGCAAACCATGCATTGAGAGATTTTCCAGAGATATTGAGAGGCCAGTCATATGCATGTGTGAGGTACTGGAATGAGATCCCAATGGCACATCCAAAAATCCCTGCAAAGAAAGTGATCCAAGGGAGTCCAGATCTTGGAGTTCCCATCGCTTCATCGATCCCGTGAACAGGATAAGGAAGGATACAATCAAATCCTTTGTAGTCTTTTTCTTTGGCTTTTTCAGCCGCATGCATGATTGCTTCGGGAGTCTCGAAAATTCCGAGAACTCCTTCATCCATTTCTTTGTATTTGTGAAACTGTTCTAATTTTGGAAGATACATACTAATGGTGTGCTCCTTCTTTCTGTGGCATCACTGTTTTTACTTCTGCAATCGCAATCACTGGCATAATTCGGCACCAGAGAAGGAAGAGAGTAAAGAAAATACCGAAAGTTCCGATTAACATTGCGTAGTCGAAAAGTGTCGGTGTATACATGGCCCAGCTGGATGGTAAAAAGTCACGGTTCAGAGTCATCATGATCACAAATCGTTCGAACCACATACCTACGTTTACCACAAGGGAAGCCACAAACATCACAGGGATGTTGTAACGAAGTTTGCGGAACCAGAACACTTGAGGTGACAATACGTTACAGGAAATCATAATGAAGTATGCCCAACCGTAAGGACCAAAGGCTCTGTTCCAGAATGCGAACACTTCGTATTCGTTTCCAGAATACCATGCGATGAAAAATTCTGTTCCGTAAGCTAGACCTACGATGAGACCAGTTACCATCATGATTTTATTCATGTTGTCCAAGTGTTTCATCGTGATATAGTTTTTGAGATTGAATACTTCACGAGCAATGACCATCAGTGTTACCACCATCGCAAAACCGGAGAAAATCGCACCGGCAACAAAGTATGGAGGAAAGATGGTCGTGTGCCAACCTGGAAGGATGGAAACAGCGAAGTCGAAGGATACAATGGTGTGAACCGAAAGAACCAGCGGAGTAGAAAGTGCAGCAAGGATCATGGAAACGATTTCCAAATGAGACCAAGATCTAGCCGATCCTACCCAACCAAAAGCAAGAACGTTGTATAAGTTCTTTCTCCAAGTTTCTGTCGCACGGTCACGAAGTGTTGCTAAGTCAGGAATGAGTCCTAAATACCAGAACACCATAGAGATGGAAAGGTAGGTTGATACCGCAAACGTATCCCAGATGAGTGGGGAACGGAAGTTCACCCAAAGTGGACCTCTTTCGTTTGGATATGGAAACAACCAAAATCCGAGCCAAGGACGACCTACGTGAAGGATGAGGTTCGATGCCGCAACCAGTACGGCAAAGATAGTCATCGCTTCGGCAGCACGGTTAATCCCTGTTCTCCAACCTTGACGGAAGAGAAAAAGAACCGCAGAAATCAAAGTTCCTGCGTGACCGATACCGATCCAGAATACGAAGTTGACTACGAAAAATCCCCAACCTACCGGGTTATTGATCCCGAGTAAGTAAAGACCTTCATAAAACAAATATCCGATGATGGCAACGTCGATCAGGGTGATCGTAAGAACCAAAAGAAAAGTATTCCACCAAAGTTTGGTAGGGAAATCTTCGTTTGGTTTTGCGATATCAACGGTTACATCTTTAAGCGACTTCCCGCCTGTTACCAGGTCGGGGATGTCTAATTTATCTCTAACTGCTTGTGTTAATGACATTCCCTTTGTGTTCTCCCTGTTAAACTTCGTTACGAACGCGAGTCATATAACTGACGGCCGGTCCGATGTTTAGGTATTCCAGAAGTTTGTAAGACCTAGGGTCTTTCAAGAGCTTCGCTACTTTTGATTCAGGATCATTTACGTTACCGAACACAATGGAATTAGAAGAACATGTTTGTTCACATGCTGCTTTCACTTCTCCATCACGTAATGTTCTTCCTTCGTTTTTCGCTGCGATTTTTTTCTCAGCAACTCGAGAAGCACAGAAGTTACATTTTTCCATAACCCCACGAGAACGAACGGTTACATCTGGGTTGAGGCCTAAGTTTCTTGGAGGGCGTGCCTTAAAAGTAGGTGTTGCTTCGCCAAGAAGGTTGTGTTCATTCCAATGTTCTAACCAGTTAAAACGACGCACTTTGTAAGGGCAGTTGTTCGAGCAGTAACGAGTTCCCACACAACGATTGTAAACCATATCATTGGTTCCTTCCGAACTGTGAACAGTCGCAGCTACTGGACATACTGTCTCACAAGGAGCATTGTCGCAATGTTGGCACATAAGTGGTTGGTGTGCAATTTCAAGTGATTCTGGTTTTTCAGGATCACCGATGTAGTAACGGTCAATCCGAAGCCAATGCATCTCACGACCCATTCTCACTTCGTCACGTCCTACCATTGGCACGTTGTTTTCAATATTACAAGCAACTACGCAAGCACCACAACCAGAACAAGAAGTAAGATCCACTGCCATTCCCCATTTGTATCCTGGGTATGCAAATTGGCTTCCTGGTTGGTCAGAAGGGGCGTTCGCTCCTTGGGCTCTTTGTAGTTTTCCATCGATTAGGATTTTTGGAATCTCTGGTTCAGGAATTCCTGCACCAGGATTTTTTGCATAATCTTGGAGTTTTGCGGAAATGATAAGAGGTCTTTCCTTCCACTCTACACCCATCATCACACCTGGGCTCATCATATGATGGTCTTGTGTGGTAGCGAGTTTGTATTTCTTTCCTGTAGGAGAGAGAGTGATGGAAAGTCCAGAGTAAACAAGTGTTCCATTTACTTCTGTGGCAAGAATGTTTGCATTTTTCCCTACTCCGTTTCCAATCTCACCTACGTTTGTTCTTCCGTAACCAAGAGCAATTCCCACTGCTTCTGGATGGAGTCCCGGTTGGATGAGCGCTGGGAGTTCAAATGATTTACCGCCAACAGTGACTGTGACGACATCATTCAGTTTGATTCCCGACGAACGAGAGTATTGTGGACTGATCGCAACATAATTGTCCCAAGTCACTTTGGATACTGGATCCGGAAGTTCTTGGAGTTGCGAGTTGTTTGCTCTTTCGCCAGAACCAACTGCGGTGCTTTCGTAAAGAGAAACTGTCAGACCTTTTTTTGAAGGAGAAAGTGGCGCAATCGTTCCACGGAAAGATCGTCCGCCTTTGTCAGCCTTTGGATTTCCAGAAACTAAAACACCTTTTCTAAGTAGGTCTTCCCAATTTGTTTTTTTAGAGTATTTTGCTTTGAGGTAGTCGTATAACGAACTTGCACCAAGGAGAGATCCGCCAGCCCAAGTGATGAGCATGTCTTCAAACGCTTTGGATTGGAAGATCGGTCGGATGGTAGGTTGTTGTACAGATACAATTCCTGCTACCGATTCGTTATCACCCCAAGACTCTAAGAAATGCGACACTGGAGCAAGCCAGTTAGAAGCAAGAGCTGTTTCATCCACACGGTCCGAAACTTGAACTACTTGTGCTGCTTCGTGAAGGAGTTTTTTCCACTCATCTCCGTTTGGCGCTTGGTAAACTGGGTTCACTCCGAAAAGAATGACCACACCGGCCTTTCTTTCTTTTAAGTCTTTTGCTAGAGTTTTTAGATTCTCTGCATAATTAGAACGTCCTTCTTTCAAAGGATTTCCTGCATCGATAGTTTTTCCATCGTTACCGAGCATGCTGTTGAGCATATTCACTGCGATTTGTAAATCAACAGCGTCTTCGGTAAGAGCATTGGAACCACCAGCAATCACAAGGGATTCACCCTTTGCAGAAGCAAGAGCCTTCGCTGTGCGTAAAACCACTTCTTTAGAAATTCCCAGTTCCGCTGCAGAAGATTCTACATTGATTCCGGAAACTCCCGTTCCACCACCCACTCCCAAATCAGAAAGCGCTTTTGCAATCACAAGGGCAAACTTTCTTTGGTCACCTGGTTTTAGTGGCACTCTTTGGTCAGCGTTGGAACCCGTCATAGACGGATGAGTTTCTGCCGCAATGAAAGCATTGAAGGATTTGACACCTTTGTCTTGCAAATCTCTTCTTTTCGAAAAGTCATTGTGGTAGTTTGTATTGTTTAAAAAATCGCTGTCGATGGAGAGGATGACTTTTGCTTTGTCGAAATGGTAGTTTGGTAAAACTGCCTTTCCGTAAGATTTTTCTTGAGCAATCGTGATCGCATCATCAGAAGATGCAAATGCCACTTCGATGTGTTTTCCACCACCCACTGACTTTAAGAATTCAGAAATGAATTCAGAAGTGGCAGGAGAAGTAAGAGGTTTTGTGACAACAATGGTTTTCCCTTTGTTAGCATTTAATTTCTCTTTTACATCTTTGTCTAAAACAAACCAGTCACTAGACTTAGCTGTTCCATTCACCACTTGTTGTGGTTCTTTGGCACGGTCGGCATCATAAAGATCAAAAATAGAAGCTTGTCCAGAAGCACAAAGGGCACCTTCCGAAATCGGATGGTTTGGATTCCCTTCGAGTTTCAAAGGTCGTCCGTCTTTTGCTTTGACTAAGATCCCACAACCAACAGAACAACCACCACAAACAGAAGCATAGTGGTAAGAGTGTCCATGTTTTACGAAGTCATATTGTTCTACGTCTTTACCATCTGGGTTCTTAATGGTGAGGTTCACATAAGGAACAATTTTTTCAGCAGGTTTTTGGATACAACCAACAGTCGTCATAACAACCGAGGCACCCATAAACTTTAAGAAAGTTTTTCTGTCAAAATCACCCTTTTTGATTTTTGCAATTAGAGGATCTGGAGATTTATAGAACTCTTGCTTTTGCAATTCACGTTCGCGAGAAGTTCCGCGAAGTTCGTAAGACTGCCAAAGCGATTTTTTTTCTTTTTGGAAACTATCGTCTTTCATCATAAATTATTACTTGTCTCCCGATTATCTGTGGCACGTAGAACAATCATTAGGGGCATTGTTCTCTCTATGGCAATCGACACAAAATCCCATATTGAGGGACTTGGACTGTCTAACCTTTACCATCTCTGCCATGTTACCGTGGCATGTGGAACAATCGACACCGCGTTGTACGTGTCGTGAATGGTTGAAGTATACGAAGTCTGGTTGGTCATGAACCTTTACCCAGGATACTGGCGTATTGCTATCGTATTGTTCTTTAAGCCATTTAACATGTTCTTGGTTGCCCGCTACGTTACCTGCTCCATGACAATTCATACAAGTGGAACTTGGAGGAACTGTGGCATGGGCCGAATTTTCAACACCAGTATGGCAATACTTACAGTCGATTTTGTTATCGCCGGCATGTATCTTATGGTTGAAGGGGATGGGCTGGTCGGGTGAATAGCCCACATAACGGCTAGGTGAAAAAATCAAATATGCAAGCGCTGCAACTGCAACGATAGGCACAGAGATCTTGAGTATTTTTATATTCATTCGCAGATTTCCTGAATCCGTTTACACTGTCTTCTGACAAGGAAAGGTAAAATCAGAAAAAAAGCAAGTATGTAAGGGTTTCGGATGCGAAAAAACATAAAAAGAGACATAATGCAAAATTTTTGGTGAACTTTCTTTATTGAAACCGAGTCTCAATTAATTGGTAATTTATCGGCAAACATCTGTTACTACTTGGTAAATCCCGAAAGGAACCTACTTGGTTGGCCTTAGACTGGCTAGAGGTGAGTCTAGTACCTTGTTCCTTAGTTTTTTGCGATGGTAAACCGCTTGGTAATGGACCGAAGGGTTTCAGCCGCATGGGAGAGTTTTTGTGAAGATGAAGCCACCTGGTCGGAACCTGTCGCAATGTGCATGGTTTCATTATTGATTCCAAGCACAGATTGTGAAATTTGTTCGATGGCCCGTTTTTGTTCCTCAATGGCCCCGCGAATGGACTCAGACTCAAGACCCACTTCGGTGGACCTTGCATCCACTTCCTGGTTATAGTTCAGCTGGGATTTTGTAGCTTCCGAAAGTCGCTTCATCACACTTTCTACTTCAGCAATGTCTCGAATGATCAGATTGAGTAGTTCTACCGAAGAGCGGATTCCCTTGGCCCCCTCTTCCAATTCCTTGCTATTTTTTCCAATCATATCCTCGATGGATTGGATGGAATGAGCAGTCTTGTCAGAAAGTTTAGAAATCTCTTCAGCAACAATGGCAAACCCACGCCCGGCTTCTCCAGCTCTTGCTGCTTCAATGGCGGCATTCAACGCAAGCAAACTAGTTTGATCAGAAATCTCATCAATAATCCCTATCACTTCTTTCATTTCAGTTGAAGATTCCAAAATGACTCCAATGACTTCCTTCATTTGGTTTAAGGATTCACCACCTAGTTTTGCTTGTTTCGTTATGTTTTCCGTATTGGCAAGGGCTGCTTTTGTATCTTTTTCGATTTGGATGGCACCTTTGGAGAGCTCTAAAATCTTTTCATTGAATTCAATGATATTGTTATGTTGTTTCGATGTGGAAACTGCAGTTGTTTCCATACTCGCCGCCACTTCTTCCGTAGTGGCTGAAATTTCTTCAGCAGAGGCTGCTGTACCTTGGGCCATATCAGAAAAACTAGAGGACGAATCACGTAATCCTTCGGCAGAAGAAGCGATCTCTTCAGCCACAGATTGAATTTCTCCGAGAGAGTCCCGAATGCTTTTCACAAATCCATCCAAAGCCAGATTCATTCTTCCAATCTCATCGTGATTGGTGAGAGTGAATGATTCAGTCAAATCTCCCTTCGCCATTTTATCTAAAATCAACACCGAGTTTTCTAAAGGCAAAAGGCGTTTTTTCAGAAACCGAAACACTCCTAAAACTACAAGTGCAGTAATTAAAAATACAACGACAACCGCAAACAATGCCACTTGGATGAATCCTGAATTCATATCGGATTTAGGAAGGACGACTCCGATGATGGTATTCCATTCTTCCAATCGTTTGATGAGAAAAGCAAAATCCTTTCCATTTTCTGTGTATTCGAAATAGGCTCCGTCTTTCGCCTCTAAAATGGGACGGCCTTCAGGAATTTTGCTTAGGTCTAACTTTAAAATTTTGGATTTATCTGGGCCAGCGAACACAACTCCTTTCGTTGTGATGGCTGTGATGTATCCATTGGCACCTACATGGATCCCTTCTCCCATACGTTTTGAAACTTGTTCTAAGTTTAGGGCGATCCAAAGAATTCCAATCAGTTTTCCATTATCTTCTATGGGAAAAGACACAAGGCTCACAGGCAAACCAGTGATAGGTGATTCTTGCACAGAACCAATCAAAAACTGTTTTTTTAAAGCAACTACTACATGGTCTCCCGTTTTGGATTCTTCCAGTTGGTATCCAATGGACCGAGGAATTCCTGCGGCAAAAATTTTTGCGTTTTGGATGGGTTCCGATAAAAAGATATTTTCGTATTCTCCATTAGCCTCTTGCATAATGCCAACAAGAAGATCGGTTGCAAATTTGGATTTTCCGGTTTGAAAGGATTCTTTAATTTCTCTCTGTTTAGAAAGAAGGCCTGCGATTCTAAGTTGTGATTTATAATAATTGGAAAGTTCGGCACCGGCACTTTTGCCAGCGTTTTCCATTTCCCCTCGGTAAACTTTTACAAGGAGGCCCCAATTCAAATATAAAATGAGGGCAGATACAACTGTAGATAAAACTAAAATGGAAAGAAATGTATAAAGGCCGAGAATGTATTTTAAACTTTTCATATACCCTGTATGTGACGTGTGATGGTGAAATTTTTAAGATGGAAACGGAGATTTATTGAAATAAATTTCCAAACTGGCAAGCTACTTTTTGGACCGTCTGAAAACAATGTTCAGTTGGAATGATTACAAAGGGAATTTGGCTCTTTGCGTAAGGACAAAAAAAAAGGCCCTGATTCTGACATCGAAGGGCCCTAAAAACCAGACTTACACAATTTAGCCTAGTTATACTTTCGAATTTTTAGAAGATTTCCCCTGAATTTTTTTTAGCCAAACCAAAGAAATTTTCTTTGTGACGAGGTTTCTTGTCTCTTTTTTCAAAAAACCGACTGTGGGTGTGGCTACTTTGAATGAATCCCTCTCAAGAACGGGTTCGATGGTATATTCCGGACCCGCAAACTCTTTTAATTGGCTTAGTTTTTCCGAAGGTAGGATGAGTAGCCTTTCCGGTTTTTCTGACCAAAGCCTGTTTAATTTGTCTTTATCATACACATTGCGAAAGTTCCTTTCGGCATAGAATCCGTAGGACCTTTTGGAATTGGACAACCAAAAGGTATACACAACCGGTTCGTTTGGTTCCAGTTCTTTGATTTTGGCACCAAATTCTTTTGCAGGTTGGTAACTTGTGAGTAACGGATAAAACTGCAAACTAATGGAACTAAAAAATAAAGTCGCACCGACGAGTGTGACAAGCACTTCCAAAGGAATGAGTTGGGCAAGCAACATAATGAGTAAAATCCCAATCCCTCCAAATACATAATAAACAATGCCTACTTCTGCTACGAACACAGGAATGAGAAAGTATCCCACCAGATACACGAGGCCTGCGATGAGAAAAGAAGGACGAAGACGTTCCACACTCGAACGAAATAAACTTTCTTCTGCAATCTTTCCAAAATAAAGAGCGGCACCCGGAAGCACCCAATAAGTGTATTGTGGGAGTGGAAACCTGGAAAAAGAAATCAAAAACAAAAAGAGAAATACCCAAAACGGAATCACAAAGTCTATGTCTTTGAATTCATTCGAACGGATTTTACGTAAGATTTCCTTCCAACCTAGTGACTTGATATAATTGTATGTTCGAAAGGCAATATAGATGATCATAGGCACTACTCCACTAAAGAAGGCCCATGAAAAAGATTTATAAAAGTAAAAAGGATCAAACTTCACATCATACATTTCTTTGTAGAAGCGGCCAAAGGACTGGATCCATAAAAAGAAGGATGGTCCATAGGAATTAAAACTTTTGTATAAAAGAACACACCAGAAGGCAGGAAGGGAGGCAAGAACGAGAAGTCCCGTTGGCACTCGCATGGAAAGAAGTAACTTCCAATCCCTTCGAAATAAAATGTCTCCACCAATAGACAATGCAGGAATGACCACAGAGATTGGCCCTTTGGTGATAAATCCCATAGACATCATAAGATACATCAAGTAAAAGTAGTTAGGATTCTTTTTTCTTCCCAAATAGTAAAAGTGATAAGTAAACACCAAGTAGGCGGTAAGATAGACGTCAATTTTTGGGTCCACAACCATAGCATAAAAACCAGGTGCTAAAAGATAAGCAAAAGAGGCCAAGTAACCTTGTCTTTCTTTTCCACCGGTTAAAATGGTGATACGATAAATGGAATAAACGGAAAGTAAACTAAGTAAAATAGCGGGTATTCGAAAGGCAATATTACTGATACCAAAAAGAGAAAAAGAACTGGCAATCGTCCAAAAGGTTAAGATGGGTTTATCTAAATATCTTCTTCCATTATCAAATAAGGTAAAAAAATCACCAGATAACACAAGCTCACGGCTGATACTTGCATACTGAGAACTATCAATATCAATCACATCCAAAGGAAGTGTGAACAAAACAGGAAGCGTTGCGAGAAGTAACAAAATTCGATAAAAAATTCTTTCAGAGGCGTTAAGTGTTTCTTTCATTCTAAAGTACCAATTTGGATCAGGCATTGTCCAAATCCTTTGCAGGAATTGGGTTCTTGGTCATAACATTGCAAAATATCGCTATTATGTGTGGTACATCCGTCCATACATTGGATCCGACCAGTTCGTTTGACATCTGGTGCTAACGTGAGTTTTAGTTCTTCTTCTGTACAAGAAATAAAAACCTCACATGCTGCTTGGCATTTTTTTTCCACTATATCTTGGCAGTTAACTAAAAATAGAGCTAACGCCAGAGTTAAGATCCAATTACCGTGTTTCACTTCGAATTCCTTTTAATGCTAACATTCCACAAGCACCGTTGATATCCCGTCCAGGACTTCTACGGTTGAGAATGGGAGCTGTTGTTTTAGCTTTGAGATGCATTACAAAATCTTTTACTTCCTCATCGGTGGGTCTACGCCAACCGGTAAAATCTGTATTGAGAGGAATCACATTGATTTTGCATTTATTTACCGAACGAGAGATTTTTGCGAGTCGTTCTGCGTTGTCACGACCCATATTGACTTCTGGGATCATTACGTATTCAAAAGTAATGGCCCGGTCTAGTTCTTTTGTAAATCGTTTCGCAGATTCAATCAATTTCTCTAACGGGTGTTTGTCGTTTACATCCATAATCGAGGAACGTGAATTAGGATTTGGATGATTGAGTGAAATGGCAAAATTGAAAGGTTCTTTGTTTTCGATAAACCGGTTGATCCCTGTGGTGACACCGGCTGTGGAAATCGTAATTCGAAGAGCTCCCAGGCCAAATCCTTCTTGGTCTCTAAGGATATGCGCTGCCTTCATTACGGAAAAATAATTGTGCATGGGTTCACCCATTCCCATAAAAACGATATTGGTGGCACGGTCGCCGACAAGACGTTCTACTTGCAAAACTTGATCCAAAATTTGCCAAGTTTGGAGGTTGCCTTTGTATTCAAGAAGTCCCGTGGCACAAAATTTACAATTGAGAGTACAACCAATTTGGGAAGAGATACAAATGGTTTTACGTCCTCCGTCACCGGAAGGAATCCAAACCGCTTCGATCTCCTTGTTTTCACCTACAAAAAAAGTAAACTTACGTGTCCCGTCTTCTTTGGAAGCTAAGTCCCGGCCCAGCTCAATTTCTGGAAAGGAAGTATGTTGTTTTAATTTTTCACGGACATCTTTGGATAAGGTGGTAAATTGATCCAAGTGCGTGTAACGGCTCTTATAGATGCCTGTATAAATTTGTGCGGCTCGGTATTTTTCCAAACCCAAAGAAACACAGATTTCTTCTAGTTCTTTTTTGGTTTTCCCTTTGAGAACCGGTATTTCCTCTTTCATTTGTTTGGATTTCCCACCTTTAGCCAATCTTTTCGTTGCCCCCCGACGGGACAAGGATTTCCGGCAATTCTTTTAGACTTACATTAGTTTCTTTCCTGAAACAAGTCGAATTTGAAATTTAAAAGAAACCTGTTCGAAAAATGGTTCGGTCAAATGGACATTGACTTACACACAGTGATTCAAAAGCCTAGTATCAAGTGAGGGAAATTTACGAATGAATAGCGACGCCTTTATGGAATATGCCTTTATCGTCATGGTCGCATTGATAGGAATCGAAATCTTCGTTTCCTACATCAAAGGCAAACAATACTACCGGTTAAATGTTCTCATAGCCGATGTAAGTACGGGTGTGATCTTTGCATTGATTGGAGTGGTCATCCTCCTCGGTGCCCTATATGTATATGATAAAATAGAGACAAATTTTTCACTCTCCACCTTGGGTTACCATTTTTTTCCTTTGGAAAGTCCGTTCCAATTCTCCCCTAGTTTTTCTGTGAACTGGCATGCACTAGGAGCTTGGACTTTTGCCGTTGTTTTTGCTGATTTTGTTTATTACTGGTTCCATAGACATTGCCACGAAATCAATTTGTTTTGGGCCACACATGTCACCCACCACTCCACACAAGAAATGAATTTATCAGTTGCTTTCAGGGGGAATGGACTCCAAAGAATATTCGAATATATTTATTTTCTATCGATGGCACTTCTTGGAATTCCTTGGGCTATGTTTTTACTGAGCCACCGAATTCTAAAAGTATATCAATTTGTGGTTCATACTCGTTTTATTGGTAAACTAGGAATTTTCGAACAGTTCATGGTGACTCCTTCAAACCATAGAGTCCACCACGGAGTTCAAAAAAAATACATCGACCGTAACCATGGTGGTATCTTTATCGTTTGGGACCGAATGTTTGGATCTTTTGAATGGGAAACAGAAGAACCAATCTATGGTTTGACAAAACCTGTCAATTCCTTCAACCCTATCACTGTCAACTTACACGTGTTCAAGGATATGTTTTTTCAAATTCTGGAATGTAAATCTTTTGGAGATATACTTAAAACTATTTTTGGACCTCCTGGTTGGAAACCAAGTTATCTCATCACTAGCGCTGACGAAGCACCAGAGCCAACAAAAATTTTAAAATATGATCCCAAACCTCCCATGGGTGTGATGATTTATGTAGCACTTCAGGCAGCGGTTCTTATGGCTGTGGGTCTTGTGATTTGGAAAGTTGCCAAAATCAATTTGGAAAAAGATATGGTGACTCTTGGAATTTTATCTACTGTGATCATCTTTAGTTTGTTTTCGATTGATCGAACGATGGAAATGAAACGATGGTCAAGAAGAACGGAAGTGGTAAGAAACGTATTGTTTATTTTAGCTTTTGTTGCGGCTTTAGTTTATTCCAATATTCCTAATATTGAAATTTTTGCGATCCCACTCATTGGCCTCTCGTTCGTGTCCCTTGTATGGATTGTCATCAAACGAAAGACCTTCTTTGATTTGAGTAATATTTCTAATACTTGGTATTAGTTTTTTATCTCTTTTAATACGGACTCCGAAGGGAACAATTTGTTCGACTTCAGGAGTTCGTCTCCTAAATTTAGGAAAGCCTTTGTTTTATCCCCATGTTTTTTGCATAAGTTGATGTCTTTATAACAAAGTCCCAAATCGACAAACGGAGGTTGGATGGTCTTGGTTTCCCCTTGCCCACCAGAGACTGACTGGTAATATAAAAAATCATCCGCTATCCATCCAAAGATATTTCCATAAGCAAAATAAGCTGATGTTCCTTTTACTTTCCTTAAATCACGGCCCATCACACTAAAGTATACTTCCCTTTCCATAAACCCAAGGATAGTAGGTATCAAATCAAGTTGGGAAGTGATGTCTTCCCTGAGTTCAGGTTTGATTTTTCCAGGAGCATAAATGAGTAGAGGAACGTTTCTATCTTCATAGTAGTTGAGAAACCGGTGGTGGCTGTGGTCAGAAACAAAAAAGAAAATTGTATCTTTAAAATAAGGTGCTTTTTTTGCTTTTTCCATAAATTCGTTCAAAGCAAAATCTGCATAATGTAAAACATTTAAGTATTCGCTGTCTTGCGTAGTGGATTCAAACAAACGATACTTTTCATCGGGAACTTTGTAAGGATAGTGTGTGGTTCCCGTATGAATCACAGAGACGATCGGTTTTTCTGGTTTTACATTCAGGAGGCGTTTGTGCATGGCATCGAGTGATGCCTCATCCAAATAACTCCAAGGCCCAGTTTTGTATTCGGGATTTTTTTCTAACTCGGTTTTGCCGACCAGAGTATCAAACCCCCAATGGTACATGATACTTCCTTTGTTATTAAAACTAAGATCGGTTCCTGTTACAAATAAAGTTTCATACCCAATGGTTTTTGCAATATTCCCAAGTCCAGAAAATCGATTGAGGATTTGCGGTGTACGAACTGCCGTGAGACCTGGTCTATCAGGAATTCCACCCATCAATGCCATAAGGCCGTTTGTGGTCCTTCCCCCACTGGCAAAAAAGTTTTTAAAAAACATTCCCTGGCGAATGAGTTGGTTGAAGTAAGGTGTGACTACCTTCCCATCCACTTTTCCAGTCCCAATGATATCAATGAACTTTCCCGTCCATCCTTCAAGCACCACCACAACAATATGAGGCAAAGGTTTGTTTGAATGAACCGTTGTTTTCCGAAGGAGTGGGTATTCTTGGCTGACAAAGTTTGCGCCGGGATAAGCCACTTCCTTTTGAACAATCGCACTCGCCTCGGTTAACTTCATAAAATGGCGGTCATCCACTTTCGTCATCTTTAAGTCTGTGATGACCGTAAAACCCGGATTTAGAACCAAATCATTAATGATGGTTTCTTTGGTGATGATGGCATCACTGGTACGAAGGGGACTTGTTTGGATTCCCCCACGGATTCCTAAAACTAGAAGTGCCAGTACCACGAGGAATTGGAGACCAGCCCATTTATAATGTAAGTTTACATGGGAATAAGGGAACTTGGATTGGATTTTATAAATTCCAAATCCGATGGCGGCAATCACAACAATTCCCAGTAAAAACAGAAAAGGGTTTTGGGAAAAAGCAGATCCAACGAGCGGCAACATCTCAAACCCAAGATAAGCAAATGCCTCGTATCCTAAATGTTTGTTTCCGTTTTCATAATAAATCAAATCTGCGATGAGAAGAAAAAGAAGCAGAATGATAAAAATAACAGGTAAGGTTCGCCAAACTGTTCTATATATTTTATTACGATTAAAAAAGTGCAAACTCGAATATAACAAACTCACACCGAGTAACACACACAATACGGAGATGTCAAACCGCGCCCCTTTTAAAAAGGCTTTCAACAGAATCCACGTTGACTTATCATGAATCCTGTAAGAATACATGGTAAAAAAAGCGACACGGTAGATGGTAAGAAATACGATTCCAAGACCCGCAAGGAGTAAATGGAACCGAATGTAAAACGGCAATTTAGAAAATAGTTTTTTCATAAACGAAACTTAAAGAAACTTCCATAAAACTAAAAAAGATAAATCAATTGAAACATTGTCTGGTTCGAAGATTACGGTTTTACCATTTTATAAATGGTTCCTGATTGGTAATCTGCCACAAAAATCTCTCCCTCATTGTCCCGACCAAAAGTAGGAATGAGTAAGTTCCATTTTCCAAGGGCTATCGTTTCTGTGACCTTTGTATTTTCTCCAGGTTTGGGAACGGGGATTGCCCAAATTTTACCTTGGATAAAATCTCCAAACACATACATTCCCTTTAATGCTGGAATGGCAGATCCTGTATAAACATAACCACCGGTGATGGATTGTCCTTCGTCTCTACCATATTCATAAAATGGTGGTTGGTAAAGCGCAGGATTACATCCATCGGTAAAACAATGGAACCCTTCGGTTTGGTTCCAACCATAGTTTTTACCCGAAAGAATGATATCCACTTCTTCGTAAGCATCCTGACCCACATCCGCCACAAGCAAACGCCCATCAGGTGAAAAACTCATCCTCCAAGGATTTCGAATTCCGTATGCAAAGGTTTCCGGAGCGAAACCCGCCTTTCCCACAAAAGGATTGTCTGTAGGAATGGAATATGGTTTTTTTAAAGTTACATCTGGTGTGGGACTAATTCTTAAAATGGAACCAAGGAGAGTGTTTGGATTTTGTCCGTTGTTTTTGGGATCCGCTCTCCAACCGCCATCCCCAAGACCAATGTATAAATGTCCATCGGGACCAAAGGCCAATTGCCCGCCATTGTGATTGGGATAAGGCTGCTCCACTTGCAATAACACTCGTTCGTTTGTTAGTTTCATGGAATCGAAGTCGGATGGATTATCTACTTCCCATTCAGAAACTATGGTGACATCTTTATTCGCAACAGACTTTACATAATTGGTATATAACTTTGGCTGTTTGGGATATTTGGGATGGAAGGTTAAACCAAGTAACCCCTCTTCACTGTCAGTAATCACAGGAAATTTAGCTAGCACTCGGCTTGTCTTTTTTTCCCTGTGGAATAGAATCATATTCCCGGTTTTTTCGAGGGCAAATAAAAAGGGACTGTCACCCGGTGGGAACTGGATGTCCGTTGGCTCTTTTACTTTTACCACTTCTTGTAAAGAAACGGTTACCTGTTTGCGGTTTGCATCGACTCCGATAAAAAGAGGTTTGGATCCGAGCACCTGGCCATCGGTTTCATACTTTTTATTGTAATTTTTTAAAATACTGCGACCTATATCATCACAAGAAACAGACATAGATAAAAAAGAAAATAAGACAAAGGTTTGGATTTTCATAAACTTAGGTTCCCACAATAAGATAATTGGCTTGGATTTCTCTCCGCAATCAAAAAACTTAAACGAAAAAACTATGAAACTCTTTCGAATCCTGTCTGTTCCCCTTTTCCTTTATTTTGCCTATTTGCAATTGAATGACCCAGATCCTTACCTTTGGTTCCCGATCTATGTATTTGTCGCCATCATTGCCCTGGCAAGTTTGTTTCGTCCAGTTCCCAAGTTTGTGGGATGGATACTCATTCCGATTTATCTCGTTTTGTCTGGGTATTATTTTGCCCACACTCCCTACTTTGGTATGGAAGTGGAGGAAGTCAGAGAATTTTTAGGACTTTTGATTGCCAGTGTAGCGGTGGCTCTTCTTATTTTTAAGAAATAAAAACCATAGCGAATCAAACTGCCACTGGTAATTCAACCATCGTTGCAGAAACGAAAGGAGATGGAAACTGGGATCTAGGCGAAAATGAAGGACCGAAATTTATTTTTCGGCGATCACCTTTCCATCTTCCAAAATCATTTTGATGAGTTTTGTCATCTCAACAGAATACTCTACATCCAAATGTTTTGTGACACCTTCACAAAATCCATTAATGATAAGTAACTTTGCATCGTCTTCACTCATTCCTCGCGATTGAAGGTAAAACAATTGGTCGTCATCAATTTTAGAGACAGTGGCTTCGTAGTTTAAAGTTCCCTCTTCTCCTGATACATCATTGTAAGGATAGGCGTGCGACTGGGAACGGTTGTCCATCATCAGTCCATCACATTTGATATGGCTATAAGATCCTTTGCTAGATGGCTCAAATTTGACAAGACCTCGGTAAGAATTGATTCCTCCATCGAGTGCCACACCTTTTGCCAAAATATTGGAACGAGTGTTTTTTCCCACATGGATGATCCTTGCGCCCGTATCTTGCACTTGCCCACTTCCAGCAAAAGCCAAAGACAATACATCACCAGTCGAATGATCCCCTTGTAAAATGATTCCTGGGTATTTGATGGTATTGGCTCCAATATTACAATCGGTCCAAGTGATATGAGCGGCTTCTTCGCAGATCCCTCGTTTCACGGTCCAATTGTACATATTCTTTTTCCAGTTTTGGATGGTGGTATAAAAGATTTTAGAATTCTTTTTGGCTACGAGTTCCACAACAGCGGTATGAAAATTGGTACCTTTGTCTTGGACAGAAGTACAACCTTCGCTGTATTCCAAATGCGCACCCTCATCAGCAATGAGAAGTGTACGTTCATATTGTCCGGAACTAGCAGCTGTTACTTTAAAGTATGCTTGAAGAGGCATAGGAGTTTTGACTCCCTTCGGAATGTAAGCAAAAGATCCCCCGCTAAACACAGCGGAGTTCAGTGCTGAAAATTTATTATCACCAATGGTGACTACAGTCCCCAAATACTCACGTACCAGTTCTGGATATTCTTTAATTGCCGTATCGATGTCACAAAAGATAATCCCAAGGTCAGTCAGTTCCTTTTTGACATTGGCATAAATGGTTTCGGAATCGTTCATGGTTTCGATTCCAGCTAGGTATTTCCTTTCGTGTTCAGGAATTCCTAATTTTTCAAAACTACGTAGGATTTCGGGATCCACTTCGTCCCAAGATTTTTTCTTTTTTTGGTTGGAACCTACGTAATGTACATAGTCATCTATATTGATATGAAATTGCGGAATGAATCCCCAAGTCGGCATCGGTTTCTGTTCATAAACTTCAAAAGCCTTTAAACGAAATTCCGCAAGCCAACTTGGTTCATTTTTAATATGGGAAATGGATTCAACAACCTTACGAGTGAGTCCCTTTGGAAAATTATCAGGTTTGTAAAATTCGAAAGAAACCTTGTCTAAGTCGGCTGTTGATTCCATTGTTTTTCCCTTCTCTATTTGTAGAGAATCCTAAATTAATTTACAGAAGCGAAGTAAGCTTTGGATCCAGTAGGATCTGCTTTCATCGTTTTCTTTCCTTCGTCCCAATTCGCAGGGCAAACTTCACCATGTTTTTCCACAAATTGGAAAGCTTTGATGAGGCGAACTGCTTCCTCAATGTTACGTCCTACAGGTAGGTCATTAACAGTTGCTTGGCGAATGATACCCGCTGGATCTATGATAAAAGTTCCTCGAAGAGCAACTCCTGCATCAGGACCAGACTCGATAAGAACTCCAAAAGCCTTTGCAATTTCTTTTGTTTTGTCAGCGATGAGTGGGTATTTGATCTCTCCAATACCACCTTCTTTTCTGGCAGTTTTTTTCCAAGCTAAGTGTGAAAATTCGCTATCAACAGAAACTCCCAAAACTTCAGCTCCGATCTTTTTAAAATCTTCGAGTTTTGCATCGTATTCAATAATTTCTGTCGGACAAACAAATGTAAAATCGAGTGGATAGAAAAACAGTACCACCCATTTTCCTTTGTAATCTGACAATTTGATTTCTTTAAAACTGTCCCCGATTACAGCTGTTGCTTTAAAATCTGGGGCATGTGATGTCACTTGTGGCATAAAGTCACTCCTTAGAATTATTCTAAGTACAATGATTAGATTCTGTCTAGATGTTTTTGAACAAGCGACAGGTTTTCCAAACACCATTCTTCCTTAGCCAAAGTTTCCACAAACCTCCTATCATGACTCACAAATATTAGGGCAGTGCCAAGTGTGGCCAAAGAAGATTCTATTGCTTCCAAAGATTGGAGATCCAAATGGTTCGTTGGTTCGTCTAAAACAATTACCTCTGGACTTTTTTCCAAATGAAGCGAGAGGAATAGTTTTTTTCCTTCCCCAGGACTCAGTGCCTCCGATTCAGAAAAACGTTTGGGGTCACTTCCGAGTCTGTGAATCCCAGAAAGAACCTTAGCTTTTTTTTCATTCGGTAAATTTTGAAATTCCCAAAGTAAATCGGCTAATTCGTTTTTTGAAAATTCCTGAGGAAGATACAAATATGGTATCCCCTTCTCTTGGAAGGATTGTAACAGATACCGAAGCAGAGTGGACTTACCTGCACCATTGGGACCTGTGATCGCAATTTTTGAATCTGGCAGGATTTTCAAATGGGAGGAAAGTGACAAAGAAAGAAATTCCAAAGTGAGAGATTCTTCGTCAAACATAAATAAGGTGCTTCGTTTCGAAGGAACACCATTCCATAAAATTCCTAAATTTTCTTTTTCTGGAAGTTTTTCCCAAATTTGTTTTTCTTTTAGTTTGGAATTTTCAGTTCTTCTTTCGATTTGGTTTTTCAATCGGCCTGCTTGGCCATCCTTTCCAGTCACTCTAGCTAAGTTCTTTTTTTGGCGGCCGTCATGATCATGTAGATCAAGTCCTTTCTTTGATCTATGTGTATGAGAGAGCCTTGCTTCTTCCCTTCTTCGGTTCAGTTCGGCTTCTAGTTTTTTATGTTCTGTCCTTGCCATTTCCCAATCGTGAATCCGTTCTTCGGCTTCTCGTTGCATCTGCATTTTACCCGCAGAATAATTTCCGGGTCGATGGGAAATAAAGTTTTTTTCAAGAAATACACAAGAGGTAGTCACTTCATCTAACAAAGACCTGTCGTGGCAAATTAGAATTCCAATTCCTTGGAAGTGCAAAATCGCATTTCGGATGATTTGGCTGCTTTTTGTATCTAGATGGTTCGTAGGTTCATCCAAAATCAAAACATCCACATTCTTCGACAAAGCCATTGCTAAAAGTATCCTTCGTTTTTCACCGAAACTGAGAAACTCATAACCTTCTTCCGATTGGATTTTTATTTCGAGAAGACTCTTCCAAAATCCTGTATTATTGGAATCATCGTATATAAAATCAGTAAGTTCCACATCTGCCAGTTCGGTTCCTTGCGAAATCGAAAAAAGAAAATCATTTCCTTGGACGGAGCCCTTGTCGGGAAGAATTTCCCCAGAGATGAGCTTCGCTAAAGTAGATTTTCCACTACCGTTTTTTCCGACAATGCCAGTCCAACCTTTCGAAAAATGAAGGTTTAGATTTTGGAATAGTGGTTCTTGTTGTGATTCGAACTGAAAGTTTAAATTATGAATGGTAATATGATCGGACATGCGACAAACTCCTTTATTTTCCAAAAAGGGAAATAGGTAAGCAAGTCTTGTCCTAAACTAGGATAAGTGTGGATTTGATATTTTGTTTTTGCTTACCTATTTTTGGTTTCGCAATCTCATCGGACTATACCTCTTGTACATTTATTAGACTGAAAAAATTGAAAAAAGTTGCAGGGAGTTAGTTACCTTTAGCCATTAAGAATTTTTCCATAAACTCAGTGATGTCTCGGATGTTTCGATTGATCATCTTACGAAGTTCCGGTGGAATATTTTGTGATTTAATGACTCTATAATAATTCAATGCATTCTTTAACATCTTACGACGTGCAAACTCTTGTGCCTTCATTAACATTGGTTTGTACTTGTAATATGAGTATTCCATAATAGAATAATTTTTTGACAAACGAAATGCATGGGGAATTTTTCCGAAGTCGTAAGTAAGAGTTAAAAATGGAGCATCATCGGCTTCGGGGGGTTTGAGTTCTAATACCCCATGGATGATTTTTTCTGGTTCGTCCTCCGTGGCTTTTTCAGCCATTTCATCCAGAGGGATGGGAGATTCTTCATCTGCAATTTCACCTAAGTTACCATCAACGATTTCAATTTCAGGTGCTTCAGCATCTTCGATGGAGGGCCCTTCTGCCGGGAAACCAGCCTCTTCCTTTAATTTGCGATCCCGAAAGACTTCGTCAGCATCTGGCAGACCAATTTTTAAATCCTCACTGGTCAGTGGCCGGTTAGTGAGTTCTACTTGGATTGGCAGGTCGGTTTCGATTATGGTTTCTGATTTATTGGAATCGGTTTGTTCCTTGGGTTCAGATTTTGGCTTAATTAATTGATCAGTTTGGGGATCAACTGGGTCGGGGAGTTCTAATTCCTGACGCAGTGCATCGGTGGTTGTTTCCAACCAGTTGGGTTCTTCCGCTAAGGGGCGTTCCCCAGGATGAAGAGGCGGCTCTTTTTCATCCCGACGTAAGTCATTGGGGTCAGGAAGATTGATTGGCTCTAAATCTAAAAAGTCTGGAAGTTTTCCGCTGGGTTGGTCTGGGAAATAAGGTTTTAGTAAATCATTGAGAGAAGATTCCTCTCCTTTGGCCTCAAGTTCTTTCGCTTTTTTCTCAATCTTCTTTAAAGCTTGGTTTTTTAAAAAGTCTTCTCGTTCCTGGAACCGATTTTTTTTTCGTCTATCTTCCCCAGACCTTCTATCTTTCCTTCCCGCTATGTTTGTTCGTCGGTCTGGGTTTTTTCTCCTATCATCACCCGACCTTCTATCAACAAGAGGTAAGTCTTTAAACTGTTTCCAATCATTTGAAAAAAATGTATCTTCGGGAAGATCCAGTTCCGAAACATCTTTTTTGGAAATTTGTTCAGCAAGCGCTTGTAAGTCGAGTGGTTGGGATGGACCTGCCGATGGTCCTGGACTACCGGAAACACCAGGAAAACTTGGTTGGCCTTGCATCTCAGGAGGAACATAAAATGGACCAACAATTCCGGAACCAGGTGGTGCCGCAGGAAAACCAGGGGCAGCTCCTGCAAGACCACCCGTCGTCAAACCTTGGTTTAACGATTGTAAAAGCTGGTCTTGGTTTTGATTTGCCTTTGAATCAATCCCAGATCCTCCCGGTGAGGATTGTAAAAACTGATACACAATGGGGTGAACAAGTTGGTTTCCTCCTGCTACTGTTTGGTTTAGTTGTGGAGTGGATATCGAGTTGTCTTGACCACGTTTTTCATTTGCACCAGTTTTATCTGAAGGATTGGGAGGAAGCGGAGGTGGTGGCAATTGAGAAGAAGGTTGAGGTAAAGGTTGGTTACCTTGTGGAAAATTGGGTGGTGGACTACTCTGTGCAAATTGGATCGCTCGAGCAATGGATTCAGCAAATAGTTCAGAAACTTCTTTGAGCGCTCCAACAAGATCACTTAAATCTTTGTCAGGTTTTGGCCCACTCGGTTTGGATTCTTTTTTCTTTTGTTTTTCTTTGGCCGAAGTATCGGCCTTTGGATCATCCTTCCCCGGCTCTCCCGCTTTTCCCGATTGAGGGTTGTCTTCTAGAAACTCTTCTAAGTCCTGGATGTTTTTTTTGATTTTATCTTTGATCTCTTGGTCAGGGATTCGGTTCCCCGTCCTTTCAAAAATCTCAATGGCTTCTTCCACTTGTTCGGCTTCCACAAGTGCCTCTGCATTGAGAAGTGGCCTTCGGTGGAAACTATACTTCGAATTTTTCGATATGATATCATCTGCGGAATAACTAATGTCAGGACTTTCTTTTTTGGACCTTCCACCAGATGATGGAGAATCCCCAGTTTCCTCACCAAATTCACCTAACGGAAGATCGCTGATGTCTTTCGGAGTTTTTGGTTTTTCTCGACGTTTCCGCCCTGGTTTTGAATCAGATCCGCCACTGTCACCACCTGGTTCTCCAAAGTTTTCTTCATCGGATTCTAAATCAGATAACCTTTCTGAAAGTGGTTTGGGTTTGGACTTAGGTTCTTTGGGATCTGTTTGGAAATTTAATTCTTGGCCACGCCCACCCCGGGAAGGTTTTTCTTGTTTTGTGGATTTTGAGCGAGGTTCTACCCTTTGTCCTTCTTCTGGCGAAGATTGCCTTTGTTGTATGCGTCTTTTCTGGCGAGGACTCAAATCCCCTGATGGCCTAGCTCCCCCTTCGCTACCTGCGATTTCATTGAGGTCGGCACCTGTGCCAGAAAGACCGAGTAACATCATGAGGGTGGTTAACATAAAAGGGTTCTACTCTATATTTTCGAGGTTTGCTATGCAGTAACTTAAGGTAGACTCAAAGAATATTCAATTTCTCACCATTTTACGCAAGTGTTTAGGCCAAAATGACCGCAAGTTCTTTTTCTGCTTGACATAGGAGAAATTCTTGCGTTCCATGGTGGCATGAAATCCGTTGCGAAAAAAAATCTCAGCTTTGCTTCCTCACCGGACAATGCAGACGGGTTGCAGCTAAAAATCACATTCGACGAAGACACAAAAACTGCCTTCGGTGATTACACCTGCCCCGAAAAATACCAAGGTTTACCGGATCAAATCCACCCAGGTATTATTTCTACTATCTTAGACGAAATCATGGTTAAGATCAACGAAGCGATGAATTTCGAAACCACTACAGGTGAATTGACAATTCGATTCTTACAACCTGCAAAGGTAAACGAACCACTCCACTTACGTGGATGGTTTGTGAAAAAGAATAAAAAAATCATAGAAAACCGTGCTGAAATAGAAAATGAGATCGGCAAAATAGTGGCCCGCGGAAAAGGTAAATATATCGAAGCTGAAGACTGATTATGCCGATGTGGTGGAATTGGTAGACGCAGTGGATTCAAAATCCACCGATGGTAACATCATGCCGGTTCGATTCCGGCCATCGGTACCAACAGTAGTTTAGTTCGAATTCTTCTCGCAAGCTTTTAGATAAAAATCTTCTTCGATTCTATCTATGGCTTGTAAGACAAGAGTTATCTCATCTTCTTTCATATCATCAAAGATCTTCCTTCCTGCTTTTAAAATCGAAACTCCAAGAAAAATTCCTTTTTTGTCTTCTTCCGTATAAAGACCACCTTTCGATTCCATTTTCACCAATATATCTTCCATAATCAAAATGATCTTTCGAATGAGTTCTGCATTCGAAAACACTTTGAATAAACCACCAATGTCATTGCGAAATGCATCCGCTTTATCTTTTTCTACTTTAGAGATAAGGAAATCCATCGCAAACTCTGAACCAAGTAATTCCATTTGATTTTCCTGACGGTCGAGTTCCATCACTAGTTCCTCTTCAAACTGATGCGCCGTTACATAGGAGTGAAGGGCAGCAAGTCCTGCTTTGAGTGCGATTGGAAAATGTTTTCCAAATCGAAAGATAGACATTGCTAAGTTCCCAAGGATCCCCCAAATTTTTGTTGGATGGTTAACAAATCCAGATAACGCATCAAAGGCGGCGTCTAATTCTTTTCGTTTGGAATATTCAGGATATAGATATTCTAAAAAAAAATATAGCAATTGATCTATTTTGATACGAGGGATAGAAGCAAATTCTGGATATAATTTTAAATTTTCTTCGGAGTACCTTTTCTTTAGGGAAGTTTGGTACATCAAAATTAATTCTTTGAATAAAGGGTGATTTAAAACTTTTGATGATTCTTTTTTTGGCTTCATAGTTGAATCGACTGATTATAATACTTCATCAAAATAAGTTTCATATCTATCTAGGTTTACCTTTTTACCCTTAGGATTGTATGGAAGCGAAGGTATTTTTTTGACGTCCAATCCAACAAACAAAGAATAGATTCCTACTGCCAATGAAATAGCGGTTTCTTTTTTATTTTGGGTGAGGTATTTGACATCACGGCTCCGATTCACATATCCAATTTCAATAAAAGCACAAAGGGCATTTGTATAAGTAGGCAAACTATAAGTAGAAATGTAAGGTTTTTGAATCGGACCAAGTTCTGGATAAGGGGAATCTTTTTCCTTTAATTGGACAGGCAATCCATACTGGACAAAACGCATTAGCTCCTTAGTAACATAATGGTTGTCACCACCAAAGCCTTCCCTTCCCCCTTCCCTTCTCCATTCTTCTTTTTTCCCTTTTTCTCTTTCCCAGAACTTACCAGTTTCCAAAAAGGTTTGGTGGTCTGTGGAATAAGGGCCTTGTTTTCCTATTTGTTTTTCCCAGTTGGGATCGTCAGCGTATCGCCAACTAACCATATTTTGGCGGTATCCTTCAAATTTACTCAGGTCAGTATCTTTTCCATTTTTTTTAGACCAATATCCATGGAAGTATATCCATGTATCAGCAATTGCATTCTCTAATTTGGACCAACCAGATTGGAAGATGAGCCACTCAGACCAAGGCCCATTCGTAAAACCGTGAGCGGAATTTTTTTTATCTGAGATTTTTTTTAACTTCGCAAATGTTTTGTACCCAGGAGTGAGCACAGCTCCCATACCACCGGTTTGGCCTTTACTTGCAGGATTCAAATGTAAGGACAAAACCAATTGGGGCTTTAATTCATTGATTTTGGATAGTCGCCCTTTTCGCCTTACGCCCGTTTTTGGATCGGGAAAGTCATACAAACGGTAAGGAGCATTAGGATCCTCTGAAGAGGGATCATCATCAAAGGAAGACTCACGAGTGAGTTTACTTTCTAAAATCACTCTTTGGAAATCTGATCTTTTTGAGAAAAGTTTCAGGTAACCTTCAAATTCCTTCCAACCTGCTTCCGTTTCCGTAAGTTTTAAGATTTTGTGGACTTCCTTTGCTAAATCAAGAACCACCTTTCTCTCCGTTACACTTCCGTGTTCCGTTCCTTGTTTGTAAGTTTCTAAGTAGGTTTGAGTGACACTATCGTATTTGTCTCCGTGTTGCGCCTTTGGATCTTTGGCAATTCCTCCATGGCCAGGATCCACAACGATCCTAAAGACAGGCACTGCTCCAAGCGAAACGGTAGTCGAAAGAAAACTAACAAAAATGATGAAATTACGAATCTGAAGTGAAGATAAAAAGACCACGATGGTCATTCTCCGCTCACCAGTGAACGGAGAAAAGAAAAAGTTTATCCTCTCTATTTGGCGCTTTGTGATTGTGCAAAGATTTGGTTTCTATTATCGCTCAAATCTTTTCCGTATTTATCGGCTATAGCTTTTTTATCAGCGTCCGCTTCTTTAAAATCAGATAGGATTTTGATACCGTAGTCTTTTGCAATTCGGTAATGTACGATAGCATCGTAAAATCTGTCTTCACGAGACATGTCAGTTGCCAATCCCATTTGTCCATATGCGATACGAAGCTTTTGTTGTGCTTCTGCAATCTCGCGATACGGAATGATGACTTTGGATCCCTCTTGAGATGTTTCTACAAGTTGAGTTTGTTCTTGGTTTGTAATCAAATCTGCGCATTCAGCTAGCAGGTTTTGAGTTTTGGTATCATAGTTTTTTGAAAATTTTCCAAGGAGTGTCGTAATATCTTTTTCCAAAGCTACCATAGCTTTTCCAGAAGCAATGTAGGCACGACGATAGTAATAACGTAAAACCACTTGGTAATCCTTTTTGATTTTTTCAAAGGCTGTTTTGGAATCAGGAACTTCTTCCCCGAAATTTGCAGTAACGATTGTTAACAGTTTGATGGAATTAATGACTCGGTCTTTGTTATTTTCGGAAATGTTTTTATACTGTTTTCGTTCTAAATTGTTTCCTTGGTCCAGTTTGTCTAATTCCTCAAAGGATTCTTTTCCTTTTTCCGGAGCCCCTGATTCTTGGGCAAAAACTGAGAAACTAAAGATGCACAACGAAAGGATGATGAAACTATTTTTTAACACGAAACTTGCTCTCCTTAAACCAAGGAGCAGAATACACAGAAAAGAGGAGGTTTGACTACTATTTTTTATCCTTCTGAAAAAAGAGTAATCCATCACCAACAGGATACAAAGTATATCCAGAAACTAGGGATTTTACCTCATTCCAAAGAGCCATTACCGCTAAATCAGATGGTTTCTTGGGATCTGGAGAAAGGACTCGACCGTGCCACAACATATTATCGAATAAAAAATAAGATCCAGGTTTTGCTTCATCCCAAAGGATTCGAAAGATTTCAGGATAGGTAATTTTATCACAATCTACAAAAAATAAATCGGAACCAATCCACTCATCGTATTCCCTTTTTAGATAATCCATTACCGAGTCCGTCACCCGTTTTACTTGGATTTGTTCCAAAATCCCCATTCGTTTGGCATAACCATCCATCAAGTCCGCTTGTTCTTTATGTCGATCCACAGTAACAAAGCGAGTATTAGGTGAACCAACAGCCATCCAAAGTGTGGAATACCCAAGCCCGGTTCCTAATTCCAAAATTTGTTTGGGTCGGACGAGTGAAACCAAATGAGACAAAACAGCCCCAGTGGCTGCGGTCACGATAGGAATGTTTTTTTCTTTGGCGTATAATTCCATATCAGCAAACACCGTGTTTGGCTTGTAAACCAAACTGGAATCAATAAAAGATTCCAATTCGGGAATATAAATACTAGGTCTTGGTTTCATGATTTGGGAGGTAAAAAAAGTGAAATTCTGTCTTTTAAAATTGGTGGAACTTTTTTACGAAGCATATCGTTTAGTTCGCGATAACTATAGCGTTTGGAAGGGTGGATGAGAACTATGGCTTCATTTTCAAAAGCGGATGCATGAGCAACTATTTCATCAAAATGAGTGTGACCCCATTCCCGGGCACGTTCCACATCCCTTTTCTCGCAATAATAAGTACATTCCATAAAAAGAATTTTGCTTTTGCGAACGTCTTCATTTTCTAAAACATATTCTATTTTTGTATCACCGGAAAAAGAAACCAAAGGCACAGAAATTTCTTCTGTAGGATCTTCTCCTAAGTCTTTTTTGTTTCGGATTTCGTCGGAACTAAGACTTGTCCATTCTTTCTTAAGTTTGCGTTTAGTTTCATAAACCGTATAACCTTGCGAAGGAACCCGATGAAAACTTTCCCAAGGTTTAAAAAAGTACCCTGGTTTCAATTCTACTCTATCTCCAAAATCCAACCCAAAGAGTTCGCATTGATAATCAAAACCTTCAATTTCAGAGTATAACTTTAAAATTTGAGACATCTTTGGTTCCAAAGATTTTGGTAGGTAAATTTTTGGAACAGGAAGTTTACGAAGGCTTCGTTGGGAAACATAATAAGGGATTCCACAAGAATGGTCTAAATGAGCATGGGATAACAATATTTTCCCGATATGAATTTTATCAGGATTGATGAATCCAAAATCAAACATAAAGTCAAGGGAGGGACAAATGATCGAAGTCCGAATTCCTCCTTCGGACAAACCTTCAAACTTAATTCCCTTATATTCAAAACTAGCTGTTAACATCAATCTTCCGGTTGTATCACCTTTATTGATCCTTGGAAAGATGACTCTAGAACCTTAGGGCCAACAATGGTAATGATCAATTTGTCTGATTGGAAATACAGTTTACCCACTCGTTTTAAATCAGAAAGAGTCAACCGGTCAATTTCCCTTCTGAAATTTTGTAAGTATCCTTCCGGCATTTTATGGTCACGTCTCCGTACTTCGCTTGCGAGAGTTCTTTTATCATCTTCAAATTGGAATACAAACTGGTTGATGATGGCATTTTTTGCTCGGACCAGTTCTTCTTCTGTGAGTGAATCTATGAGTTTGGGTTGGATGAGTTCTTGCATGAGCGACAAAACTTCTTTTGCGGATTCTGTTTTTGTCATCGCAAAAAACTGGATGGTTCCGTAATTTTCTTGGAAATCAGTATTACTTCCAGCAGAATAAGCAAGGCCCCTATTGTTTCGAATTTCTCTCATATAATAGGAGTTAAATCCTCCCGCACCAATGATATAATTTAAAACTTGGATGGCATAAAAATCTGGATGATTGTGTTCAGGGAGGACTCCAACCATTGAAATGAAAGTCTGGTTGAGATCTTTTACGACAAGCCGGATGTTTTTTCCTTCTTTTTTTACATTTTCAGAAAGACCTGCTGGGCTAATCACTTCTGCGTTTTCAATTGCGACACTCGGTCCCAAATTAGAAAAAAAACTTTCAAACGACTTAAGATCATAATCTCCCGTCACAAGAAATCTTCGTTTGGGTTCTTTTAGGATTTCGGATTGGAAATCGGTAAGGTCACTTAGTTTCAGCGCTTCCAAAGAAGAAATTTGCATAGAAGTTCCAGCAATGGTCCCTCGAAACAAAGATTCCTTCGCCTTCCTTGAACCAAGAGCAGTAGGATTGTCATTTCTTCTTTTGATCTCCTCCGTAAGCTTACCTTTGGTGGTCACAACTAAGGACTCATCCAAGTTGGGAGAATCGAAAAATGACTGAATGATAGGAAGCACTTCCTTCTCAGTCGATTTTAAATAAGAAAAACTAAATATCGTTTTTTCATAATCGATTGAAACTGAAAATGATGCTCCATAAAACTCCAAAGTTTCTAGGAACTTTTCTTTTGGATATGTTTTTGATCCTGACAATTCCCAACTATCTTCCAGTAGTTTTGTGATCTCTACAGCTCGTTTGCCTAAATTTTTCCTGCCATGATACACGTAAATATCTGCATACACGATGGGAAACTCTGCATTTTTTAAAGAAAAAATTTCAACGCCTGATGGTTGTTTTATGGAAGTGATTTCAGGAACTTCAAACTCCAATGGTTTGAATTGTAAATCACGCACAAAATCACCCATCTCACGAGCCGAAAGACTAAAAAAACTAATTCCAATTAAAATAAAATAAATACGTTTCATTCTGATTTTTTCCTTACGTCTTCCAATACTCCGATCACAACTTTATCTTTGGTTAAATATGTTGGGATAAGCGTTTGGATATCCGCTGAAGATGTTTTCATAATGGTGGAATATTGACTGAATAAACCCGCCCAATCACCATATAACAGCTGATAATAACTTAGCAGATCAGCAATACTTGCATTTTCATCTAAAGTTTTGATAAAATCGGAAACCATCTGGTTTTTGACTTTTTCTAATTCTTCTTTCGGAACACCAGTTTCCTGGATTTTGAAAAGTTCTTCCCAAATGATTTTTTCAATGACCTCTGGTTTAGCACCCTCATTCGGTTTAATAAAAAACACAAAATAATTTTGGTATCGTTCTCCCGGATAACCATTCGCTGCTCCAATACTCAGAGCTAATTTTTCTTCTAATACAAGTCGTTTGTATAACCTAGATCCAGTTCCCGATGTGAGGATGGTTGACAATACATCAAAAGAGGAATTGTCTTTATGCGGATACGGAGGTTTTAGAAAACCCATCATCATTTGGCTTCCTGATGGATGGTAAACTTTGAATCGTTTTTCACCTGGAAACGATTTTTCTTCCTGCTTTTGGATCGGTCTTGGTTTCCCTGGCTTTAATTCAGAAAAATACTTACGAATGATGGATTCTGTTTCTTCAAAATCAAATTGACCTACAACAGAGATCACCATTCGGTCTGGAGTGTAATGTTTTTGAAAAAAAGCTTTTGTATCTTCAATTTTTAAAAAAGGAAGACCTGTGGAATATCCAATCACTGGTTTTCTGTAAGGATGACTTTCAAAAGCGATCGAAAAAAACTTTTCTCGAAGTACACCTGCCCCACTATCGTCGGTTCGCATCCTACGTTCTTCGATCACAACATCTCTTTCAGTATAATATTCACGTAAGATTGGATGTTTCAAACGATCGGACTCAATTTTTGCCCAAACTTCAATTCTATTATTGGGAAGTTGGATTTGGTAGTTGGTAACATCTTGCGAAGTGTATGCGTTGAATCCCACTTCCCCATTTTGTTCGTAAATATATGAATCTTCATTTTTTACAATGAACTCATCTTGTAATTGGATGAGGTTTTTTAATCTGCGTTCTAAAATTTCCTTCTCTTCCAGTAAGGATGGCGAAATGGTTTCGCCGCGTGTTGTCAAATCACGAATTTTTAATTTGAGATCATCAAGTTCTGTTCCCCAAACTTCGATTTGTTTTTGGTATTTTTCTTCTTTTTCGTAGTTCGTGGTGCCAACAGTTTTTGTCCCTTTGAATAACATATGTTCCAAAAGGTGTGCGGTTCCGGCTTCTTCTGGGGTTTCATCCACAGCTCCGACCAGAAATTTAATGTACAAAGCAACAGTAGGCGAAGTTCCTCTCTTCATCATCACAACAGTCAGCCCATTGTCTAAACGAACGGTTTTTATCTTTTCACGGAACTGCGATTCTGAGGTTCCAAAAAATTGGTCCTGGGAAAAAAGGGGTAAAAATTGTAGGAAACAACAAAGGAAAAAGATTCGTAATTTCGACATCATCTACTAGTCTTGAAGTTGGAAATGGTTCGTAAACTTCTAATTTTAAGTCTCTTTTGTTCATGTCGCCTCTTTACCATTGCCGATCCCAGTTATGTGGAACGAGCACTCCAAAATGAAAGCGATGAAGGTTTTATCTCCAGGGAATTTTTCCAAATCAAAGTAGAAATCCCCGTTACTTATAAAGAAGTTTCTGGCATCGCTCGTCGCAACGATTGCAAACAAAGAGCCTTTGTGGAAAGAGAACGCCTGGCTCTTCCTTTTCTTTTACAAATCCAAAGACAAAAACACCGATTTGGCGAAGGACTTGACGAATACTCCAAATCTTTGGAAGGAAAGGACAGACAGGCCCGGTTGATTGCCAATGCCCCGCAAATCACTACCCCTGTTGGAGTTCAGTCGGCCGCTAGTCCAACCTCCACCACAACAAACCCGCAACCAAACCAACAAGGCCAAACCGCTACAAATATTCCCCAAACTCAAAAAGAGAACACAATCGAAACCATTCATAACTTTGCTTGGTTCTTTGATGGCTTGATTCTTTACAAAGAAGATTACTCGGATCGCACAAAATGTGCTTTCCTATTCCGAAATATCCAACCTAAATTGATGGAACGTGTGGAGAAAACTCCACTGTCAGAACCTAGGAAATTGTAAATGAGCAAAACTTTATCAAGGATGATCCTATCTTTCGCAATTCTTGTTTTTGTTTGGAATTGTAAGTCCAAAGAAACAAAAGAAGTCCCACAAACCAAAGATACTGAAAACGAAGTAATTCTAGAATTTACGAAAGCAAAGGAAGGATTCCTTTCTGAATCCTTATTCCAAGTTGCGGTATCCAGTGTTCTTCCCACCGAATCAGAGCGAATTGAAGAAGCAAAAACAATTGCTGAACAAAAGTCTCTGAACTTATTAAAAACTTATACAATCCCCAATCTTACTGATAAGGGAAGAAAAGAACTGCGCGAAATTTCAAAAGAAGGAAAAATTTTGGATAAAAACGTTTCGGTTGGCGGAAGGTATTTTTTCTTATACCAAATTCAAAAAACCAACTTGAAACGTCTTGTTACCAAAGATTTAGAATAATAAATGACCAACTAAATTTGATTAGATGGAAAATGTTTTGTTTACCTTAGCTGGGATACAAATGTTTTTTACAAAGTTACAGTAAAATAATTTTGCATCTAATTGTAATTTCCCATTTCCTTCCACTTGGAAGGTTAAGGGTTTGAGGTATTCAAAGTATTCTGGTTTTTTGGGATGTACTGGACCTTTAAGCTTTAAATCGGCATTTAAAACCTTAAGACCGTCAGCACCTGACAAAAAGATTCGGTGAGGTGCTTCCATCTGAAATCCATAGTCTTTTGGTAAAAACAATTCCAATTCATACTTCCCAACCGATTTTTGTTTGATTGAAACTTCAATCGGGTGGGAATCGATCGGATCTGCACTAAGTCCTACAAAGCCATTACGGCCAACAAATAACATAGCGACTAAAAAAGAAAAGGAAACCAAAAATCGAAATTGTTTCATACAATGATTAGACTTATAAAACTTTTCGTAAAACCACACAACGGTTGGAATTTGTACCTTTTTCATTGTTAGAAACCTGCCAACAATTAGAAAGTTTTGTAAAACTTTGGGTATGGACGTAAGTTTTATTCCAAACAAGGCCCGTCCCCTCAGCCATCCTCACCACATCTTCATCCAAATAAAGAATGGAATTTCCTTTTTTGACTTCACCCACTTCCATTACCATATAGGATCCTTTTTTGAGAACCCTTGCTGATTCCTTCAGAGTGGACCGAATAAAAGCATTCCAATCACTTAAGTTGCTAAAGATACTGAGTTTTCTATCTTTGGACTTTTGGATGTCCAAAAACCAATGACGCAACCAGTTGTCGCCTTCATAGTCCACCTTATCCAGGAAAGGTGGAGAAGTCACAATCAAATCCACAGATTCTGAAGCCACATTGGGAACTGAATTCGCGGAATTCAAAGAATACAAATTGTTTTTAGAAAATTCATGATAAAACGGAGGAATCGGAAGAGCTAGATCACGTTTCATTTTTTGAAAAATTCTTGGTTTGATCGGACGGTATTCCGGACTTTGTCCACGTTTGATATTATTTTTTGCCTGTGCTTCCGGTGGAATTGAAACTTGCGGAAAAGTATAAACTGAAAAAAATCCAGTGCTATGCCCATGTAACCTAGAAAGTGCGATGAGTGAAATAAATCTCATCTCCACAGAAAAATCTTCTGCCATATACTTCTTTAGGTTTTTGATTTCTTTGAGTGTTCTTGGATGAAAAAAAGGAAGTAAATTCACATCAAAAGGATCATCTTCTACTTCAGAATCTAAATCTAAAGAGTTTAACTTTTTTTCTAAATCTTCAAGTTTGGGAACATATTGTCTCGCACTAGCAAGAAAAATCGACAATGGGTGTATGTCGTTATGAACTGCTACATGGCCTTCAATATTGGCTTGGATGGCAGTTGTACCCCTACCACCAAACGGATCATATACGACCCTATTTTTCTTTTTTAAAAATTCCTTCATAAAGAAAGAAGGAAGTTCCGGCTTAAATGATGCTCTATAACTTACAGTATGATGAATTGGATGTCCTTGGCGTTGTTTTGCTGTCCAAAACTCACCAAATACAATCTTTTCTGAATCCTTTAATAATCTGCCTGCTCCTGCCATCCGTTGCAAAAGCCTCCTCTCTCTTTATAGAAAGATCGGAGGAAAGGCGAATCTTAAGTTGGATTTTTATTAAAATCTATGGGACATAGTCTAGATAGTTTGGGAAGTAGGATAGAATCTCTTTTAATGAATCCGATTTTACTTTAATACTCTCACCGGTTCGATCATCCACATAACTTATGCTATGCGCATGTAGAATTTGCCTTTCTGCACCTAGTTCTTCTAATAAGGAAGGACTGAGTCCCGTTTGAACAAAATCCAAAAACATAGTTTCTCTTGGCCCATATAATTTATCTCCAAGAATAGGATAACCAAGATAAAGTAGGCTTACTCGAATTTGATGAATTCTACCTGTTACAGGCCGAACAAGCACCAAACTTAGATTTTGTGAATTGGAAGTTTCCAATGGAATAAATTCAGTTGCAACAAACTTTGAATCAGAAAATTCTTCCAACGAAAACTTCATTTTTTTCCGAATCGCTGAATTCAAATCTTTACCAAGAAAACCTTCTAAAACCATTGGCCTCGGAAACCTTCCTCGAACCACGGCCAAATATTCTTTTTTTACTTCTCTCTTTTCAAATTTTCGTTGGAGCCAAGTCCGACTTTCTTCTGATTTTGCAAAAATCACAATCCCCGAGGTCTCTCTGTCCAATCGATGGACAGGAATCACAACGGGGTAAGTCTCTTCTAAAAGATTCAAAAGAGTTCTCGTGCGGTATCTTCCCGCTGGGTGCATGGGTAAGTTTCCCGGTTTATTGATAAATAGAAATTCTTCGGTTTCCTTTAACACCTTATAACTTGTGTCGACTTCCGGTTCTTGGATTCGACCAGGGATAGGATCGTATACAACACTGTCTCCTTCTCTAAGCAAACGATCTGCACCCGCTACTTCCCCTTGGACTTGGATGCGGCCCATTTCTAAAAGATAGTTCCACTCTTCTGGACTGTGGTAAGGAAACTTAGTGGTGAGAAACACAAAGACCGTTTTACCCGTAAAAGGATAACGAATCAATGAATGATAAGATGACATTGTTTAGGATTCGGGACTTGGTTCTTCGGAAGGAAAATCAGAGTCCATGGCACCGCCAAAAGGATCCCCTGGTTCGTCCACAGAACCAATCACAGAGGTTGTTTCCTCTTTGTTTTCTTCCGGACTATCTTCCTGTAACTCTTGTGATTCGACCGGAGTTTCCTCTGTCGAATTCTCTGTCTTTTCGACTTTAAGAAATAACTCTAAAATCTCTATGTCTTTTTCTGTTAGGTTGTAGAATTGGCAACCCACTCGAAAGTTGGTTTCCTGGTTACGAATGTTTTTGATGATTCCACGGATAGTGACTCGTTTGCCCTCTTCCAAATTTAGGTCAAAAAGTATGGTTCCGTTTAAGGTAACGGATCTTGAGAATGATCGAGAAGGTGCATGGATAAAACTGATACCTCCCATACTTAAATCCATAACCTGGCAAATATCACGTGATTCTTGAAACACACCTGTACTTATGATATCACGGCTAACAGCATTCGCAAAAGTTTGAATTTGTTTATATATTTCGAATTCGAGAGGTTTTTCGGACAAAACTTGTACATATCCAAGATGAACATAACCCTTATATTTAATTGGCACACAAATTTCCGAAGTGTAAGAATCAGGAATTTTAGAACTTTCAAAAATTCTTAAGTACTCATCAAAGGGAAAAAAGTCAGCAGATGCGGTAGACTTATCCTTACGATCAATGATAAAAATATCTTTATCGTAATGATGCATGAGTCTCAATCGATTGTCCATACGACCAGCAAAGAAGATTGATGATAAAGGGAATGCTTTTGTGAGTTTTGTTCGATAAGCAAGTAAAATAGCATCTACTTTTTTATCATCAAAACCAATTGCCTTAGACACATCATTCACGTTGATGATATTGGATACAACCATCCCAGTTTGAACTTGACTTGTATCAACCCTAGATCCTTGTCTAGAGGCTGCCGTTATTTGTATTTTAACGGGCGTTAAAATTTCAATTCCATTTCCATCACCACCGGCAACAATAAAATGCGCTAAAAACTTACTGCCATTATGGACAACAGTCAATATTCTATCTTTACTTAAAAATTGAAGATTAGTATTAATAACTAGGGCTTTATTCTTTAAGGCGATGATTTTTACTGGGAACTCCTTATCTGAGTTTATTATGTATGCAGGTAGTTTACCGAACAATGCGGTGATTACCTTCAATATTCCGTCGGGATCTTTGATTTCCTTATCCATAATCAACCGTGAAGTTTATGAAGCAACATCGTTCGCTTGATGTCCACTAAAGTTTTGGTCCCAGTAACACTCATTGATTGTTTTAGTTCTTCAGAATATTTTTGTAAAAGAAAACGAATTCCTGCATCCTCTCCACCCACAAGCGAAATCGCAACTGGCCTTCCAAGGAGGACAGAATCTGCACCTAATGCGATCATTTTAAAAACATCCATTCCCGACCGAATGCCTCCATCCACAAGTATGGGTATTTTTCCTTTTACCACTTCCGCAATTTTAGGGAGGACACGTGCGGTTCCAGGCATTCCATCGAGAACTCTCCCTCCGTGATTCGAAACCACAATTGCCGAAAACCCACCATCCACTGCAAGTTTTGCATCGTCTGGACTCATAATGCCTTTTAAGATAAATGGCAATTTTGTTTTTTCTTTTAATTTGATCAAACGTTCCAAAGGCCTTGTGATACTGGATAAATTCTTTTGGACCATGGTTTTGAAATTCACTGCATCAATGTCCATTCCCAAAGCGAACACTCCGTCCGCTTCTGCCTGCATAAAACGATCAACTAACATCGATTCATCTTCTCTTGGTTTGCAGATCAAAATTCCTTTTCCTGAGGACTTTTTCAAAGCCTCCAACATAACTTTATATTTTTCGGGAGAAGCTCCGTCACCAAGCCAGGCAAGGCTTCCATTTTGAACAAAGGAACGTACAACCATACTGGCGTAATCCGCATCTGTCATTACAAAGTTCATATTGGTTCCCACTCCTGTCATAGGAGCAGCCATTATTGGCGTTTTTAAATCATAACCTAAAAACTGAGTTTGGATTTCCGGAACTATATGATCTCTAATATAACCTGGCAGTATGGAATATTCAGAAAGGGCAAGACTGTTGTCATGGAACGTTTCCATTCTACCGACACCACCCATTCCTGGAATTCCTGAGGCACAATTACTTCCGTCACATTGTTTACAAACCCAACAAATATCTTTTCCAAATCGAATTCTTGCTTGGTCATTAATTTCCTTTTCAGTGACAGAAAATTGTTCATCGACTTCAAATCGAATTGTCTTTTTTACTTTTTCAAAAACAAGATCTGCATCTTTTAGATTGTTTGCCACAATGATGACGTGGCCCGACTTATCAATATTATTTGTAGGTTCCTTAATGATATCACCTGGTTTGGATTGGATAAATACTTCAGATACTCCATCTATTTTTTTAATTTCCTCAACACCACCAATCGAAATAAGTTTTCCAGGTTTGGAGAGTAACGAACGTTCAATGGACACACGACTGAGGACAGGATCTAAATTATCTGGAGTTTCACCAAGAGATATGAGAAGTGCAGCTCGGTTTAAATTTACACCTGTGGACAAAGGATAGGTAAACGCAGACATAAAACCACCAGAAAGTCTGGCAGCAATTTCCCCTATTTTTACTCCCTCTTTTGTAACTTTAATGTCACCCTTCCCCGCACCAAGATGGATTCCAAGTGCCCGCATTCCCCCTGCCATCACTCGTTCCACTTCTTCCAAAATTTCTTTTGGCATCGCTGAAGGCATGTTATGCCCTACTTCAATAAAATAAGGTTCACGTTCGATAATTCGGTCTGCAATGCCTGTCATTCTAATTTGGCCATGAAAGGCCAAGGCATCTACGGAAAGTTCAGGCCCTTCCATATATTCTTCTAAAATCAATTCACCTGTTGGACAAAATCTTTTGGCATGTCGAAATGCAGTTGGCAGATCATCTTTGTGATTTACTTTGATGACTCCCCTCGCTCCCATATTGTCAGCGGGTTTCATCACCAAAGGGAATGTCAATGAATCAAGAGCCTCTTTGGCATCTAATAACGACCAAACGGGTGCAAAACGAGGAATTGGCATTCCAAATTCTTTTAACCTTTGGCGCATCTTTACCTTATTAGATGCAGCCTCCGCATCCACAAAGCGAATCCCAGGAAGTTGTAAGGCAGAAGCCACTGCAGCCACCGTCATACTAGCATCTGTCCCTGCTGTGATCACACCATGGATCGGTGAATTTTGTGCAAATTTTTTAGATTCCCTAACCATTCCCTCCACATCCTTTGTGGACATTAGAATGGCTTCGTCAGCAATTTGAAATCCAATGGAAGAAGGATTCATATCTGCAACAACAGTATGGAGTCGCATCGTTTTAGCCGTTTGGATGATGGGAACTTGTAACAATCCCCCACCAATGATCAGAATGGTTTTGCCTTCTACCGATTTCAAATGGTAACGCTCTCTGCCTCTAAAACAAAATTTGTTTTCACCTTTCTTGTGATGGAACCTTTTTGTATGATCCCACCTGCGAATAAATAATCACCATTAGTAGGATAAAAGGTTGCGGATTGACCTGGCGTTACACTTTTTACATCTTCTAAAAAATCCACTTTCCAAGTATTCCCTAGAGAAGTCACCTTACAGTGAACAGGTGCACTCCTATAACGAATTTGGACTTTCATATCTTTCGATTCACCTACTTCCATAGGTGTGAGTGCTTGGTATGTAATTTCTTCTAATATAAAAGATTCAGAAACAGTTTCTTCTTCTTCCCCAAGTACCACAGTTCCATCGTCTTCAATGGATAAAACATAAAGTGGGTTTTTCCATGCAATCCCTAGGCCCTTTCTTTGACCGATGGTGAATCCTTCTTTTCCTTGGTGTTTGCCGATAATTTGGCCGGAAGCCAATTTAAAAAATCCTGGTGTGAACTCCATTCCTTTCTTTTTTAAGAAAGATCTGTAATCATTTTCTGGAATAAAACAAATCTCTTGTGATTCTGGTTTTTCAGCAACAGGCAGTCCCATTCGTTTTGCAATTTCACGCACCTGACCTTTATCCATTTCTCCAAGTGGGAAAACTGTATTTTTAATATTTTCTTGGGACAAACCGTACAAATAGTACGTTTGGTTTTTTTTCATGTCAACGGCATTCCGGATGGCATACCGTCCATCAACTTCGATGACACGGGCATAATGACCAGTCGCAATTTTATCTATTCCCAATATTTTGGCTTGTTCAAAAAGAGCACCAAACTTCACGAAGGTGTTACACTCTACACATGGATTTGGAGTTCTTCCATCTTTATAATCATTAATAAAACGATCAATCACTCGTTCCCCAAACACCTTTTCCATCTTAATTACATAAAAGGGAATGTTTAAAGAAAGACCTACATCGCGGGCATCACGAATGTCTTCCGGAGAACAACAGGATTTTTTAGTGGTATCACAAGCCGGGGCTTCATATTCCCAAGTGCGTAGATTTATCCCGATCACATCGTAACCTGCTTCCATGAGAAGCCCTGCGGCCACAGCGCTATCTACCCCACCACTCATCGCCACTATGATTTTTTCTTTTTCTTTCACCTTAGTTTTTGGTGCGAACGATCCCAATCCGGTTTCGGGAAAAATCCCAAAACAAAGGACGAGTCCTTAGGACATTCAATCCAATCGACCAAACCTCTTCCTTATCCTTGTCCCCTGGCAAAAGGAAATTCTCAAGTGAAATTCCTGTGAGATATTGGACTTGTTTGTATTCTTCTCGAATTCCCGATTTGGCAATCAAATGCAGAGGCAAATTTGTCTCCCGAAGTGCAGCAGTTTGGATTTGGTTCCCGGCAAAGAATACCTTCTTTTCTCCAAGAATAGAATCTCCAGGGCTCTGCGGGATCAAAGTTAAAGACGATCCTGTGTCCACCATTGCAAAGGACCTGGAGCCTTCGGGGTATTCAAATTGCACATAGTAATAGTCCCCTTTTTTCTTCGTATTCAGAATTTTTAAATCAGTCGAAAGATAGGCATCCGGGTGTTCACAAAAAGGAGAATCACCAGGAAACTGCTTCAATTCTTCACCGAACCAAAAGATACAAACACCGCGAAAAAAATCCAAACCAACAAGGCCGGAAAATGTTTTTGGCAATACTCCTTTGATCTTTTTAAAAGTAAACGGCAGTCCTTGCAGTTTGAATTCTACCTCACCTTCCGATATAGGCGAATCATAAAAGCTGGTTTCCGAACCCGTATCCCAGAAAAAGGAAAACGATTCTCCCTGGGATTCAAATCCCGAAAGCAGGAGATGAGTTCCTTGGTCAACTACCGAAATGGAAAGATGGGGAGGTAATGGTTTAGAAGTTGGGAATTGGTATGAAACAGGAGTTTGGTGGGAACGAACAGGGCCAGGGATACAGGCCCCAAAAACTATAAAAAGGAAGACTAAACTAACTTTTTGATACAGCGTGAGTTTGTACATCGAGTATAATCTACGATACAATCCCGGTATTCGATCCCAGTAATGGAATCCTTAGTCTTGTATTCGATGAAACAAGAGTATGGTTGGAAATCATACGAAGAAAGACCCAAAGCACGATTGCGAATGGATTCATAGACATCAGAAGGAACCGATGGTGAAAGATCGTTGAGTAGGTATGCCGGCTCTGCCATACTCTACCCATCGGCAAATTTCCTAATCTTTATAACAAATTGTGCGGTTTCTACCAGAATGTTTTGCCTGGTACAAGGCTTTATCAGCCCTTTCGATCAAATCTTTATTGTTTCTATCAGTGGGCCGGAAACTAGAAACCCCTACAGATAAAGTCACCTTGAGGTCAGATCCATCGTTTGGATTTTTGACTACCATGGACTCAACTGCTTTGCGGATTTCTTCTCCCTTTGCCATCGCTTCTTCTTCTGATGCTCCTGGCATCACAAGGCAAAACTCTTCTCCACCATACCGGGCAGGTATATGGTGTCTTTGGCCCGCATTGATCAATTGTTTGGCAACCTCAATGAGAACCACATCCCCTGCTTGGTGTCCGTAAGTATCATTAAAACTTTTGAAATGATCCACGTCAGTAAAAAGCAAACAAAGTTTGGTTCCTTTTTTACGACAACGTTCCATTTCTTCTTTGAGTTTTGTTTGAAAGTAATGGTGGATTTTTAATCCAGTCATCATGTCCACTGTGGCTAGTTCATAAAGCCGAGCGTTGTCCACAGCAATCCCCGCAAGATTGGCAAGGGTAGTCATAAATTCTTTTTCATCTTCCAAAAACTCTTCGGAAGTCATCTTGTCCCCAAGTACAAGAAGCCCATTGACCTTGCCTTTTGCGTTCAGTGGGACAAGAATCTCTGCTCCCATCTTACGCAGGTAAGTGATATCAGGAATAGACTTTAATGAATCTATTTGTAGAATTTGATCCATAGTGATGGCTTTGGGTTTTTCTTCAAAATAATGAATGAGCGGACTATCGATTTTTACTTCGTAGTTTTGTTCTTCTGTATTTAACTCAAATCCCTTGATGGACTGTGGTTCTAATTTAAATAATCCTAAATCAATTTCTGGCTCTAAATACATTGCCGCATGAAGGGTCTGTAATTGCGCCAAACAGATGTTAAGAATTGCATCAATTAAATATTTATAGTCTAACGTGGAATTCAGGGCACGGGAGATCTCCAGTAGCTGTTTTTGGTCGTAGATTTTTTTTTCGTAATGCTCAAAAACGATATCAGTGTTTTCTTTAAAAGACAAAACGCACCGCCAGAATTCTGTATAAGTTAGGAATCATTCGTCTTTTTTGACTACTGTAAAGTAAGATTTTGGCGGAAATCGATAAATTTACAAACGAAAGAAAATAGCAAAGTTTTCGTAATGTTAACGTTGACAATTTACTAATCTTAAAAATAATGGTCTTATACCGCGCGGTGGAGCAGCTGGTAGCTCGTTGGGCTCATAACCCAAAGGCCACAGGTTCGAATCCTGTCCGCGCAACCGTTATCATCCTTTTCCTAATTCCTTACTTCTCTCCGTCGCTCGTTTGATTGCATCTCTAACGGCGGTTGAGAATCCTCCCCTTTCTAATGCATCCAATCCATGAATGGTGGTTCCACCAGGAGACGTCACCCAGTTTCGGACTTCCATAGGATGAAGGTTAGGATTTTCTTTACGCAAATTCCTGAAATACACAAGAGTTCCTTCGATGGTTTCCATTGCCAAAGCCAAAGATTCCTCGTAGCTCAGTCCCTCTTGCAAACCACCTTCTGCCATTGCCTGCAAAAATGTGAGTACATAAGCTGGACCAGAACCAGATAGTCCTGTGACCGCATCCATTAGTGATTCTTTAGAGACACGAATCCCTGAACCCATTCCATCAAACAAACGTTCTACATTGGATACGGAAGGATCTTGACAAAAATACGCAAACGCACCTCGTTCAGAAACTAAGGGAAGATTGGGCATAACTCTCACAGAATTTGATCCTTTTGGAGCAACCTCTGACATTTGCGAAAAAGAAATTCCTGCAGCAATCGACACAAAGGTTTTTGGTTTCGAAAATTCTTTTAAGACAGGTAGCACAAGATTGGGTTTCACAGCAATTACGATGAGCTCCGCAACTTCCGCAATGGCTTCCAGAGTTCCCAAAAGAGTGACACCAGAAACTGGTGATTCTTTTATGTTGGGATCATACCCGTATACCTTGGTTCCTTTTTTAACAAGGGCAGTGGCAATCGCTCCGCCCATCTTTCCAAGACCCACAATCCCTACTGCTTCAAATGGTTTCTTTTGCATAGTCCCTCTCTCCAAAAATTTTGGACCCAACTCTTAAATAGTCGGATCCTAATTCGCAGGCGATTTCATAATCCCCGCTCATTCCCATGGACAATTTTTTATCTGGAAAATATGTATTTCTTAATTCAGCAAGTAATGAAAACACTTCCCTAGTTTCTCGCAAATCTCCGCTGGATGGCCCCATTCCCATAAAACCTTCCCAATGGCAAAATTCATTTTGGTAACCGATCATTGTATCTTTCATCGAACGTAAAGTTTCAAAACTAAGTCCATGTTTGGTATCTTCTCCAGTTAGGTTGGTTTGCAAAAAATACCGTATCTGTTTTTTTTCCTTTTCGGCACGTTTCAAAAGTTCCTTTAAGGAGGAGATACTCCCTACTCCATGCGTATAAGAAAAAATACCAAATAACTTTCGTAAGGTCCCAGATTGGACAGGACCAATATGATGTAAGTTCACCGATGTGACTGCTTCGGGAAACTCTTCTCTTAGTTTCGTGAATTTTGAAATAGCCTCAGGAAGGTAATTTTCACCAAATTCCCGAATCCCTTGTAAATAAGCTTCTTTTATTACTTCATATGGTTTGGTTTTGGAAACAGCAATGAGGATGGGTGATTTGTTGGGAAACAAATCTTTTAGAGATGTTTGTATGGAGCGGTAGGAAGAACCGTAATCGGACACGATTACTTAGCTAACGCTTTTTCTAAAGACTCAATCCGACGTTCGATTTCCACGAATCGTTTTTCATTTTTGTCGTTTTGAGTAGAGAGTTTCTGTTCCACAGTCCGCATCCGAACTTCCAATGAAGAGGATCCCGAATCATCAGAAGTTTTTCTCTGCGATTTTTCCGCTGCAGCGAACTTTTGTGATTTGTTTCCCAGTTTTTTAGAAGTTACCGTCCGGCTTTTTTGATTGCGAGACGAAGATACTTGTTTTTCTTTTTTAGAAAGTCTGGATTTCACCTGTTTGGTTTGTCTCAAAGAATCCTCTACCTCAACTTTAGGCTGTTTGGTGGAAGATGTTGGTTCCATGCCTTCGGAAACTGAGTCTTCTTTTTTAGAATCCTTCTTTGTTTTTTTAACCTCTTCTTTAGGGGTAAAAGACTCTTCCACTTTGTTTAATTTCTCTTGCAAACGAGAAGATGGATCTACCTTTTCTTTAGATTTGGTTGAGGCTGCCACGGAGACAGAACGAGACCGCGGAGAATCTGGTTCCATATCCTCTAAACTAGGGAGTTCAGGGAGTTTGGATCTGTCTTCTGGAGGTTCATTGGATTCCGTCTTTGCAAAATTTTCTTTAGGTGCAGGGATTTCTGGATTTTCTCTTTCGATTTCTCTGTCCACCATCTCCACCTCGCGGTTTTTTCCGATGGTTTGGAGCTTTTGGTAAATTTCGTTTCTATAGATAAATGCAAAAATGAACGATGAAAGAAGCAGGACCACTAGAATGGCAGTTGTGAGTATTTTCAAATTGTCGCGGCGGCCCATGACGTGCGGATTCCTTTCCTTTGATAAAAACAGAGTACACGTTTTTGGGTTTTCGAAAAGTGAGAAATCATGAAATTTACAAAAAAAATCACAATCTGTTTGGGTTTCCTACTCATGATTTCTGGTCTTTTGTCTCTTCCGAGGCCCCATGATCCAGATGAAACCGGCAGAGTTCAAATTTTAAAATCCGCTCTCGAAATCGATACTAGTTACCTACTCTTTCTTGTGGAAGATTTCGAAGGAGAAAGGCCATGGGATTTTTACCGGGTGGATTCCTTTTTGACAGTCACTCAGTTTGCAGCTTCCATTCCCAAATCAGAGGCATTTTTACAAGAGACGGCCATCCTCAAAGAATCAGGATACCCCAACCTCCAAAACCAAACAAGTTTTCTTGTCCAAAGTTATGTAGAAAATCCAAGACTCGACCACTGGGAGATTCGACCCAAAGAACCAATTTCGATTCCACTTGGGATGCCCATCCAAGGAATCCTTTGGGTGTATTCAGAAGGCCATCACATCAATCTCAGTATGGGACTTTCGCAAAAGAAATCCAAGGATTTGTATTTTGATTTAGGGACTTTAAATTTTGTAGGTTGGCGTCGGTTGGAATTTAAAATCAACCTTCCCAAAGAAAACACAAGGCTCATCCAGTCCATGTCCTTCCCGATTTCCTTTGCTTCCTTTCGGTTAAAAAGTTTGGCTTCACAAAAGAAAGGAGAGTTTCATTTATACTTTGACAATTTGAGTTTTGTCATTGATAAAAGAACTTTCATCTACCCTGGTTCGGAAGTAAACGACACTTGGGGTAACAAACGCTAAATGGTATATTTTTTTTACAACATCCTTGTTTTCAAAATAGATTGGATTCTGAAATTTTTATCTATATTTATTAAACAGATAAGAGATGAATTACAAAAAAGAAAACGTTCCTTAACCCAAAGTTATTCCAAAACAGCGGAGGGAAAATTTGTAGTTTGGCTTCATGCAGCCAGTGTGGGGGAACTCGACCAAGCCAAAGCCCTCGCAGAAACCATCCGCAAAAAAAATAAAAATGTTTTTATCATCCAATCAGTTTTTTCCTCTTCGGTAAAAGAATCAGCATTTTCGGATCCACTGGCGGATGTATATTTTTATCTTCCTCTTGATAGAGCCAATGCTTATGATCAAATTTTTTCGCACTTCCAACCCAAAATTCTCTTTGTGATGGCTTGGGACACTTGGCCCAATTTACTAAAAAAAGCTTATCAAATGGGAACAAAGTCTTATCTTTGTTGTGCCAGTTTGTCTTCTCAGTCCTCAAGAAAAAATCCACTCATTCGTTCTCTTACAAAAACCTCTTTCCAATACCTAACGGGGATTTATCCAAGCCATGAATTGATGGCAAAAGAATTTGAAGGTCTTGTATCAAAAAATACAGACTTTTGTGTGTTAGGAGATACTAGATTTGAATCTGTTTTGAACAAACTAGAAACCAAATCTCCAAATCCTGTTTTTACAAATTTCATTTCTGAACAAAAAGATTTTTTATCCAAAAACAAACCAATCATTCTTGGTTCTACCTACGAAATCTGTGAAGAACATTTTACGGCTTATTTAAAAGTTCATTCGGATGAGGCTTTTTATTGGATTTTTCCACATAAATGGGAAGAAACTCGGATGAAGGATTTTATTTCGAATTTGGAAAGATATGGATCAGTGGGAGTGTTTTCGAATCGAAATCCAAACGATCCTTTGCCTAAATTCCTTCTTTTTGATCTTATGGGAATTTTGGCATTTGCCTACCAATATGGAAGTATTGCTTATGTAGGTGGTGCCTGGTTACACAGAGTTCATAATACCATCGAACCGGCTGCGCTTGGACTCCCCGTTATCACTGGACCAAAAATCAACAATGCACCAGAAGCAATCGTAATGCGAGAGTTAGGTGGACTTTTCAAAACAGAGACTGAATCTGAATTTATAAACAAAATCCATCTTTTAACGAAAGACAAAACATTAAGGGAAAAGATGGGAAAAGGAAATCGAAACTTTGTTGTAGAAAACAGAGGTGCGTCGGATAAGATTTATAACCGAGTTTTCTCCCATGCCCAAAATTAAAATTGCTGCTGTTACACTCAATACGACTCCTCTCGATTTTATTGGAAATTACGAATCCATCATCAAGGCAATGGAAAGTCCAGAATCTAGGGATGCTGACTGTATTCTTTTTCCCGAGCTTTGTATTTCAGGATACGGATGCGAAGATGCCTTTTACAAACCTTATGTTTGGACTAGGGCAGAAGAAATTGTAAAAGAACTAAAAACAATTTCCAAAAACCAAATCATCTTAGTCGGCCTCCCTGTTTTTTTTGGGTCCTTTTTGTACAACTGTATGGCAGTGCTTTTCGGTGGTAAGGTCGTAGCACTTGTTCCCAAACTCAATTTAGCAAATACTGGCGTACACTATGAACGGCGTTGGTTTCATTCCGAATCGGATTTTTTAAATTCATCCATTTCTTTTGCTGGGGACAAAGTTCCTTTTGGACATTTCATTTTCCAAACTAAGTATTGGAATTTTGGAGTGGAGATTTGCGAAGACAGTTGGTCTGTCCAAAAACCATCATCAGATTATTCTTTACAAGGAATGGATGTTTTGTTTTCACCGGGAGCATCTCATTTTGCTTTTGGAAAACAGAAAATACGAAGACAAATTTTTACAGAAGCTAGCCGAAACCAATGTAACCTCCAAGTGTTCACAAACCTGACAGGAAATGAATCGGGGCGAATCATATTTGAAGGAGGAGCCATTTTTGCTTCAACAGGAACCCTTGTCAAAGAAGGACCAAGGCTTTCATTCTCCCCTTTTCAAGTGACTTCTTATGATTTTAATCCAATGGATCTTCGTGCGACAAAAGCAAGGTCCTTTCGAGAACCAAAACCTAACACAAATCGGAGAGTAGTCCCCACCATCCTTCTAGATGGAGTTTCCATTGAAAAAGACAAAATGACTCATGGATTTTCTCTTTTAGACAAAAGAATAGAAGTTACACATGAGGAAGATTTGAATTCATTTCATTTTACAGTTTATGAAGAATTTACAAAAGCCGTTTGTTTAGGCCTTTATGATTATTTGAGAAAATCAAAGACAAAGGGATATACTCTTTCCCTTTCCGGTGGAGCAGATAGTGCCACTTGTGCTCTTCTTGTAAATGCAATGAAGGAGATCACCAAACGAGAAAATGGTGATGTTGCCCTTTCTTCTTTAGGAATCAAAGAAGAAAACCTTCTCGTGACAATTTACCAAAAAACAGAAAATAATTCTAATCTCACAGAGGAAATTGCTAAAACTTTAAGTGAGGAACTTGGTTGTCGTTTTTATTCCATCCCAATCGATGCTGCTGTTTCCACTTCTGTCCAATTGATTGAATCCGTTCTCGGAAAAACATTGAATTGGAAAGAACACGACCTACCATTACAAAATATCCAAGCACGAGTTCGTTCCCCTCTCGTTTGGTTATTAGCCAACCTAGAAGGACATTTACTTTTATCGACCGGAAATAGAAGTGAAGCCGCTGTTGGTTATACAACGATGGATGGAGATTCTTCTGGTTCACTCGCACCACTTGCAGGCGTTAGCAAAGAATTCTTACTCGATTGGCTTGATGATATACAAAATGGAAACAACCGTTTTATATCACCCAAAGAATCCATTCGAATTTTACGAAACACTAAACCAACTGCCGAACTAAAACCTTTATCGGAACACCAAGAAGATGAAAAAGACTTAATGCCCTATCCCATTTTACAATCGATAGAAAAGAAATTGGTGAGCCTGGGAATGCGGGATGAGGATTGTTTGGAAATGGTAAAACAAGAATTCCCTTGGGAACCAGCCGAAACAATTTCGGGATACATCAAAAAATTTAAAAAATTATTTATGACTTCACAATGGAAACGAGAGAGGCTTCCTCCCTCATTCCATTTGGATGAGTATGGTTTGGATCCAAAATCCAGTTACCGTTATCCCATCCTATCAGGTGAAACTTAACTAGGAGGAGGAAGTCCCGCCTTCTCGAAGGCTCCTGCTGCTTCCTTTTCCACTTGTTCATTTTGGTATTGGATATTTTTTAAGATCTCTTGGAATTTTTTGTCCATCTCCGGATCGTCACCGCCTTGGGATTCAATCAAGTAGTTGATAATTTCCAATCTATCTTTACCTTGTTTTCGCACATGGTTATAATACAATGCAACATCTGTTGAGTTTGCATTTCCGCCAAACACAGAGTTTGTGGCCCGTGATAATTTTTGATTAAATTCAGCCGCCTTTTTTTTCTCTTCGGCAGTTGTCCGTTTTGGAATCAAATCGTTATCTGGAAATTGTTCTCGAAGTTCCTCAAATGCCTGCATTGCTTCCGGCGGATAAGGTTTTCCAGTTTGTGGATTGATGGGAACCTCACCAGCCTCTGAGCCTGCTACATTGTTATCTTCCTCATAACGCATCCCACCAGCATTGTAGTAATCAGAGTCAAAGATGGAACCTGCATCTTCCCCACGTACCCCCAATCGATTGGTCCCTTTGGGGTTGTTACTTCCACCCCCAAAAAGGGCTAGGGCCTGAGAACTTCTTTCTTTTTTACGACGAGCTTCTTCATCATCCTCACCACCCATAACGAGTAAGATGAGAAAAAAAAGCCCAATCAGTGCGATAGAGACAAAGAGTAATTTTTTTTGGATTCCCATAGATTGAATTCCTGAAAACTTGGAAGGGAAACGAGAAACTGAATGCGTTTTCCCTCTTTACATCCAATTTACTTAGTCTGCATATCTTTTCTCTCTTTTTTTCACTGCGGGATCAATACAGATACGCCCGTGGCCCCATTTGTGTTTTTGGTTCCTCCCAATGTGCCACAGATTCTTTCGGTTGTGGCGGTAAATAGCAATATTACTAACGACTACCAAACAGATTTTTTCAATTATTCAGCGGACCCAAGGCCGGAGTACATCTTGCGTTATTTTGTAACGAACAGAGAGCCACAATTTTTGGGTTACAATCTCTACGTAACCACAGCTTTCCCGGGAATCATCCAAACCATCCAAGGGGAATGGCTAGAAGATGGGGTCCAACCGAGTTTTCCCCACCTTCCTTATGAGGCCTCCACTTCTTCAAGTAAGGTTGTGACCAAAAGGATTCGGTTTGCGGTTCCTCCACCGGGAGCAGAGTTCTTTCAAAAGTGCCAAATTTACAATTTTACAATGCGATCCATGCTCACTGGAGGACTGATTTCTAACCCTTCCACAGCTGTGAGTACCTGTGCCATTCCGAATCGAGTGAATGACATCCAAACACTTTGTGCTACTGGAGCTGGTTGTAATACAACTACCTGTGCCAACCCAGCTTGTGGGACACCAAGTTCCTGCGCATTGGGAACAGCCTGCAACCCCTGCACCAAAGGGAATAATGATTTAGGTTGTACTTGTCCAGCCGGCCAATCTCCTCCAGGATGCCAATACGTTGGCCCATAAACGGGAAGTAGGTTCTCTCTATGTCGTGGCCACACCCATAGGTAATCTGGGGGACATCACACTTCGAGCTTTAGAAATCTTTAAAACTGTGGACCTCGTTCTCTGTGAATCATCCAAAGAAACTAGGTCTCTATTTTCCAAATTAGAAATTGTGACTCCGGTCCTTGCCCTTTATAAAGACAGTTCAGAAACTCCGTATGCCAATGTCCTAGAACAACTAAAGGCTGGAAAATCGATGGCCCTAGTTTCTGATGCAGGAACTCCGGGCGTTTCGGATCCAGGAAGCCAGATGGTGCGAACCGCTCGGGAAAAAGGGATTCGGATCGTTCCTGTGCCAGGTGCCTCCGCCCTAACCGCTCTACTTTCTGTTTCTGGATTTCAGGTCAATCCCACATATTTTTTAGGGTTCCTCTCTGAAAAACCGAGTAAAAAACGCCGAGAATTAGAAAGAGCCTCGGAGATCGATGGTCTTGTGGTTTTTTATGAATCGGTTCACAAACTCCCAAGACTCTACCCTATGCTTGAAGAGCTCTTTCCGGAAACGGAGGTCCTTGTGGGAAGGGAGTTGACGAAGACCTTTGAAGAGGTACTTTACTATGCAAATCCTAGGGAATTGGCGAAAGATCCGCCAAATGCCAAAGGAGAGTTTGCTTTTCTCTTAAATCATCGAAAAAAAACACTTAAGGGAATTTCGGATTCCTCCGATATGTGATGTAGGAAGAGGACTAAATATATGAACGTCGACAAAGTAGGACGAGTTGGTGGTTACGGATACGAACCAAAAAAACCACAAGGGCCAAGAGAAACGGAAGCACAAGCTCCGGTAGACACAATTTCTATCTCTGACGCTGCCAAAAAAATTGCCTCAGAAGCAAAACTTCAAGCAGAAGTAAAACAGATCGCAAAACAAATCGTACAAGCCCCTCCAGAGGAAGATCGTACGGAAAAAATCAAAGCGATCAAAGAACGATTGAAAAACGGCGACTACGACAACCTCTCAACAGAGATGTTGGATAAAATCTCCGACCAAATCGCGTCAACTTTCCTCGGACAACAGTAAAAAGGACGGGTGGTGAGGGATCCTTTTTTATTGTCCTCTCCGAGGATTTCTCTAACTCCGCCGAATCATAATTAGGGGATCGTATGCCAGTTCTCCCCGAATGGATTAATTTTCAATTTCCTCCTAAAATTCACTTCGAAATCGATTGTGGATACAAACTCGGATCTTTTGTTAAAAACATTGGGTCTCGAGTGGTTCTTATCACCACACAAAAAGAACTAGAAAACGCAGAAGAACTTTCCATCATCAAAACCAGTCTCGAAAAACACGCAGAAGGTGTGATCATCTACGATGATATTGTTGACCGAGTTCATTTTAAAGATTTAGATTCCTGTGCTCACTTCCTTAGAATTTCCAATGCAGATTGTGTGGTGGCTTATGGTTCTTTTGAATCAGTAAACGCAGGTAAGGCGGCATCTCTTCTTGCTACCAATGATTTATTTGCAGAAGAACTCCTCATTGGAAAAAAACAACCCAAGAAAAAAGGCCTTCCTTTAATTGTGGTTCCGACAAAACCCCTACTCGGAAATGAATGTTCCCCATTTTTTTCGATCGTGGATGATAAAGACAAAAATAGAAAATACTTTGCTCATGAATGGGCTTTTCCTGAACTCATCGTCTCTGATCCGAAAATTGGGGCTGGGATGTCTAGTTCTGAAACTGCAAAAACCGGAATCTCCATTCTATCGGCAGCGGTAGACAGTATTCTTTCTAAATATGCCAATGAGATTACCTCATCCACGGCACTTCGTTCCATTGAACTTATCTCTAAAAACATTGTTCCTGCCATTCGAGAACCAAGAAACTTAGGGCCAAAAAACTCCATTTATGCAGCAAGTTTACTTGCAGGAATTGCTCAATCCACAAGTAGCCTTGGACTTTGTTATGCATTGTCACTTGCCGTAACAACCGTTACTAATTTAGATATTTTTCAAAGTATGTCAATCCTTCTCCCACATGTGATGGAATACAACTTAACTTCATCAGCTGGAAAGTATGTAATGATTGCAAGGGCGCTAGATGAAGACGTCACCAATATCTCGGTAATTGAAGCAGCGATTAAAGCGGTGGAAGGAATTCGTAAAATTTATTTAGAACTGCGTATTCCCCAAAGGTTATCCGAATACGAAGTGAAAAAAATCGACCTACCTGGGATTGCTACCTTGGCGGCTACCTATTCATTTCTTGATTGTCTTCCTAGAGAACTTCCCAAAAATGAAATCGAAACCATCCTCGTGGCTGCGTTTTAGGTTCCCTTGATCCAACTAACGGAATTCGAAAAAAAACTTTTAGAAACTTTTACTCTCAGTGATCGCGATGCGAGACGATTGTTACGAGTCATCCAAGACCTTTCCATCGTCGTCGGAATGGATCATGAAGAGATTTATGACTTCATGCGTTTTGGCGTGGAAAATGAGTTGGAAATTTTAAAAAGAGATTATAATTGGGAACACTTTCGGATTCGAATTCAGAAAAAACTTAAAAAATCTCCACCCCTTTGATTTATAGACAAGGAAACAATTACCATTTCTTTTTAGCCAACGCCGACTCGGTGGCTCGGTTCCAATCTTCCATTTTTCCTTTTTATCCGATTCCCAAAAATAAGATTCCAGAATTACCTTCTGTCACCTCAGATCCAATTCTTTTTCCGCAGTTTTTATACGAGTTACAATACAATAGGCAAACCTTGGGATCCAAACCAGTCCACACACCCACTTACATGGGTAGTAAGAAAGTTCCTACAGATACCGAATCAAAACCAAAACCAGGATTTTTTCCCTTAACTACCAATATGGGTGGGGTACAAAATTCTCCCTTTTCTCTTTACAGGGGAAAACGAGACAAATTCCAATCAGCAAAATATCTCTCACTACGAGACATCATAAACCCAGAACTTTCGGAAGACTTAGTGCGGGAAAAAATTGAATCTTTATATTTTGATGCCAAAAGTAAAACCTTCCTTTTTCGTTTGGTATCCATTCTCTTTTCGGGAACACCAAAAGAAGAAGAAACCATTGTTTCCAATTTATTTCGTTTTGAACCAGAGTTTGCTAAATTCTTAAACAAACAGATGTTTACTGTCGAAATGATTCCTTTGATACATGGAAACTTTTTACAAGAGATCCTACGTGACCACGATGAAAGATATATCAAATACGTAATTCCTAGTCTTTCCAAACCTGTCTTGGAAGTGGTACGAACTTCTCTCTCGAAAAACAAAATGAAACAAATTTTAGATGGACCCATAAAGAAACCTCCAGAGGGAGAGGATTTAGTTTCTGTCATTGAAACAGAACTCTTCAAACGATTTGCGAGAAATATTTATTACGAAGAAGGATCTATCTTTACCTACCGGGAGACTGGGGATGAGGAACGAAAAGAAGAAGTTTCCTTTATCGATGCCAAGAAGTTTCAATTCTTTGTCGATGGTCATATTCTCCAATTTTATGGAAGAACTGTAACAAAAATATTTTTCAAAACCTGCGACTGGATCGATGCCCTGCGATTTGATTTCTTTTTATCTCGGAAAGAAATCGAAACAAATGAATTCCATAGACTTCCTCCAGACCTACTCATTGAAATTCCCTACTATTCTACTGGAATTTTTCTTGTAGGCGGTGGAATTACAAAGCAGAAAAATCCATTCGAATTTTCGCTTCTTTGGTTTGATTACTAAAATTTAATTTTAGTTTTTTACTTTTTCTCTAGACCGGCTGTTTGTTTGGTTTCTCATTGGGGTCATGTCCAAACAAACCAATAACCTTCTCAATCGAAATCGGATTCCGTTTTTCATTTGTAGTTTGTTATTTCTTAGTTACTACCTTACAATGTATCTGGTACCACCACCACCTAACGAAACAAATTTATTACAAAAATGGATTTTAGATTGGAAACATTACCTCCAAATTGCAGATGAGATCTTAATTTTTGCCGTCCTCGCATCACTTCCTGTGATTTATATTTTGGGAAATCCTTGGAAAAAGGAGGAACCACCCATGGTTCTCTTTGCGTCTGGTTTGTTTTTCCTTCTAGTGGTTCCGCTCTTTGTTTTCTTGGATTTATTAATAGGAAGGTTGGTTTATCCTGTGAATGTATATCCATTGTCAGAGGACACGATTGTTTTTCTTCTGAGTATGCAAGTGGGAACCATGCATATGATCTCGCTCGTTTTAGCTCTAGCGATTTTATTATATAGTATTTTTTATCGAAAAAAGAATAAAAACGGTAGTTTGATTTTGGTCTTTGGAATCCTTACATTTGGGTTGCAAATGATTGCAAGTTACTCCTGGTTACTCGCACCAGAAGTATTACTATTTTGCCAACTGAGTTTTCCGATTTGGATTCTATTCGCAGGAATTACATTTGTAAAAGAAGAATCATTCAGCACATAAACAAACCAAATAACAACCGCTAGGTTAATTGACGATTAACCTAGTTAGACAAAATGGCTCCTTTTAATTTCCTGTTTTTACCCGAGCGATCGCCCAATTCCATTTATCGATTTCTTCTTTTCTTTCAGACTCTTTCATCTTAGGCAGAAACTGAGTGGTTTTTGTTTCTTCTTTACGAAGGCTTGCGACCGATTTAAAAAATCCTCGTTCGAGTCCAGCTAGGTAAGCAGCGCCAAGAACTGTTGTGTCGACATTTTGGGGACGAATGACTTTAGTTCCGAGAATGTCTGCTTGGAATTGCATAAGCCAAGCATTGGAAGTAGCTCCCCCATCCACACGTAAGAACTTCAAAGGTTTTCCCGTTTCTTTTTCCATCGCATTGGCGAGCTCATAAGATTGTAAGGCAATGGCTTTGAGTGCGGCTCTTGTGATCTGTGCAGGTGTTGTGTCTCTAGAGAGTCCAAAGATGGCACCACGAGCTTCTTGGTCCCAATGAGGAGCACCAAGTCCAGCAAAGGCAGGAACAAAAACCAAATCATCTTTTGTTTTAATGGCTTTCACCAATTTTTCAGAATCTTTTGAGTATTCAAAAAATTCTAAATTGTCGCGGAGAAACTGGACTACGGCACCACCAATAAATACAGAACCTTCTAAACAATAGACAGTTTTTCCTTCAGGACCGAGTGCCAATGTTGTGATGAGACCTTGGTTTGAAATTCTAAATTCATCTCCCACGTTGAAGAGTAAAAAACATCCAGTGCCATAAGTGTTTTTAGCTTCCCCAGGTTCTGTACACAATTGACCAAAGAGAGCTCCTTGTTGGTCACCCACAAGAGAAGAAATTGGAATTCCATCAGGAAGAGATTTAACATTAGATGTGAAACCAAATAAGTTTTTTGAATTAAATGCTTTAGGGAGCATTGACATAGGTACTCGTAAAATTTCGCAAAGTTCCTCATCCCATTCTTTTGTTTGGATATTAAAAAGAAGTGTTCTTGAGGCATTGGTATGATCCGTTTTGTGTTCTTTGTGACCGGTGAGCTTATACAATAACCAAGTGTCAATGGTTCCAAATAATAAATCACCTTTCTCAGCTTTGGCCCGAGCACCTTTGACGTTATCGAGGATCCATTGGATTTTTGTTCCTGAAAAATAAGCATCCAAAACTAAACCTGTTTTGTTTCGAAAATTGGAATCTAAGCTTTGTTTTTTTAAGTCCTTACAAATATCAGAAGTCCTTCTGCATTGCCAGACAATGGCGTTGTACACAGGTTTGCCGGTCTTTTTATCCCAAACAACAGAAGTTTCCCTTTGGTTGGTGATTCCAATGGCAACAGCATCCTTTGGATTTAATTTACCGTTTTTAATGGCTTGGCCAATGAGTTTTTGAGTTTTTACCCAAATTTCTTCTGGATCATGTTCAACCCAACCTGGTTTAGGATAGTATTGTTTGAATTCTTGGTAAGCTGAAGAAATAACTTTTCCTTTGTCGTTAAAACAAAACGTTCTGATTCCTGTCGTTCCCGCATCAATTCCAATGATATAATTTTTTTTTGCCATTTTAAACCTCTATTTCCAAACCTTCATAAGCCATTATGATTTCTAATTTTCCGTGCGGATCAAACATCTCCTTGTATTTAAGAGCCCGCAAATACACCAAATCCAACTTCTCATCATCATAAGAAGGATCATGGTGAAACATGACTAATTTTTTAACCTTTGCACGAAGAGCGATATCGGTTGCAATTGAGGCGGAGCTATGACCCCAGTCAATTTTTTGTAAGGAATCTTCGAATGTGTATTGGGTATCAAATACAAGGACATCTGCATCCCTAAAATAATCAATATAGGTATCGATGTTCTCCATCTCTTCCAAATTGAATTCTGCATCGGATGCAAAAATGATCGCCTTTCCATCTTCCATAAACCGATAAGAAAAACTTCCACCAGGATGGCGCACTGCCTTACTAAAAGCCTGTATGTTTGGCCCAAGTGAGATGATCTCTCCTTCCTCTATAAATTGAAAGGTTTTATTGGCTGCGTAGTGATCAAAGGAAACAGGAAAATGCGTAAATACAAATTGGTGTTCCAATCTTTTTTCAACATCATTCATACAGGAAATAAATTCAAAATGATTGCCAGGCAAAAAGAGAGGAACAAAAAACGGAATTCCTTGGATATGATCCCAGTGTGTATGTGTTAAGATCCAATAGGCATGGCCAACACCTTTTCCAAAGTCAGAGGACATCATTTGATTTCCTAGTTCCCGAAGTCCGGTTCCCCCATCAATGATGATTAAGTTTCCATCTTTATCTCGAATTTCAACACAAGTCGTATTACCGCCGTAAGTTGATGAAGATGAAAAACTTAAAGAATTTAGGAAACTAAGGATACTCTGTTCGTTTTGAATGTCGGTAGGACTTGCCAAAGAAAGAATTTTTTCAATTTTATGTTTAACACTTTCAGGCCGAATGGGTGAACCAATGGAACCGCGGACACCCCAAAACTTGATTTTCATTGCTCTTTTTCTAGAGTCCTTTTTTGAAAAATCAAACGTTTTTTGATTGTATTTGGTTCTTTCAGATGTTGTCTTAACTGAAGTTATGTTTCAGTATGAAATCAACCGAGAGAACGAAAAAGCGGTAGTCCTTCTAAAAGGGTCTTTGTCCCTGCGAGACACTCCCAAACTAAAAGCGGACATCAAAACATTGATTGATACTGAGGATGTAAAAGAAGTTGTTTTAGATTTTAAAAACTTGAGTTATTTGGATTCCTCTGGAATCGGAATCCTACTCCATACTTACAGTTGGACCAAGGAAAAGAAAAAACAAGTTCGCATCATCCACATTTCAGAGGAAGTCAAAACGATTTTTACTGTCGCAAACCTGCTGGATATTTTCCAACTCAAAGAATCCACTTAAGACTACACACGGTAGTCCTGAATGGTTTGAATCAAAAAAGAAACAATTCCAGAAAAAACATAAAATCCCACTGCACCATACATCACGTATGGCCATTGATAAAACCCAATGGCTAGTAACAATAGTCCAAGTCCAAGAATGCTAATCCCTAATTTTTTCCAGGAAAAAAGTCCCCGGATGGCAACCTGAGGTTTACTATATCTTAAAGTAGAAACCATAAGGAGAGCAGTGAAAACAAAAAAGAGAACTGCAGTCCAAACCGGAACTTGTGATACAGAAAATACCAAAGGAAAAATTCCAATGACAACCCCTGCTACTGGAGAGGGTAGCCCATTAAAAGATTTCGGATCGTGAGCAACATTAAAACGTGCCAAACGATAAGCGGCACAGATTGGATACAAGGCTGCGATGAACATACCCAATGGAAAATAATCCGGTCTGTCAAAAATATCCAATTTGATATCGTAGAAGAACATTTTGTACGATAAAAATCCTGGGGCAATGCCAAAGGTGGTTAAGTCAGCCAAACTGTCCAAGTCTGCACCTAGTTCACTAGTACAATTCAGGGCTCGAGCGGCCATTCCGTCAAAACCATCGAATAACGCTGCTAAGATGATAAATACACCCGCTAGCGAATAAAGTTCATGCGAATTTGATTGAGAAGGATTGGTTTCTGCTACAAGTAACATAGAAACAAATCCTAATGTTAAGTTTCCCAGAGTGAGTGTATTCGGAATCCAAGTTAATTTTAGTTTCATAATATTTGTTCAAAGTTTCGTTTTGGGCTTACCTTAAAGTCAAGCCCCACAAAAGATTTTTGTTTCCAAAGATGGTATCCAAGACATGCCACCATCGCTCCGTTATCTGTGCAGTAAATTTTTTTGCCAGGATAAAATAGGTCAAACCCAGACCTTTCTTTTTCTTTCTCCAAATTCTCCCGAAGGGTACCGTTGGCGAGAACCCCACCTGCCGCCACCACTGTCCGAATTCCCGTTTTTTGAATGGCCTTTCGAATGTTCCGAGTGACAAGCTCAAAGGCAGTCTTTTGAAAGTAATAAGAAATTTTTTCAATAGGCGGATTTGTAACATTCGCTTTTAAAAAATACAATACAGCTGTTTTTAGGCCACTATAGGAAAAACGAATCCGATCTTCTCCATCTTCCTTTAAAAGTTTAGGGAAGGGATTGGCCTCCCCTTTTGTCGGTTGGTAGGCATTGGCTTTTGATTCCAGATAAGGACCGCCGGGATAAGGCAAGTTTAAAACTGCACTCACTTTATCAAAAGCTTCACCGAGTGAATCATCTTGGGTATCAGCAAGGATCTGTAGGTTCCCAAATCCTCTATAAAGATAAATTGATGAATTTCCGCCTGAAAGAAGGACTCCAAGCCACGGAAACGGAGGAAGTTCTCTTTCTAAACCAATCACTGCCAAATGTGCTTCAAGATGGTTGACCGCAACAATAGGAGTTCCATACACAAGAGAGATACAACGAGCAAGTTGAGCACCAATCATAAGTGATCCAACTAACCCAGGATAGCTGGTAACTGCTACATATTCTAATTCGGAATATTTGATTCCCACCTCTTCCATCGATATAGCAAGGAGAGAATTAATTTTTTCTAAATGGGCTCTTGAGGCAATTTCGGGAACCACTCCCCGATACGGAGAATGGGAATCAATTTGGCTATAGATTTTTAAGGAAAGTAATTCCTTTCCATCCCGAACAATGGCAATGGAAGTTTCGTCACAACTGGATTCAATTCCCAACCCGTAGGTCATTATTTCAAAACACGAATGGCTTCAGCAAGTTGGGTATCTAAATCCAGCCGAGGTTTGGTATTTGATGAACCTGCTCTCATTTCATTGAATAAAAAAATTCTGATAACAGAATCAGAAATAGTAAGGTTTTCTTTTTTCAAAATCGCGGAAAAATCACTGAGTGCCAGATCATTGAATTCCTCGTGTGTTTCTAAAAACGGACGAACAAGATTTTTTTTATACAATTTTTCTAAAGCATACTTTTCATCTTCACTTGCGGCAATGGGATTCACAACAAAATCAGGTGTGATCCCCTTCCCATGGATGGAAATTCCAGATGGAGTGTAGTATTTTTGAATGGTAATGGCAACCCCGGTTCCTCCAGAAAGCGGAAAAATGGACTGAACACTTCCCTTCCCAAAACTTTGGGTACCAACGACCACAGCACGTTTGTTATCTTTTAATGCACCTGCTAAAATTTCAGAAGCACTTGCCGATCCCCCGTTCACGAGTATTGCAATGGGAATCTCTAAAAACTTTTTTTCTTTTTTATCGGCTTTGTAACTTTTTACAAGAACTCCACCTCTACCTTTAACAGACACAATGTCCGACTCTGGTGGTAAAAACATGTCAGCCAGGTCAATGGCTAGATCCAAAAGGCCACCAGGATTCATTCTCAAATCGATGACTAGTTTTTTTGCACCTGCTTCTTTCATAGAAGTGACTGCGTTTGCAAATTCTTTCGCAGTGGTTTCTTTTCCCATAAACTGAACCAGTTTGATATAACCAGTTTCCGTTTCTGGAAGGTAATGAGACCTGACATATCGAATTTGAATGAGTTCTCGAACCAAATTGACAACAAAGGGATCTTTGATTCCTTTTCTTTCAATTTTCATTGAAATCGAAGAACCGACTTCCCCACGCATCATTCCTATCGATTCCGATAGAGATACAGACTTTGTACTTTTTCCGTTGATTTCTATGATTTTATCTTGGGGTTGGAGTCCTGCCTTCCATGCAGGAGTGCCTTCAATTGGGGCCACAATGATAAATGCATTTTCTTGGAAACTGATCTCAACTCCTATCCCGCCGAAACTCCCTTTGGTTTCATTCTGTAGTTCACCAAATTCATCTGTGTCCAAAAATCGAGTGTGAGGATCACCTAAACTTTGTAAGGCTCCAAGAATTGCCCCAGTATATATTTTTTTTTCTTCTTGTGGATCCACATAATCGTTTTCAATATAAGAAACGACTTCATGCAAAATCTGTAAGTATTTTTCGCCATCCGTAGATATAGCTTTTACTTTCTCTGTGCTAACAAAAAAAACAATTACCACCAAACAGAAGGTAATTGTCCCCCAAACCAGACGTTCTGAAATTTTGATTTTATTCATTTCCATAAATTGACTCGTATAAGGCCTTGTTTTCTTTTTTTAACATTTTTTTGGCTTCCGGGATCGACAGCCGGTATACTTCGCACGCCTCTTCGAACAGAGCACTGTCAGTTGGTGCAGGTCGTTTGGTGTCTGCCATAAGTCCTGTTTGGATTCGATTTTGCGCAAATCGCTCCAAAACTCGTTTCAAATCATAGGCAGAGATATCTTGTTTTTTGGGAGCGCAAGAAAGGATGAGGGATAAAATGAGAAGAGTTGGGAAAAAGAAGAGATGTTTCGACATCCCTTCTAAACTCATGCCCAACCGGGCTTTGGTCAATCAGTAAATACGATAGAGACCGATTAGTTTTCCAATTATCGTGGCCTTTTTGGTACGAATGGGTTTCAATTTTGCATTTCTTGGTTCGAGACGGATCATATCTGTTTCTTTATAAAAAACTTTGAGAGTGGCTTCGTTTTCAATCATCGCAACAACGATCTCACCGTTTCTTGCCGTGTCTTTTTTTTGGATGATCGCAATATCCCCGTCACTGATCCCCGCTTCCACCATGGAATCCCCTTTGACCCGAAGGGCAAAAGTTCCCGGTTTGGCAGCCATTCCATCGGGAACCGCAATGTATTCTTCAATGTTTTCCTCGGCTAAGATGGGTGAACCGGCGGCAACTTGGCCAAGAAGGGGAATTCCCGAAGCTCGGACGAGGAGTGCCTCTTCCGCATTTCCTTTTAATAGTTCGATGGCCCGGCTTTGGTTTTTCGAAGTGCGAATATAACCTTTTTTTTCAATGGCCTTGAGATGGTCATAGGCGCCTTTGGCTGTGATGCCAAATTGGTCGCCCATTTCACGAATGGTAGGAGGGAAACCCTTCTCGCGGACTGTGTCCGAAATGTATTGTAGGACCAGTTCTTGTTTTTCCGTGAGATCTTTCATACTAAACAGATAACTAGGAAATGGGCGTTATGTCAACAAAAAACTAGGAGTTATAATTTTAAATATTCACTTTTCAATACAAAACTTCCCTCTTCTACAATTGCTTCACCCGATTCCACACCGTTTGTGATTTCTACCCAATGGTCATAAGTTTTACCAATTCCAATTTTTTTGGCAGAAAAAGATCCATCACTGTTACGAACAAAAACAAAATTTTCACCCTCAATTTTATGAATACAATCTGCAGGAATCACCTTTGCTTTGTTTACTGATGATTCAACCATTGCACCCACAACGGTGGCGGTTACACTTTGACCGGGACGTAACCTTCCTTTTGAGTTTCTCACTTCCAACCGAATCTCTGCCGTTTTTTTAATAGGATCAATCACATCCCCAACGTGAGAAACCACTGCTTTTAAAGAATCATCTTTAGAACCAATCGGAATCACTTTTGCCTCGTTTCCCATTCGAATGGACGCCAAATCTTTTTCATAAACTTCTAAGTTGATCCACAAAACACTTAAATCTGCTACAGTAAAAAGATTATCACGAGCATTGACCGCCTGACCAATGATAGCTTCTCTTTCTGTAACAGTTCCAGAAATGGGTGTTCTGATGTATAAGTTTTTAGAATTATATTTCCCGGCTTCTAAGTTAGCGATTTCTATTTCATTGAGGCCAAGATTTTCTAGTGCGTTTCGAGATGTTTCCATCTCTGCTTTGACCGATTTATAATCCATTAATGACATTTCATATTCTTTCGCAGAAGTTACTTTTCTTTCATATAAATCTTTTGCTCTATCTGCCTGCACTTTTAAAGCTTCGAGTCTCGCTCTAGCTTTCAAATAATTTGCTTCGGTAGTCCCAAGTTCTACAGATTGGATAGAAGCAAGTGCTGTGCTTTTTTTCACATGTTCACCTTCTTTCACAAAAACCTGTACAATTCGTCCGCTAACACGCGAACCAACTTTAGCAACACTATTCATATCATAAGATACAGTTCCAGGAAGTTGAAGCTCTTCTTCCAAGGCTTTTTCTTCTAGATATACAACTGAAAACGGGTGGTTCTTCTGAATTTCTTGAGAGATAATGAACTTTGATTTGTCTTCAGTTATGGCTTCTGTTTTTTTACCTGAACCAAAAAACTTTGTATAACCAAAGTATGCCAAACTTCCAACGAGTACAAGTATACTCAATGAACGAATATTTTTAAAATTAAATTCTGTTTTCATATAAATTAAAACTCCGAGCTATCCATCTTTCCGATAGAAGCTTTGTATCCTTCCAAAGCATTGTAATAGAGATAAATGATTTCATAATAACTACGAAGGACACTGAGATAGTTTTTCTCCGCCTCCAAAAAAGTTACTAAATTGGATGCACCTCGAATGTAAGCAAGTCTTGACTTCTCTTGTACCTCTTTGTTTTTTTCCAAGAGCCCCATTTTTTGGTAATCCAATAATTGCGATTCTCGTGCTTGTAATTCTTTGATTGCCGCTGAAATCTCAGAAAGGATTTCGTTCCGTTTTGCATCCACATCGAATCCTAATTTTTTATAGGACTCTTCTGACTTTAAGATTTCCCCTTGTTTGCGATCAAATAAAGGAAGTGGAGTGGCCGCATAAATACCGGTAACATTTTCATTTCCTTTGTTTAAAAATTCAACCCCCAAAGTCAACGGTGGAATGATCTCTCGTTTTTTTAATTCGATATTCATTCTTTCCCTTTGTTGGCGAATTTTTAAAGCCACCAAATCGGGTCTTTCTTCAATATCAAAATCGTTTAAATCAATCCCAAACTCTCGTGTAGAAATAAATTCCAACCTACCTTTGATACTCAATGGCGAATTTAAATCTGAAATCCCAATCAATACTCGAAGGTTTTTCACTACTTGCGCACGAAGGATTCTTGCATTTCGGTATTCCCTTTCGATTTGAACCCGCTCCAAAGCCAAACGATCATACTCTAAAAAAGAAATATCGCCTTTTTCAGCTCTGAGTTTGGTTAAATCCAAAAGGTCTTGGTAATTTTCCAAAAACTCTTTTTGGTAATTGATTTGTTCCGTTACATAAAGATAAGTCCAAAAGTTTTGGCGAAGACGTAATCGAAATAAACGATCGAAGTCGCGAAAACTAGCAATGGTTCCCAAGAACTCTTGTTTGGCGACTTTCTCACGCTGAGGAATCACCCCACTCATATCAAATGGTTGGTTGTAAATGATTGAAGTTTCTGGTTTTCCTGTTGCGGCATTAGCCGAGGCTCCCATAAACTGCTGTTGCATATTAATAATTGGATTATAATATAAACTTGCCGTGATAATATCACCTCGTGCCATCCCAATGTTCTGTTTTTCACGTAGATACAAAGGATTACTAGTGACAGCAAAGTTTTCCAACTCATCCAAATTCCACTTTTCTTTGGAGTCTTGGGCCCTGGAATCTTCACCAAGAAAAAATAATTCATCCTTAGAGTGAAGTTCATACACTGCTTTTTCTTTTGGAAAAACAGTGTATGAATGGATTCCAAGAAGGAATAAAACCAAAAACTTCGTTATTGATTTCATACAGTTACAAATTTCTTTATATAATCTTCAATTCCAAACTGAATCACTTTGATTGCTTCTTTACGGTCGTATACCTCTGTAATTTCAACAGTTCCCGTAGAAGGAGAATTTGGATCTAGTTTGTAAGTTAAAAAATAATGGTGGAGTTTGTTGATAAGGGCTTTTGGAACCTCAGAAATGTCTTTGATTTGGCCGAACACTTCGTCCCCTTTTAGAACAGCTACAATTTTGTCATCGGCTTCACCTTTATCGATCATTCGAAGACCACCAATGGGAATTACTGTAAGAATCATATTACCATGAGTGATTGGATTCACACTGAGTACACAAATGTCAATAGGATCTCCGTCTCCAATGATATCTGGTCGGCCAACTACTTCCGAACAATGTTTCCCAGATGCTTCACCGGAATAAGTTCTTGGAATGAACCCATACAAAGTCGGCGAACGGTTGCTATACTTTTGAGGTCTATCTACACGGATAAAACCAGATGCTTTATCAATTTCATATTTAACTGTGTCTTGTGGAGTGAGTTCGATAAATACATCCAACTCATCTGGTGCTTTTGGTCCGAGTTCTAATCCATGCCAAGGGTGTGCTACGTAATAATTAGGTTTCATTTAAGTCCTCTTTTTTTAGATTTCTGATTTTGTTTATTTGTTTTGGAATCATCTTCCGTTTGTGATTCGTGATGATCCGCTTCATAATGATGCGAATGTCCGTGGGAATCGTGGACTTCTGATGCTTTGTATTTTTTCATCTCTTCTACAAAGTATTCATTCATTTTACGTTCCCTTTCCATTTGCCTGATCTCTTGACGTTGTGCTAGTTTGACTAAAAACTCAAAGGCAATGGGCAGAAGAAAACGTGATAAGATCGTTGCCACAAGAACTCCACCCATTACCACCGTTGCCAGTGGTCTTTGCACCTCTGCTCCTGCACTTGATGCAATGGCCATGGGTAAAAATCCAATGATGGCAACAAGTTCTGTGGTAGCAACAGCACGTAAGGTATACACAGCAGCTTCCACAACTGCTTTAGAAGGATCACGGGTGATCTTTAATTGGTCCTTAAGAGCCGAAGCATAAACAACCCCGTTTAACACTGATATACCGGCTGCCGCAATGAATCCAACTCCAGCTGGAATGGAAAATGGGAGGCCTCGAATGACAAGGGAAAGGATTCCTCCTGAAAGTGACAAAGGCACTAAAATAAAGACTCCCAATGCATAATAAACACTTCCAAAAGCTATAAAAAGCATCGCAAAAATAATGGCACCTGCAATGGGAATCACTATGGCAAGTCGATTCTTAGCACGAGTGAAGTTTTCAAACTGGCCACCCCAATCCACATAGTATCCTTGCGGTAATCCTGATTCAATCGACTGTGTCGCTGCTTGTACATCATTTACAAATCCAATCATATCTCGCCCACGAACGTTTACTTCCACAAGGATCCTTCGTTTCAAGCCTTCGTGATAAAGAGCAGCTGGTCCTTCTGTCATCGTAATGTCTGTGACCTGACCAAGAGGAACTGTTCCACCGAGTTCCGTCATTACGGGAACGTTTTCGATGACACCGATGTCAGTTACGTCTGCATCCAAACGAACAATCAAATCAAAGCGTTTGTAACCTTCGTAAACTTTTCCAGCATTGGCACCCACTCGAAGAGTTTCGATGGTTGTGAGAATTTCTTCCGCACGAACCCCATACCGCGCCATGTTTCCACGATTCATTTTGATTTCGAGAAGTGGTAAACCTAAAAGTTTTTGGACTCGTAAGTCGGCAGCCCCTTGGATTTTTTTGATTTTGGATGCATAATTATCTGCAATGGATTTGAGTGTTTTTAAATCATCACCATAAATTTTAATCACGATATCTGCTTTGGAACCGGATAACAATGCATTGACGCGGTTTTCAATGGGTTGTGACAAACTGATGTAGGAAGAAGGAACACTGTTGTTCACAGAATTTTTCATGAGTTCCATCAGCTCTTCTCTATCATGTGCCGAAACCCATTCTTTTTTGGGTTTCAATTTGACCATCATCTCTCCTTCTTCCGAACCAATGGGTTCTGCTGCCGATTCCCCCCGACCTTGCCTTGAAACAACACTCACTGCTTCTGGAAATTTCAATATCACCTTTTCCATTTCCAAATTCAAATCACGTGAGTGATTGATGGCAGTAGAAGGCAATCGTTTGATGTCGATGGCAATTTCTCCTTCATCAATCCTTGGTAAAAATTCGGAACCGAGAGTGGATGCGAGCATAAACGATAACAAAACAACTCCGATCCCGGCATAAGTAAACTGGCGTTTGAACTTCATCCCATAAGTTAGAACTTCCGCATACTTAGTTTGAAACTTTTCCCAAAATGCAGACTCATGCAAAATTGGTTTTTTATAAATATACGACATGAGGGCTGGGAAAGTGGTAATGGAATAAAGAAGAGCAGCACCTAACGCAAAAGCAACGGTGATTGCCATCGGACGAAACATCCTACCTTCCACACCTTCTAATGTCATAAGTGGCAAATATACTAGTAAAATAATTCCCACACTAAAAGCGGAAGCCCGCACCACTTTGATACAAGACTCCATGATCACTTCTTCCATTCCATCTTCCATGTCTTGGGCTGAAGTCTTCGAAAGAAGAAAACTTTTACGAAGTAAAAATCCATGAAGTGTGGACTCTAACATCACAATGGAACCATCCACAAGAAGACCGAAGTCGAGAGCTCCCAGTGACATTAAGTTTCCCACAATGCCAAAGGCATTCATTAAAATTGTGGCCACCATCATAGAAACAGGAATGGCAAGTGCGACGGCAAATGCCCCTTTTACGGTTCCTAAAGTTAAAATGAGACAAACAAGAACAATGATAGCGGCTTCCACCAAATTGGTAAATACTGTGGAAAGAGTTCGGCCAATGAATTCCGAGCGGTCATAATACACTTCGATCTTCATCCCTTGGGGAAGACGAGATTCAATCTCTTTCATTTTTTCTTTCACTCGGCTCACAACTTGAAGTGAGTTACTACCGAGTAACATCATGGCAGTCCCACCCACAACTTCTCGTTTGCCGTTCATGGTACTCAGTCCAAAACGAAGGGCAGGTCCCGTTTCCACTCGAGCAATTTGGCCCAGTGTCAAAGGAATTCCATCTCTTGAAGTTCTTACAGAAAGCCTCGCAATATCATCAATGGATTTAAATTGGCTTTCCCCTCGAATCACAAACTGTTCTTCCCCTTTTTGGATGTACCCACCGCCAAGATTGACGTTGGCACCTTCAAGTGCTTCTGTGATCAGAGAGAGAGTTAGATTATGAGATAACAATCGTTTGGGGTCGATTTTAATTTGAAACTGTTTGGCATCTCCCCCCACCACGTTCACATCAATGATTCCTTTGACAGAACGAAGTTGTCTTGCCACTTCCCATTCCATCACCGTGCGGAGTTCTTCCGGAGAATGGCTTTCCGATACTAGTGCAAATTCATAAATATCGCCAAGACCAGTAGCAATGGGAGAAAGTTCTGGTCTTCCATAGGATTTCGGAATAAAGTTCTCTGCTTGTTTGAGCCTTTCATTTACAAGTTGTCTTGCAAAATAGATATCCGTTCCATCTTCGAAGATAACAGTCACAGAACTCACACCAGTTCTTGAGATAGACCGGATCTCTGTTACCTTAGGCATCCCGTTAAACTCAAGTTCGATGGGGTAAGTGATAAATTGTTCTACCTCTAAAGGAGAAAGACCAGGCACCGAAGTCACTGCAGATACCTGTACGTTTGTCACATCAGGAATAGCATCGATTGAAAGGTGCAGCGCATTGTAAAAACCAACAATGGTGAGTGCTGCTGTCAAAACGAGAACTGTGGCCCGTTTGTGAATGGAAAACTGAATGATTTTTTCTAACATAATTCCTATTTCAAATAAAAAACATCGCAAGAGCCATTAAAGGCTTCCGCTTCTAGACTAATCTACATGCAACGATTAAGCCAAAACAGGAGGTGGGAGGTAAAGAAAGTGGAATAAGATGAGAATTTCATGAAAAAAAACAGGTTCTGTCGAAAGTGTGGACCAACGTATGACCAAAACCTTTACCGGAGACTCCTCTCTTCGAGAAGGAACCAGTTTCAAAACTTGGTTGGATTCTTTGGAGGAAGTAAGAACACGAGTCGTTTCTTCCAACTCGTAGGATTGGTATTGGAAGTCCAAATCTTCGAGAGGAGAAACAAACCGGTCATCGACCAGATTCAGATTGATGAAAACCGCTAAAAGCAGGATGAACCCTGACTTCCAGAAGCGCCTAATTTTCACTTTTTTTTCCTATTCTTGAGACCCAGGTTCAAGAATAGACCCAGAGACTCAAGTGAAAACCCCGGAAATATGAACTTTTTTCTATTTCCTTTTGATGACAAATACTTGTGTAGTTGCCAAAACTCGAGAGTCAAACAAGACTATCCCTACCGATGAAAGACGAATCTATAGACACCATCATTAGCGACGACATCACGTTTCGCGGAACCCTTTCCTTCAACCAAACATTGAAAATCAAAGGGCAGTTCAAAGGCACAATCACTTCTCAAGGCAAACTCATCATCGATGAAACAGGCGATGTAGAAGCAGATGTAGAAGTAGGAAGCCTTGTAGTTCACGGAAACCTCAAAGGAAATGTGGATGCAAAAGAAAAGGTAGAACTTAAAAAAAATGGTAAGGTAGTTGGAGATATCAAAACACCGGGACTCGAAGTAGAATTCGGTTCCAAAATTATTGGCAATTGCATCATGTAACCAAGGTTCACTTCGGACCTTTACTTTCCGAAGTAAGAACCAAAGTGGATTCGAAACGCCCCCTCTTACGTTACTTAGTCGATAAAAGAGAGGGCCTTCGCAACATTCATCCCAAAGAACTGCTCACATCCGACTTTTCTTGTTTGCACTCACCTTTCTCACTTCCCGATCTTTCGACGGCAGTAGAACTAATTCTATCATTTGTGAAGGAAGGAAAAAAAATCCTCCTCTATGGTGATAGGGATTCTGATGGAGTGAGTTCCACTTGTTTACTGGCCTTCTTTTTAAAATCACATCCCGCATTTTCTTCCATCAATTTAGAAGTGATGGTTTCCTCAGAAAGTGATCCTTACGGTCTTTGTAAGGAAGCACTAGTAAAAATCAAAAAAGTAAAACCAGACCTACTCATCACTCTCGACTTTGGATCAAGCCAAGCCGATGAAATTGAAGAACTTACGAATACAGGAATCAAGGTAATCGTTCTTGACCACCACGAAGTTCCTGTTCGTATCCCAACAAACTGCGCTTTGGTGAACCCAAGAAGAACAGATTCAGTATACCCTGAAAAAAAAATCTGCACGGCAGTGCTTTCCTTTAAATTAGTCACCGCTATTTTGTTTCGACTCAGTGATGAATTTGGAAAAATTTACAGGAAAATAGAATTAGAAGAAGAAACAGGTAAAAAAGAATCCATTTACTTTCAAAATGGAATTCGATTACAAGAAAAAATGACCACCTCACTATCTTTAGATGACACTTCGATATTCCCTTACCCTGAGGACTTTACAACGGCAATCCCAGTGGATTTGGAAAGAAAACTTTTCTTCTACCAATGTTCCAAGATCCCTGATTTTTTTACTGGAATGGAAGAAGAAACTGATTTAGCAGGAATTGGAACCATTACTGATATGATGCCTCTTATTGGGGAAAACAGGCATTTTGTTAAACTTGCATTAAACTCACTCACCAAACTCTATGTTGGTGATAAAAAACGAAAAGGTTTATCCGAACTTTTAAAAGAACTGAAACTGAGCCCCCAAGGTGTTACCACAAAAGATTTAGGTTGGTCGATAGGTCCGGTTTTAAATTCCGCTGGTCGGATGGGAAAAACGGAGGAAGCGGTTTCTTTGTTATTATCAGAAACTAGTTTGGAAGCTAAAACCAAGGCCAAACAACTTCTTTCCATCAATGAAGAAAGAAAAGAACGAACCAAACGCAATATGGACCGGGTGGAACGTTATTTCCAGAGAAAACCAGAACGAACCGCACACGAAGTCGTATTTTGTTATGAACCTGATATGGAACCCGGGGTCAGCGGAATTGTGGCCACTAGGATGGTGGATACTTACAAAAAACCTGCCATCTTTCTTGCACCTGACAATGGTGATGCGAGAGGAAGCATTCGTTCCTATGGTCCCGAAAATGTTTTAGAACTATTAGAATCTCTCTCTGACCATTTCCTACATTTCGGTGGGCACCCGGAAGCCGGCGGATTTTCTATCAAAATCGACCAAATCCCCGCCTTTGAATCCGCATTGTATCAGGCTGCTAAAGCTTGGTTGTCCGTTGACAAAGATAAACCCAAAGTTCATTCGATTGAAACAGATTTTACCGTCCTCACAGAAGAAATCGGTGAAAGATTACTCAAAGAATGGAAAGACTTGGAACCTTTTGGACAAGGGAATCCCGATATCAAACTTGCGATTAAAAATGCAAAAGCAATCCACCTAACTCCACTTAGTGGAGGAAAACATGTTCGATTCCATTTGATTGGAAGTGGTTCCTTAAAGTATATGATTTGGAATAAGGGCGAAGAATTCCAAAAGTTTATGTCAGAACATGGAAGTTTTGATTTGGTAGGAAGTTTGGAAGAGAATTTTTACCAAGGAAGAACCACTCTTCAATTTATCGTCGAGTGGTTTGGAATCACGGCAGAGAATCCTGCCGTATCAAACTAAAAAAATTTTATTTAGCAAACGATTCGAATCTCTCTGCATCCAAGAGATCCGAAACCAAATCAAACGTTGATTAAAACTTTTGATTCATCCACATAAACAGGAGTCCATCCTGAATTGTCTTTGAAGTAACGAACCGCTTTGATTCTTAAGTTTTTGTCGAGGGTAAACCAGTGGTTAGTATTGGCAGGGATCGAAAGAAAATCACCTTTACTCACATGGACTTCAAATCTTTCTCCATCAATGATGAATCCAAAAATTCCGCTACCATCAATGATATAACGAACTTCTTCATCTGTATGGATATGTAGTTTATCAAATTTAGCTAACATGTCCTGGATTCCAGGAACTTCGTCATGCAAGACAACGAGGTCATTGGCTTTGTAACCATGTTCTTTCTTTAGTTGGTCAAATCGATATTCCAATCCTGAGAGGACTTCCGCTTTTTCAGCGTCATTTAAGCCCTTTTGGTCGAGGATGAGATCCAAGGTTTCTGGGGTTTTATAGAATTCATACACAAGACCCTTGGAAACAAGGAAATCCTTAATTGCTGTGGGATCCTGAAGAGTTCCTGACTTTCTTTGAATGGTTGCCATACGAATTACCTACCTACGGACTACCCTTTAGATCCCTTTCTATGAATCAATTATTTTTCGCTATCCTGGAACTAATTCTGCTATAACAGATTTGTTATTTTATAACAAAGCACCTGGCTGGAAAAAGACCCAACCCACTGTGAAAAATAAACTCAAAAGAAATATCAAAAATCCAAGGGTTGGCATACTCGGAAGGTCACGGACACCCGCCACAACACCTGTCTCTTGTTTCATATAAGATTGGATGGTGATCTTCATGTAGTAGTAGAAGGCTACACAAGAGTTTGCCACTGCCCCAAAAAGAAGGATTCGATTGAATAATAAATCCGATTCAGCAATTTTTTGCAAAAGGAAAAGTTTTGTCCAAAATCCAATGAGGGGTGGAAATCCTGCAAAAGATAAAAAGATGATGGAAAGTGAAAGGGCTGTTAACGGATGTTCTGCGCTTAAATGTGCAATCCCATTGACTGTCACTTCGTGTTTGCCCTGCTCCAAGTAGGAAATGATAGCAAAAGCTGCCAAATTCAATAGAGAATAAGAAAATAAATAATACAAAGCTTCTAGGCCCGCCCCACAAGCAATTCCTGCCACAATGTATCCGGCATGAGAAATAGAAGAGTAAGCTAACATTCGTTTGAGGTTTTCTTGTTTGAGAGCAACAATATTTCCCCAAGTCATGGACACAAGGGCAATCACTCCCATTAATACTTTCCAGGAATCTCCTATCTCACCGACAGGGATATGATTGAATAAAACAATCATAAGTCCAAGGGCAGATGCTTTTCCTGCACTTGCCATAAAACCTGTGATTGGTGTTTGTGCACCTTCATATACATCTGGAGTCCAAGAATGGAAAGGAACAAGCGCTGCTTTAAAAGAAACTCCTACCAAAAAAAGTCCAAAACCTAACTTTGAAAAATTGGATTCATACCCTTTTAGAAACAGACCACGCAGTGCGCCGTCTAAATTGGTGGTTCCCGAACCACCATATAAAAAAGCAATTCCTAGTAACATAAAGCCAGAGCTAAAGGATCCGAGTAAAAAGTATTTCATGGCACTTTCTAAAGAAGAAACAGAGGTCCGAGCCATTCCGATCATTACATACAATGCAAGCGAAAGGATTTCTAATCCAACAAAGATCACAATGAAATCATAACCAGAAGTAAGAAACATCATCCCTGATAAACAAAATAGAAGGAGGGGGAAAAACTCTGGAAACAATGTTTTGTGTTGTGCGAGAAATGGTGGAGCAATGAGTAACGTGATAAGACCAGCAATCAAATAAATTCCACTGAGCCAAACGGTAAGTGGACTTAGGGAAATTTGTGAACCAAAAAATTTACCATACCCTGGAGACCCCGTTGTATGATACAAAGCATACATGGCACCTAGAATTCCAAGAACCGAAAGCACCCATAATGGTTTGGAATCTTCTTCTTTGGGAACAAGGAACTGAACTACGAGAGAAAGTAAAGCCACTCCACATAGAATGAGCATGGGAGAGATTGCTATTAAATCATTTGAGGATGGAGTATATGACATGGGTTAGTTTCCTATTGTCTCTTTTTGGATTGGTTCCAAGTCAAAATCAGACTCAATGGACTTTTCCAAATTGTCCAAGTTTTCATTCAAATTCGGTTTGTTTTCCTTTATGGAAAGAAAAGTAGGAAGAGCATACTTTGATTGGAAAGACCCCAACCTTTCTTCAAAGGACAAAGGTTCTTTTCCTAAACTTGAATAATCCGAAAATTGCCGGCTTACGTTTCCACCAAGGAAATCTTTTTGTAAGTCTTTTCTTTCAACAATGGATTGCATCGATGCGGAATTTAAATATACATTGGAGGAAGATTGCAAAATTTCTAAAAATGGTTTCGGATAAATCCCAATCCAAAAGATAAAAAGAACCAGAGGAGATAAAATTCCCACTTCTCTAAAGGTTAAATCTTTATATGGTTTGGCTTGGATGGTTTTACTCACTCCAAATAGGAATCGTTTTACAAACCAAAGTAAATACAAGGCACCAAGCACCACACCTGTGGCAGCAATTCCACCAAGCCAAATATTGGATTTAATGGCTCCCATAAGAATGAGAAACTCACCCACAAATCCATTGGTACCAGGAAGGCCCACAGAAGACAATACCGCTATGAGAAAAAAAGTGGAGAACACAGGCATCTGACCTGCAAGTCCACCAAACTCGGCAATGTTTCTTGTATGAGCTCTTTCATAAATCATCCCGATCATAAGAAAGATCATACCAGTGGATATCCCGTGGGATACCATCTGCAACATCCCACCCACAACTCCTTCGTTTGTAAAAGAGAAGAGGCCCAAGATACAAAATCCTAAATGGGAAAGTGAACTATAAGCAATGATTCGTTTGATATCAGTTTGGACAAGTGCCGCCATCGAACCATAAACGATACCAATGACAGCGAGAATCTGAACCCAATTTTGAGAAAGTAAACTTGGTTCCGGGAAAAAAGGAATACAAAACCGAATGAATCCATAAGCCCCGATTTTGAGTAATACACCAGCTAAGTCCACCGAACCAACAGTAGGTGCTTGTGTATGGACATCCGGCATCCAAGTATGGAAAGGGAAAAGTGGGATTTTAATTGCAAATGCTAGGAAAAAACTAAAAAACAAAAACCATTGGAGAGGTTCCGAATACATCCCAAGACTTGCCGTAGACAAAGATTCAATCGATGTTTTTCCTGTTTTAAAATATAGGGTGAGTATACCACCTAACATAAACAAGGAACCAGCCATAGAAAATAAAAAGTATTTTAATGCAGCTTTGGTTCTTTCTTCCCCACCCCAAATGCCAATCATAAGGACCATTGGTAATACCATAAGTTCCCAAAAAACATAATAGAGGACTAAGTTACCGGCAGCAAAAACCCCAAGGACTGCTGTTTCCAAAACAAGTAAACAGATATGGAATTCTTTGATTTTCTTTGGAATGTTAGACCAAGAGGCAATACTCGAAAGGAAAAACATAAAAGCAGTTAAGGCAAATAAAAGAAGAGAAATTCCATCAAGCCCAACATGGTAGTCTACACTCAGTTTGCCCGATAGAATCCAATCTGGAATCCAGTGGACAAATTGTAATCCCGACTTACTGGAATCAAAAAAGAAAAAAAGGCCGATGGATAGGATCGTAGTAAATGCTGACGAAAGTGCTGAGATGACAACAATTGCCCCTACTCGTTTTTGAAATACAATGAGTAAAGAGGATAGAATTGGTAAAAAGATAATGATCGATAAAATTTGTTCCGGCACCTTACACCCCCCTCGTTAATAGATACACTAAAATACAAAATGTACCTATGACAACATACAAGGCGTAATCGCCAATAAATCCAGATTGGAGCCTCCGTAAACCATTAGCAATCACACCAAAACTCCCACCAATTCCCAAAAAGAATCGATCAAGAATCTTGATATCAAAAAAGAATGCCACTCCTTTTGATAAAAAGAGAAACGGACGCACAAATAGGAAGTCATAGATTTCATCGATATAGTATTTATGGAAAAGAATCTTTCGAAACCCTGTATGTTCTTCCAGAATGGGGCTCTGTTTTCTTTGATAAAGAAAATAAGCAAGGATAAGACCAATAGTTGCGATGCCTACAGAAAACGCAGCTAACGAAAGTTCCACGTCATGAACTAGAGTCTTGTGTTCGGCTAAAGTTCCATGAAGAGAAGCCAATTCATACCCTTTTGACAATACAGGAGCAAAAAATCTTTCTAAAGTATCAATATGTAAAAAGAAATGTGGGGTCTGTAAAAAACCGGCAACCACGGCGCCTGTCGCAAGAATCACAAGTGGCAAGGTCATCGTCCAAGGAGATTCATGAACTTTGTGATGTGAGTCCGTGTTGTCTTTTCCAAAGAATACAACAAAGACAAGTCGGAACATATAAAACGAAGTGAAAAAGGCAGCGACAACGCCCATTGTCCAAAGGATAGAACCAAACGCACCGTAGGTGTAGGCCTTTTCTAAAATTAAATCTTTTGAGAAAAAGCCAGAGAAAGGAAAAAATCCTGCAATGGCAAGAGTTCCCAGTAAAAAAGTAAAAGAAGTAATTTTAATTTTTCCGAAAAGTCCACCCATATGTTTGATGTTTTGTTCGTGGTGGAGGGCGTGAATCACAGAACCTGCACCAAGAAACAATAAGGCTTTAAAAAAGGCATGTGTCATTAAGTGGAAAAGTCCAGCCACATAACTCATGCTACCCATCGCAAGAAACATAAATCCAAGTTGTGAAACTGTTGAGTATGCTAGAATTTTTTTGATATCGTTTTGTAAAGTTCCAATGGTGGCTGCAAACAGTGCAGTCACAGCCCCAATGATGGCAATGAAAAGAGATGTTTCCGGAGCAAGTAAAAATACAAAATTTAGCCTAGCGATGAGAAATATCCCCGCCGTTACCATAGTTGCTGCATGGATGAGAGCAGAAACAGGGGTGGGACCTGCCATCGCATCAGGCAACCAAACATACAAAGGAATTTGTGCTGACTTTCCCATAGCCGCAACAAAGAAAAAAAGTGCTACAATGTTTGCATAATTTGCAAACTCACTCATTTCACTTAAATTAGTTTGGAGTTGTAAGTATTGTAAACTACCACCTAACCAAAATAAAAACCCTGTTCCTAGGATAAAACCAACGTCACCAATTCTGTTTAGGATGAATGCTTTCATCCCCGCTTCCGCTGCGGAACTTTTATCGTAGTCAAACCCAATGAGTAAATAGGAAGACAATCCCACTCCTTCCCAACCAAGAAAGGTAAGCACTAGGTTGTCACTTAAAACCAAGTTTAACATACAAAATATAAATAAATTCAAATAGGCAAAAAATCGGTTATATCCCACATTCCCTTTCATATAACCCATCGAATACAAATGGATGAGAGATCCAATGCCTGTAATGATAAGAGTCATATAAAGAGAAAGTTGGTCGATTTGGTAACCAAAAGAAGATTTAAAATTACCCACCACAATCCAATCAAAAACAGGAACCAAATGTGGTGCCGTTCTTTCCATTGGTCTAAATTCGTTAAACGCACCTAAGGTGATTAGGAACGGAATGAATACAGCCAAGGTTCCAATGGCACCCGCAAACCGATGGGGAATCCGGTCTTTCAATAGACCATTATGCAAAAAACCTAGGAGAGGAAGAAGGACAACAATTGGGAATAAATCTAACATAGGATTACCATCTCATCGATTGGAGTTCATCCACGTTGGTGGATTTTTTATGCCGGAAAATGGCAATCACAAGTGCCAGTCCCACAGCCGCTTCTGCTGCCGCAATTGCCATTACAAAGAAAACAATCGTTTCCCCTGAAATATGGGAAAGGGCTTTGGAAAAGGTAACAAAAACTAAATTTACAGAATTTAAAATGAGTTCCACTGACATAAAGATAATGACAATGTTTCTTCGGATGAGAACTCCAAGAACACCAATAGAAAATAAAATTCCGGCAAGACCTAAAATGTATGAAACGGGGATGTCATTAATGAATTGATTCATAACACGTTGTCCTTTGTTTGCTCCACTTCTGTGAGTCTCTTTTTTGCAAGGATCACTGCCCCAAGGACAGCTACTAGAAGTAATATAGAGATCATTTCAAAAGGAAGTAAGTAATCCAAATAAGTGGAAGCACCAACACTGGCGACATTGCCTTTTGCATTGATAGTTCCCGTTCCTTGGATGGGAAAGGAATACTCGGTTAGTTCATATCCTTTTCCTTTTTGTTCTGAATGAGGAACTCCTGTTGTGAGTGCACTATACAATAAAAAGAAAAATCCCAAGGCAAACACAGAAAGTAAAACCAAACGGATCGGGTGTTTTCTATAACGAGAAAGAGTCTCTGCTCTTTGCGAAAGTAACATCAAAACAAACACGATCAGAACCATAATCGCACCAGCGTAAACTAACACCTGCATGGTGGCAATAAACAAGGCTCCCAAGATTCCGTAAATACCCGCGAGCGCAAAGAATGTAAATACAAGTGAAACTGCCGAAACTACGGGATTTTTCTGGAAGATGACACTTAGTGCCGTAATCACTGTCACTGTTCCAAAAAAGATAAATAATAAAAAGGATGGAGAGGATTCAAAGTTCATATAAATAATTTCATCCATCCTTCTTTCCAATATACTGTGTAAATGGCTGCGAACATCACAGCAAAAAGGCCCCAAGGTATCATTTTTTTCCAACCAAGCTTCATGAGTTGGTCATAACGAAAACGAGGAAGGGTCCAACGAACCCAAATAAACAAAAAGGCAAAGAACAGAACTTTTAGAATAAAAAATCCAAGTCCATAAAATGCTTGGTAGGGAGACCCTGCGCCTAAATGAAAAGGAACATTGTATCCACCAAAAAAGAGTAAGGTGGTAAGACAAGACATGGTGATCATATTCATGTACTCTGCCAAAAAGAAGAGTGCAAACTTAAAAGCCCCATACTCAGTATGAAAACCCACAACCAGCTCCGATTCCGCTTCCGCAAGGTCAAAAGGAAGTCGATTGGTTTCGGCAAACATCGCAGTCACATAAATGAAAAAGGCAACAAAACCGGGTGGAGATAAAATATTCCACATGTCTTTTTGGGAATCGCTAATGTCTGTTAGTTTAAGTGATCCGGTCATAATCACAATCACAACAATGGAAAGTCCCATAGGAAGTTCGTAACTAATCATCTGAGCCGTAGAACGAACACCACCGAGTAACGAGTATTTGTTGTTGCTGGACCAACCTGCAATCATAATCCCATAGACTGAAAGGGAAGAAATGGCAAGCATGTATAAAACCCCAGAGTCAGGGTTTGCAATTTGTAAATCAATGGTCGTGACACCGGTAAGAGCCATAAGCCACTCCGGTGCCGGAAGACTTCCCCCAAAAGGAATCACGGCCCAAGCCATAATGGCACAGGTCATGGAGATGGTGGGAGCCAAAAGGTACATCCCTTTGGATACGTTTTTTGGAAAAATTTCTTCTTTGGCGATAAACTTAATCCCATCGGCCAGTGGTTGGAAAAGTCCAAAAATTCCAGCACGGTTAGGACCCGGACGATCCTGGATAAAACCAGCGAACTTACGTTCGGCGAGTGTGTAATAGGCCACACCCGTTAGAATGATAAAAAAAAGTGAGAGGATTTTAATTCCCCAAGCAAGTATTAGAGCCCAGTCCATATTGTTTCGATGACCTTTAGTGAGAGATGCTCACTTCCTTTTTCAATCGAGCAGAGAACTCCCCTTTAAACTTTGTCATCGTTGGACGGACTGCCATAACACAAGCATCCGCTAACGGGCAGATGGTGGTTCCACCTTCCATATTCCTAGACAAAGAAAAAATGAGTTCTACATCTTTTTCTGTTCCTTCTCCAATTTTAATTTTATGGAGGAGGTCTTTTACCCAGTGTGTACCTTCCCGACAAGGTGTACATTGGCCACAGGATTCATGTGAATAAAACTCTGCCAATCGGTATGTGGTTTCCACAAGATCTGCAGATTCAGAAAGAATGATGACCGCCCCAGAACCTAACATAGATTTGAGAGAAGCAATCGATTCATAATCCATAGTTGCCGTCATGGCCTCTTCTGCTGTGAGAATTGGAGAAGAACTTCCTCCCGGAATCACTGCTTTCAGAGTTCCATCGTTTTTAATCCCACCACAAATATCATAAATGAGTTCCTTCATCGGAGTTCCCATTTCGACTTCATAAATCCCCGGTTTTTTCACATGTCCACTGACTGCAAATAGCCTGGTTCCCGGTGATTTTTCTGTTCCAATTTTTTTGTATTCTTCACCTGTCATACGAATGATATGCGGGACATTACAAAAAGTTTCCACATTGTTCACAACAGTAGGACATGCATACAATCCAGATACGGCTGGGAATGGGGGTTTGAGTCTTGGATGGCCCCTCCTTCCCTCAAGGGAATTGATAAGAGCCGATTCTTCCCCGCAGATATAAGCACCTGCTCCGGAATACACAGCCAAATCAAAATCATACCCAAGGCCTAAGATGTTTTTTCCAAGAAGGCCCGCTTTGTAAGCTTCTTCCACTGCTTCTTCCACAATCCGAATTCCTTTATGGAACTCACCTCGAATGTAAATATAACCTTGGTGGGAGTCGATTGCTTTGGCAGCAATGACCATCCCTTCAATGAGCATATGAGGAAATTTTTCTATTAAAAGTCGGTCCTTAAAAGTTCCCGGTTCGCCTTCATCCCCATTACAAATCAAATACTTTGGTTTGTCAGTTTTAGGAATGAATCCCCATTTGTTTCCTGTGGGAAAACCGGCACCACCGCGACCACGAAGGCCGGAGTTTTTCACATCGTTTACAATTTGTTCGGCGGTCATTTCGGTAAGGGCTTTTTTTTGGCTTTCATACCCTCCGACCGAACGGTAATGATTTAAAGTATGAGAATCAGCGGCACCAACGTGAGTTGTGAGAAGAGTTTTTAATCCCATTTTATACCTGCTTTTCCAATTCGGAAATGATAGCTTCGATTTTTTCCGGTGTTAGGTTTTCATAATATTTGTCGTTGATTTGAGCCACTGGCCCAAACCCACAAGCACCGAGGCACTGCACTTCATCCACTGTGTATTTTTTATCACCCGTGGTTTCACCCGGCTCGATTCCTAATTTGGAACATACATGTTCGGTGATAGAATCAGAGCCTGAAAGATAACAAGAGATATTTCCACAAATTTGGATATGGAACTTACCCACAGGTTTTTTGTTGTACATGGTGTAAAAAGTAGCAACTCCATGAACATGTGCGAGGGATATGGGATCTCCAATTCGATCTGCAATGTACTGCATCCCTTCCTGGTCCACAAAACCTTTGTCAGCTTGTAATAAAAAAAGACAGGGTAAAATTAACGAACGTTTGCTCGGAAATTGCGGAATCAACCTCTGGAACCTTATTTCAGAATCTTGTGAAAATTGATAGGCCATTAACAATCCAACTCCCCTGCAATGACATTGAGTGAAGACATAGTAGCAATGGTGTCAGCAAGTAAGCCCCCTTTGACAAGTTCCGGGAACGCTTGGTAATACCAAAAACAAGGGCGTCTTACATGCACTCTCCAAGGAGATTTTTCCCCTTCGGATACCACATAAAAACCGAGCTCTCCATTGGCAGCCTCGGTGGACATATAGTATTCTCCTGGAGGAACCTTCACTCCGTGCATAATGATTTTAAAATGGTAAATGAGTTCTTCCATATTGTGATACACACGATCTTTCGGAGGAAGGAAAGTGTGAGGAACATCAGCGTGATATGGTCCTTCTGGAATTCCATCGATGAGTTGTTCAATGATACGCATGGATTGACGCATCTCTTCCATACGAACAAGAGTTCTGTCGAGGGCCGATCCATCTTCTCCCACAGGAATATCAAAATCGACTTTGTCGTAGAACATATAAGGATCATCTTTTCTTACATCCCAAGGAACACCTGCCGCACGAAGGTTTGGACCAGAAAATCCATAGGCGATCGCACGATCTGCAGATAAACCACCAATCCCTGCTGTTCTTTCATTAAAAATTTTATTACGAATGAGTAGGTCTTGGAATTCATCCAAAGCTGGTTTCAGGCCTTTGATGATGGTTTTGATTTCGGATTGGAATTCAGGATAAATATCACGTTCCATTCCGCCCACACGACAAAAGGTGGTCGTCAGCCTAGCGCCAGTTAACTTCTCTAGAATCTGATAAATGTTTTCCCTATGATGAAACAAATGGAGTAACCCAGAAAAAGCGCCAAGGTCCACACCCATAATCCCATTGCAGATGATATGATCCATGATCCGAGAAAGTTCAGAGATGATCATTCTTACATAAGTAACACGATCGGGAACTTGGATCTGCATCATCTTTTCAACGGTTAGGATCCAACCAATATTATTGAGTGGAGTGGATACATAGTTCATACGATCAGTACAAACTAAGAACTGATTGTAATCGTAACGTTCGCCTAATTTTTCAAAACAACGATGGACATATCCAATGACGGATTCTGTATCCACCACACGTTCTCCATCAATTTGGATTACGTTTTGTAAAATACCATGAGTGGCGGGGTGACTGGGTCCCAAGTTGACAAGTAAATGTCCTTCCGGTAGGTCTTTGAATTTCTGGCCAAAGTGTTCGGCTGTTTTTTCGTACATTACCATAATGATTTCCTACCGCCTAACCGGTAATATCCTCGTTCACATGAATGGTGAGTAAGTCTTCAATGAGATAATCCTGTCCCGGTCCCTCTAACGGATAATCCTTACGAAGTGGATGTCCTATAAAGTTATCAGGCATGATGAGCCTTTCCAACTGCGGGTGGTTGGAAAACGGAATCCCCATAAGGTCATACACTTCTCTCTCTGGCCAATTGGCTGCAGGGAAAATACTAACGAGACTTGGAACTTCATCCCCTTCTCCCACAGGAACGCGAAGTTGTAAACGGAAGTGTTTGTTCTTGGGAGAACGAAGTAAATATACCACTTCAAACCTTGGTTCTCTTTTTCCAAGCCAATCGACGGAGGTAAGATCATTTAGGTAAGTGAAAGCAAATTCAGGATGTTCCTTTAACGCTTGTACAATGGTTGGGAGGGCTTCCTTTTTGATACTAAAATAGAGCAAATTGGTGTTTATGTCCCTTTGTGGAAGTAAAACATCAGAAAACCGCGAGTTTAAGTATTCAGTAATTGTTTCTTTCATGCCACTACGAGAGGTTTGTTACGTTCGTTGATTTCTTCGATTTTTCTCATGACTTCTTGGCGTCTCGCTTCTAATCCTTGTCCTTGTACTTTCTTTTGGAGTTTGACAAGGGCATCAAGGAGTGCTTCTGGACGAGGAGGACAACCAGGAACATAAACATCCACAGGCAGGATTCGGTCGACACCTTGTAACACACCGTAGGTGTGAAACATACCACCAGAAGAAGCACAAGCACCCACAGAAATTACAAATTTAGGTTCTGCCAATTGGTCGTATATCTGGCGTAAGACGGGAGCCATTTTATATGTGATGGTTCCAAGAACTAAAATCATATCGGCTTGGCGTGGTGAAAAGGAAGGACGTTCTGCACCAAATCGAGCGATGTCGTAATCAGCACAAGAAGTACTCATGTATTCGATTCCACAACAAGCTGTGGCAAAAGGATAAGGCCATAATGAAAAACTTTGTCCCCATTGGACTACGTTATCCAATGTAGCGACTTGGAACATGTCGCCAAACATCTCACCCGGTTTGGATAGTGTTTCTGTTAATCCCATTCCAGTGCTCCCTTTTTCCATATATAGTATAGACCCACAACAAGTATGAGTAAAAAGAAAAACATCTCCACAAGGAAGAAGGTACCAAGGCCCGCTTCTTTAAAGCTGATTAAGTTCACTGCCCAGGGATATAAAAAGACGGCTTCAATATCGAAGAGGATAAAAAGTACCGCAACAAGATAGAACTTAATGTTAAAGAGTCCTCTCGCATCACCGTAATAGGTAACTCCACATTCAAAGGTATCTTGGGGTTTTGATTTTTTCTTCGGATTGATGAGGAAGGCAAGGGTCAAAATCAGAGCGGAAAAACCGACTCCGAGTAAAAGTTGTAGAAGGATTGGCGCAAAACTATCTGGTGCAGAACCCATGTATGAAAATGCTCTCACGAGTGGGGTCGATTGTCAAGATGAGAATCATTTTCCCCTTTGTTTTCGTGTTAATTTCGATCGTTTGTAATTTTTGCGGCCGATTTGAGATATATTCTCAATACCGGTCCCCCCAAAGTCGCTCCAGTTGTTCCTTTAAATTCTTTTCCATACCTTGGTTTGTCGGAGCATAAAACTGGGGAATGTCTGGATAAAAATCAGTGGGAAAATAACGTTCTTTCAGGAAATGCCCTGGGAAATCGTGGGGGTATTGGTAATCTTTTCCTGCCCCTTCCTTCTTATGTGTGGCTGTGGGAGCATTACGCAAATGGTTTGGAATTTGAAATTCCCGTTTTCTTTCTCGAACCAACTGCAAAGCTTTGTCTATTGCCAGATAACTCGCGTTAGACTTCGGTGCCGAAGCAAGAAAAGTTGTACATTGCCCGAGGGGAATGCGGCCTTCCGGCATCCCCACTCGTTCCACAGCTTGCCAAGTGGCAATGGCTAGGGGAAGTGCGTGGACACTCGCGTTTCCCACATCTTCACTGGCAAAAATCACAAGTCTCCTTGCGATAAAAAGTGGGTCCTCTCCCCCTTCGATCATCAGTGCCAAATAAAAAAGGGCGGCATCGGGATCACTCCCGCGGAGGGATTTAATAAAGGCCGAGATGATATCATAGTGACTTTCACTATTTTTATCGTAAAAAATTACATTCTCACCTAGAATTTCAGCTAACTTAGATTCGTTGATATTACCTGTGTCTTCTGTAAAATTTAAAATTCTTTCTAGATATCCGAGAAGTTTCCTGGCATCTCCTGAACTTCTACGAAAGAGTTCCTTTTTTAGGTCCGGAGGGAACTTCCCCTTGTGATTGAGTTTTGTAAGGCAAGTTTCAAAAATAGAATTTTCTTCTTCTTCAGAAAGAGTTGTGAGACGGTAAACAAGCATCCGAGAAAGTAGTGCTTTATTTACGCGAAAACTAGGATTTTCGGTGGTCGCAGCAATTAAAATAATTTCACCTTCTTCTACTGCTGACAAAAGAGCGTCTTGTTGGGAAGATGAAAAACGGTGGATCTCATCTAAAAATAAGACTATGGTTCCTTGCCGTTTGGCTTCATCCAAAACCTCTCTCACTTCCTTAAGTCCACTTGTCACACAACTTAAATAACGTTTTTGCATACTCCAACTTTGTGTTAGAAGGTGTGCTAAAGTGGTTTTTCCAGATCCAGGGGGGCCATAAAAAAGAATTGAAGTGGGTTTAGAAATGGCTTTGAGTGATTGGACAACCTGCGTTTGTCCGACAAATTCAGACCAGTTTTTTGGTCTTACTGCATGAGCAAGTGGAACTTGTTTATTTTGTGAAAAAAGAGAATCCAACTTAAGTTTTTTCCAATTCTTTTTTTACTGCCACATAACAATTGTATATTGTTTCGTTACAGACATCGCAACCTGAATTACAACAAATCAACGACCTTTCGGAAACCTTTCCTTCTACTAAATTTTTTACAAAAGCAGCAGTCCGATCTGGCAAAAAGAAAAATCTTACTTTCTCTAAGATGACCTCATCAATAGTTTTTGGAAACAAACGTTCGTCAGACATCTATCCTCCAGTGATCCATCCAAGATACATGGCATAAAAATAAACGGTCACACGCACAAACCGAAATAGTGAACCAAACAAAAATAACGAATAACGCATTTTAAACGTTCCGACAGTGTATGCCATCCAAGAATAAGGAATGGGTGTGAGTGCGCTCAGAACTACTGCGCCAAAACCATACTTACGGAGATAAGGAAGGAGTTTTTCTTCATAATGCAAAACCATCTGTCTACCTAAATGGAATCTAGGAATTAGGTATAAGCCAATGAAATATGCAAGTGATCCACCAAGTATGCTCCCAAAAGACATGGATAGAATTGTAAGAATTGGGTCCATTTCCCCTGTTATTGCAAGCATTAGAAAAGCATCGGGTGGAACAAAAGCGGGAAGGCTATCCGAAAGGATCATCCCCACAAAAAGTCCCCAATAACCAAAAATTCTTACAAAATGTTCGCTAAATCCGAGTAGTTCCTTTCGAAAAAAAAAGGCAAGGCCAAACACTATGACCAATACAATTACAATTGATAAGATGGTTTGAATGATGAGACTACGAAGGTTGATAGTGGTTTCTTTGTCTTTAGTCATAAAAATTTGAATTATCGTCCATTCACCTTGATTCGTTGGAAGGTGGGATACCTTATCCTCCGTTTTCTTTTCGGATTAGATTGCGATTGGTTCGAACCCATTCTTCAATTTTCGTAACCGATTCTTTAATTAGATTGTCCAAGTTACTTTTTTCTTCCGAATTAAAATTCTGTAACACAAAATCAGCCACTTCCATTCCACCTTTATCTGGTTTGCCAACTCCAAATCGCAACCTGTGAAAATCTTGTGAACCAAGTTTTGCTACAATATCCTTTAGTCCGTTGTGACCTGCCGTACCGCCACCAATTTTATTTTTGATTTTACCAAAAGGTAAATCTACTTCGTCCTGAACCACTAGAATCTGGGAAGGAGGAATTTTATATAAATTTGCGAGGGTTTGTGTGGATTTTCCGGAAAGATTCATGAACTCTAATGGCTTTAAAAGATGAATTTTATCCCCATCTAAAGTATGAGTTGATTCCATATATTTTTTGGAATCTTTGAAAGAAACACTGAAACTACTCGCAAGAGCATCCAAGATCATAAAACCAATGTTATGGCGAGTGTTTTTATATTTATCGCCTGGATTCCCTAGGCCCACAATGAGAAAATGAATCATACGTTTCCGAGTAGAATATGTAACAATCGTTCTGTGGCTTTCACAGCTGCCACTTGTTGGTCAGAGTCAATGCCGATAGTGCGAATGGGATGAGTTTCACCTTCCACTTTCCAAGTAATGACCGTTTCGACCAAAGCATTGGTATTTCCTCCGGGAGGAATCCGAACTTCATAGTCATAGAGTTTTGGAATTTGGATTTTTAATTCTTTTAAAATTTTACCAAGGGCATTCATAAAAGCATCGTAACCACCGTCCCCTTCTCCCTTTGCCGCGTAATCCTTCCCTTGGAAATTCACTTTTACTTCGGCCTTTGGTTTGACTCCGATCCCACTCGTTACGGTGCAAGTCTCAATGCGAAAACTTGCTTCCAGATTTTCGCCAGTGATATCAGAGATGATATAGGGAAGGTCTTCCTTGGTGACGGTTTTATTCTGGTCACCAAGTTCAATCACCCTTTCCAAAACTTTTTTTTCAATTTCAGGAGACAGGACCATTCCTAATTGTTTTAAATTTTCAGTAATGCTGGCCTTACCAGCTAACTTTCCTAATGCGTAAACCCGAGATCTCCCGAACCGTTCTGGTAAAATTGGATTGGCATATAAATTTCCTTTTTTATCCCCATCCGCATGAACCCCTGCAGTTTGGGTAAATACATCTTCACCAACAATTGGTCTGTTATCCGAAATTCGTTTACCAGAGAAAACGGCAACAAGCCTAGATGCATTGGTGATTTCTTTTTCCACTATGGAAGTTTTATATTTTGTTTTGTCATGAATTGCAGTAACAACAGCTTCCAAAGGAGAATTTCCGGCCCGTTCCCCAAGACCATTCACAGCCACATGAAGCCCACGAACACCGGCACTCACTGCTTCCAAACAATTAGCAACAGCTAAATCATAATCATTATGTCCATGGAACTCAAACCAAAGTTGAGGAAACTCTTTTACTAAATCGGAAACGGCTGTCCGAACTTCTAATGGAGACAAAACTCCAAGAGTATCTGCTAAATAAAATTTACGAACTGGAAATTTTGATACAACATTCAAATATTCTAATACATATTCTCGAGAATATGTGTAGCCATTTGACCAATCTTCCAAATAAACATTTACCGAAATTCCAGAAGAAGCAGCAAATTCTACAGTTTTTTGTATATCTAAAAAATGTTCCGAAGGAGTTTTTCGAAGTTGATTTGTTAAGTGGTTTAATGAACCTTTAGTGAGAAGATTAAGAACTCGAACCCCAGTTCCTTTCATCCATTCTACTGTTTTATCGTAATCAACAAATCCCAAAATCTCGATTCGATCGTGTAGGTTTTCGGATTTCGCCCATTCCACAATTCTTTTGACAGCTTCGAATTCACCAGGCGAAACACGTGCGCTTGCAATTTCCACACGGTCCGTTTTCAAATCCATTAGCAAATGTTTGGTGATATTTAGTTTTTGCCGCCAGGAAAACGAGACACCGTTTGTTTGTTCCCCATCTCGTAAAGTGACGTCGAGGATTTCTATCTTAGAGTTTGGTTCGGTCATGATTTCAATCGGTTGATGTATTCTTTTGAAGGAGCGAGAATTTCGACAATTGTTGCGCCTGGATTTGACCGAAACATCGGATCGGTCTCCACTAGTTTCAGAAAACCGCAAGTCTCCACGTAGTCAATCGCCATTCGCCTGAGAATTCCTTCTCCAATCCCATGTAGGATTTCCACATAGGATTCTCCGTCCATAAAGGCATCGTGAAGTTCTCGTTCTAGTTTGATACGAGCTTCTTCAAATCGGAGTTTGCGGATGTAGATGGTACGCACCTTACGTCCAGAAAAATGGACTTAGGTCAAATTGCAACAGAAACGAACTGCATCGAGTAATTCCCTGCTATTCCAAGGTTTGGAAAAAATGGCATAAGTTTTTGCTTCTTCTTTCACTCGATTGATGGCTTCGCGGTCAGCATGCCCTGAAATCAGAATGGATTTAATTTGTGGGTATTTTTGATGGACTTGGATGAGAAATTCGTCTCCACGCATTCCAGGCATCAGCCAATCAGAAAGGATGAGAATGACTTCGACTCCAGAACGACAAAGGTCATCGATCACTTCCATCGCTTCCTCAGGGTTTTGTGCAGTTTCATAAGTAAAACCACCACCAATTTCTCGTTTTAGTTCTTGTACGAGGGAAAGTAAAAGAATCGGCTCATCATCCACGCATAGGATTGCGTTTTTTTCAGTTTGTAGCGGCGTAATATTCAATCTCTTTCCCCTTCAATTGCCTTTGGTAAGTACACCCTAAACTCAGTCCCTCGATCATCTGACGAAAATTCGATTGTACCTTTCATTTTTTCTACGATTTGTTTACAAATGTCAAGCCCAAGCCCAATCCCTTCGCCATGTTTTTTTGTAGTAAAAAAAGGTAAAAAAATCTTATCTCGAATTTCAGGAGCAATTCCTTTTCCTGAATCTAAAATCGATGTAATGACGGAATTCTCATTGGAAAAAACTGAGATGGTTAATTTTCCACGATATTCCATTGCCTGTAATGCATTGTTTAGTATATTGATCCAAACTTGGTTGAGTTTATCTCTTTCCGCCAAACAATAGTCAGATGTTTTATATAATTTTGTAACTTCTACATCATTTTTTATCTTTGTCTGGTATAAGGTTAGAATCGAATCTAATTCGGTAGGTATATGGACATTTTGAAAATTTGTTTCTGTTTCTAATCGATCCGTATAAAGATAATGTTTGAGAGCATTTACCACATGTGATGCTTTTTCGGTGGCAGTTTGAATTACGTAAACCAAACGGTATAAACTTCCCAAAATCAAAACATTTTGTAAAATAATTCCGGCATTTGGATTCTTTAGTTTTTTTAATATTGGTTCGTCGATTTGAAGAATTCCAAGTGAAATAAGATCTTCCAACACTTCTTCTGGATTTTCAACTTGGTGGGAATTTAATATCCCTAGTCTTTCTTTTTTTTCTGCTCGATTGAGAAGTCCCGAATGACGAGAACCATAGGATACACTCAATTGAAGAAAAAAACGAAAATCTTCCTTTTCAAAAGCATCCAATGATTCTAAAAAATCAGGTAAGTTTGCTATGTCATTTTTTAATATTTCCGACATGGTATACACGCTAGAGGTAATCGCACCAAGAGGTGTGTTAAGTTCATGTGTGATCCCTGCAGCAAATTGGCCAAGAGCCGCTAATTTTTCACTTTGCAAAAGTTGATTTTGTGTTTTATGTAAATCGATTAAGATTTTTTCTTTTGTTTCAATCATATCAATTAAGTTTAGATTACTTTCAATCAGAGCTTCTGTTCTTAGGACAATTTTTTCTTCTAAGTTGGAATTGGTTTCCATCACCAATCGTTGGCTTTCCTCCACACGTTCAAAACTTTGTCTGAGTTCGGAAGACATAAAACGAAAGGCATCAGAAAGATCTTTTAATTCCGCAATCATACTTTCGCCCACAGGATAATTCCAGTCTCCTTTTGCTAATGATTTGGAAGCCTTTGCGAAAGATAAAACTGGCCTAGTTACGAATTCAGAAACGACTGCAGCCAAAATTAAACTTAGTAAAATGGCCCAGGCAAACACCATGGCCGATTTACTATTTCCACTGATCACTCCGCTCAGATAAAAGGATGAGGGAAATAAAGTAATCAAATATGTTTTTTCTTTTAGTTTTGGGTGAGTGTAAACCGTAACCATTGCATTCCAATTTTCTCGAGAGAGAGGTTTTTTAGTCACCACCGCAAAGCTAAATCTTTTTTCGGAAGTATAAATTTCATTTCCTAACTTCTTAAGTTCTACCCTGGCTATTTCCAATAACCTTGATTTATTTGTTTCGGAAGAAAGTGATGCCAATGGATTTAAATGTTCATCCAATAAAAAAACTCTACCTTGTGAATTTACTTTCGAGTTATCTAGAACTTCTACAAGTTTACCTTGTTCATAGTTGTTATTTAGCTTCTGTGATGATTCTGAAAGATAACGATCCAAACTTAAATTGATATTTTTTGACCATTGTCTATGAAGGACCTCAACCAATTGAAAGGCAGACTGTTCTTCATTTTTTAAGGTAACGTAAGATGTGATCCCAACAAGGACTAACACCAAACAAACAAAAGGTGTAACAATGAATAATTGTAAGGAGATTCCAGTTTTTATATCTGAATCTTTTTCTGAAATTTTTAGTTCGGTTGGTCCAGAAACCCAAACCCATGGAGGATCGGAAAGAGTCACTTCTTTGACTTGGCCAGGAACTTCTGCCCAAAAAAAACCAAACTTGCGGACGATTGGAAACGTCAGTAACATCGCAAACGGAGCAAGAATCCATGTGATTCCAGTGGTAAACAAAAGTGCTGAGCTTATCGTGTGGTAGGATAACTCTGCCCCAAATTGTTCCGAACATAAATAACCCCACAAAAAGGGTTCAAGAAGCAAAAACAAAACAACAAAAAGAAAATAATAAAACCAAACGCGCACATTACGGAAGTCAGGTGATTTTCCAATCATTTGGTAAGACAGCCAAAACAACGTTGGATTGATAAAGTAACCAGGTAACCAGTCCCATAAAAATTCTGGAGGGACTCCTTCAATTAAGTCAGAGAGCCCGTAGGCAAATGGTACGGCAAGAAGTGCTGGGTAACCAAAAAAATTCAAACAAAGGAATACGGAAAGATCCTTTAGGCTTTCGAGTGTTTGTGCCCCTGGAATCAGAACGATAGAACTTCCCAAATACCCTGTGAGAAAGATAGATACAAAGGTAATTACAAACCAATAGAAACTTGTCAGATTCCATTGCCAAACTTCTCTAGAAATTCGGAAAGTTTTTCCATTTCGAAAGGTAAAACCAGTAAATGCGAATATAGAAATAATAGAACCTAGTAAAAAGGAAAACCGACCCCAAACCTCTAGGATTGGCAGAGGGATATTAGCAATCACATGTTCGATCCAGACAATGACCTCGACCATAGCCCGTGAATCGTATCGAATTAGGATTCTAAGTAAAGCAAAAACTTTTTTACTTTTGAGGCGAGAGAAGAAGGAAATTCAGTATCTAGACTCGAGAGAGTAACCCACTTACTTTCGACACCGAATTTCTTTGTCAAATTGTCGATTTCTTCAATCCCTTTCAATGGTGAGACAAAAACGGAAAAAACCAATTTATGGTGGGTGATCGTATGTTTAAACATACCTACTGGTTTTGGGTCTTTTAAGATTTTTTTCAGGCCAAGAAAGAAGGGAGTGGGAGCATAGGTTTCTTCGGGAACTTCACCGACCATTCCATAAGGAAGATGAAACATATCCTTTAGAAATCGCATTTTAGGTTCTCGAACGAGTAAAATTCGTTTTTGATCCATTAGAACAAAAATTTCAGAGGAAAGTTGGATTTGTTTTTTCTCTTTTTTCCGTAATGGGATTTCACCAGTTTTTTGGTGGATTCTTGCGAAACAAAAATCACTAAGAGGACAGAGGAGACATTTCGGTGATTCAGGAAGACAAAGGGTTGCCCCTAGTTCCATCAATGCTTGGTTGTGGTCACCAGGATGTTCGGTGTTTAAAAAGAGGTCAGCTTTCTCTTGTAAGTCACTATCAGCCTTTGAACCTAAAATATTTTCTGTATATCCGTAATACCGAGACAAAACCCGTTTCACGTTTCCATCTAACACAGCAAAGGGCAAGTCATAGGCAATAGAAAGAATTGCCCTAGCTGTATAATTTCCAATTCCAGGAAGTTTTAAAACAGAATTTAGATCTTTCGGAAAAGAACCATTATAATTTTGGACAAGAAAGATGGCCGCCTTTCTAAGATTACGAGCTCGACTATAATAACCTAGGCCTTTCCAGTAAGCCAATACTTCTTCCTCTTCCGAAGAAGCTAATGATTCCGGATTGGGAAATCGTTTGATAAACGCTTCATACAATGGCAACATTGCATTAACTCTTGTTTGCTGAAGCATTACTTCAGAAACCCAAATAGGATACGCTTGTTTTTTCTTTCGAAAAGGTAGATCCCTTTTATGGGTTTGGTACCAATCGAATATTTTTTTTTTAGGATTCAAATTTCAGAATCTTGAATGCTGTATCGGAGGAATGTATTACAACTTCCCTCTTCTGTGTAACGAACAAGATCATAATCCAAACGAGTGGACCGGAAGAACTTAGAATGGGCTAATCTTTCTCGGATTTCTTGGCGGATATGGTCTCGAGCTTCTTGGCGTTTGTCATAATACGCCGGTGACAGAATTTCACTTTTGTAAGACAAACTTCCTTCTCGGTAGATTGCCACTGTGACCTGTACTCGGTATTTTCGCTGTAAACCTTGTTTTACTTCCGTATTCATCGTATCAAAAAGCCCGGTATTCTTCCTAAATAGATTTTCGGTCTGAGGAGGATGGAAATTGAAACCCACAGATTTTTTTCATACTGCTTGCCCAAAATTTTGAATTTAATTTTCTAGATAATGAGAACATAAGATTCAAATGAGCACCAAATATAACGAATCGCCATTTTTCTATAAAAGACGTCCTACCAGGGAAGTGAAGGTAGGAGATGTTGGAATTGGTGGGAAAAACCCAATTCGTATCCAATCAATGATTACATCTAACACAAGAGATACGGAAGCCAGTATCAAACAAATTTTTGATTTAGAAAAAGCTGGATCTGAAATTGTCCGCCTAACAGTACCTAGTCAGGCAGATGCAGACAATTTGCCAAACATACGTCAAAAAATGAAAGAACTAGGACTTAAAGTTCCTTTGGTTGCAGATATTCATTTTACTCCACAAGTAGCCTTAAAATGTGTAGAATGGGTTGAAAAGGTGCGAATCAATCCTGGCAATTTTGCAGACAAAAAAAAATTTGAAATCATCGAATACACAGACAAAGATTACAATGAAGAACTAGAACGAATTGAAGAAGTATTTACGCCCCTAGTGCTTCGTGCAAAAGAATTGGGTGTGGCTATGCGCATAGGGACTAATCACGGAAGTCTTTCTGATCGTATTATGAATCGGTTTGGTGACACTCCACTTGGAATGGTAGAATCGGCATTAGAGTTTATACGAATAGCAGAAAGACACTCTTATCGAGATATTGTTGTTTCAATGAAGGCATCCAATCCTCAAGTGATGATCCAAGCCTACCGGATGTTAGTTTCCAGATTTTATGATTTAGGAATGGACTATCCTCTTCACCTAGGTGTTACGGAAGCTGGTGATGGTAAAGACGGCAGGATTAAATCTGCGATAGGGATTGGAAGTTTACTCGCAGATGGACTTGGTGATACCATTCGTGTATCGCTGACCGAAGATGCCATTTATGAAATCCCTGTAGCGAAAGAATTGGTTCGAAAATACAACGAACTCTTTCATCAAAACAACAAAATTTCATCAGTATCAGATCCCCATTTCGAATCACAATCGATTGAAAACCAAAAAACTATTTTTACTGAATTTCGCGATCCATTCCAATACTCTAGATTCTATTCCAAAGAGTTGGCTTTGGGTGAAACTAAAATTGGTGATAACTCGCCTGTTCGTATTGAAACTTGTTTTCCTTTTTTTGGATCTGAATCAGCAGAAGAAGTTCTTCATCTCATCCAAAGGGGATCTAAGTCTGGTCGAATTCCAGAACTCATTCATTTTACGATTCAATCAGAATTGGATTTAATCTCCCTTGGAACTACAGTTAAACGGGGATCATTTCCGCTCCCAGTCTCTGTGGAACTTTCAAAGGAACTGACTTACCAATATGATAGTTTGGCAGAGGACATTTATCGATTTCAAAAGTGGGTGATCAATCCCAGTTTATTCTTTCAAGAATCAGAAGAATCTTGGGATGATCTTTTGGATTTTGTCACTCGTTTTGCCAAGGATAAACGTAGCGTTGAATGGAGTATCGATTTGCAAAACATTCATCTAGCTGAAAGAATTGTAAAAGAATCGAAAAAAAGAAAAATTGAAAACCTTCTTTTTTCTGTAAAAAATGGAGATCTACTCACTGTCAGAAAGTTGGCTTATCAATTAAGAGAATCTGATTATCCAATTGTCCTTGTCCATCATTCAAAGGATAAAGAAGAACTTCTCTATGAATCATCGATTCATGTAGGTGGAAGTTTATTGGATGGAATTGGCGATGTAGTTCGTTTGTCTTATGGGGATGGGGAACCAGAAGAATCACTTCATTTAAGTTTTGATATTTTACAAGCAACAAGACTGCGTCTCACAAAAACTGAATACATCTCTTGCCCATCCTGTGGACGCACTATGTTTGATTTACAATCCACAACTGCTATGATCAAACAAAGAACAGGACATCTAAAAGGTGTAAAAATTGCAGTCATGGGATGTATCGTAAATGGCCCGGGTGAAATGGCAGATGCTGATTTTGGATATGTGGGTGCAGGAATCGGTAAGGTTCACCTCTACAAAGGGAAAGAAATTGTAAAAAAAGGAGTCCAAGAAACGGAAGCTGCCGATTTACTCATCGACCTCATCCGTGAAAACGGAATGTGGAACGATCCAGAATAAAAAGTAGTTCCCCTCCTTATGCGGATGTGAACCATTTCCTCCGTGGAAGAAAAAGAAACAAAAGAAATCCTAACAAGGATTCAATCCATGGAGAGGGAGCTTTCTTTTCTAAAAGAAAGAGTTTTATCCCTCTCTAATACCCAAACTCCGCAAGAGCAGATTCGCACAAAACCGGCCCCTGCTCCTACAGTTGTCCACCAAACAGAGGTATCATTAAATGATGGACCCAATTGGTTTGTTCAGTGGATCGGAGAAAATTTATTTGTAAAGTTAGGAGTATTCTCATTACTTCTTGCTTCAATCTGGTTTTTCTATTTAGCAATTGAAGAATATTGGATCAATGAATCTGTTCGAATTTGGATTGGCCTTGTTTTGGCAATTCCGGTTCTAATTTATGGATTCCGTGTAAGGAATACAAGACCCTACCTTTCACCAAGTCTTATGGGTCTTGGAATTGCAGTTTTATTTTCAGCGTACTATTCGGGATATCTTTGGTATGATCTCTACTCTACTGAAACCTGTTTTGTTGGTTTACTAATCCTAAGTTTAACCACAGTCGCCATTGCCCATTCTCAAAAAAGCGAAGTGTTATTTGGATTTGCATCTCTTGGTGCATTTTTAGTTCCCCTGCTACTATCGACAGGACAAAACTCATATCCATTTTTATTCACTTATCTACTTTTATGGAATATTTTATTTTTCTGGGTACGAAAAGATACAAACTGGAAAATCATGCCACTCCTTTTGCTTGGAGCAAATCACCTAATCTTTGTTGGCTGGGCTGATTCAAACCTAGCCGATGCAAAACCATTTTATCCAATTGTCTTCCAATTGGGAGTTTTTCTATTGTTTCTTTTGAGAGAATTTCAAACATTAGAAACTTCAAAATCAAAAGACCTCATTCTCACCATCACTGCTATCGGGTTTACATTGGGACTTGGATTTGTACAGTCATTTTGGATTTTTTCTGTTTTTTATCCAATTGCAAAGCCATTTTTACTGACCTTAATCCTTATCTTATTTTATGGATTGTATGAACGTTCTATCAGAAGAACAACCTTAAGTTTGGATAAGAAAAAACTATATGATATCATTGGGTTATTTGGTCTCCCATTCATTGTAAGTTTAATCGTCATTGGAACCACGGGAAAATTTTTGGCTTTTAGTCTCATCAGTTTCGCTTTCCTTGTAACCATTGCATCCACCTACTCCAAACAATTGTATATGTATTGGGCGGCTTTCCCTGTTTGGTTTTTTGCATTGTTCTACATTTTTGCTTTCACTTATCGCTCTCAAAACGAAATCCCTTTCTTAAACGGAAGATTTTTGGTATTCGCAACAGGATCGGTTTATCTGGTACTTTCTTATCTCTACAGCAGAAAGTTCTCTGATTTTTCTAAACTCTTTTTATATGCTGCCTATCCCTATTGGTTGCTTGGTACTTTCGTTGAAATTTACCTTGGATTTCCAGAAGAAAAACAATTATTTCTCTATACGCTCAGTTTGATTGTTTATGGATTAGTTGCTTTAACCATCGGATTCCTCAAAAAAATCCAATCTCTCAGATATGTTGGATTTGGCTCATTATCCCTAGTCATCATAAAATTCTACTTATATGATTTTTGGAATTTGAGTTTAGGTTACCGTATTCTCGCAGGTTTATTCTTAGGTGTTACACTCATTGTAACAGGAACATTATACAATCATTTCAAAAAGGAAACAAAATGAAACTTCAATACTTAATTTCCATTCTATTCTTTATTTCGATTACTTCTCAAGTTTCAAGCAGACCTCTTGCTGTACAAAACTTTAAATACAAAAAAGATCTGAAAATTTCAGGCAATATATCTCCAAATGGAGTTGTAAAACTGATGTTAGACGAGGACATCTATAAACACTCCTTTTACGGCGACTTAAGAATCGCTTACAACGGAGAAATAGTACCCTATCATATTCAAAATGCAGAAGAAATTGCCAAAAATACAGAAAAAGTAAAACCGGAACTTCTATTTACTAAAAAAGATGATTTAGAAATTTATGTATTGGAACTTCCTAAGTTACCAGAAGGTATGAATTATACTAAGTTATCGGTTTCTAGTGCTTATGATTATGAAACATCCATTACTTTAAAATTAGGTGACAACCCAGACCAATTTTCGGATTCAAAATCAGTTTTCCTTTATAAATATGGCAACCAATCGTCTGGAGAAATTGATTTAAGTGGAACAAAACACCGGTTTTTACGATTAGAGGCAGAACCAGGTTCGGATTTAAAATTTCCGAATGCAACCAGAGCAAAACAAAATAAAAACCTATATTGGGAAAAATCGCATTCAGTTGCAAGCCCAGTGCTGGCAGAAAATCACTGTAAGTTTTTATTTCCTAATGAATCACAATCGGCATTTCAAATTTTAAAACTAGAGTTTGAGGAAACCAACTGGGAACGGAGAATTACTGTTCGCGGAAAAATAAACAAAAAAGAATGGGACACTGTATTTGAAGGAACAGTAAATCATAACAAAGAGGAAGGAGTTTTTACAGAAATACCTCTTTCAAGGACAATCAATTCTGAATTTGAAATTGAAGTTTATGACGGCGAAAACGAAACGCTTCACCTAAAAAATGCGATAACTGTCCAACCACTTGAAGAAATTTATTTTTTCGCAAACCAGGATGGAAATAAGGAAGGTTATTCACTTTATTATGGAAACCCTTACCAATGGCCAATCAATTTTGATCCTTACTCATATCCTTCAGGCGATGAAATTAAAAATAACGAACCTAAATTGGCAAACTTACTCAAGGAATCAGAAAATCCTGATTTTAGTTTTAGTATTTTATACCCACCTGTTTCTGGATATATTGCGTCCGGATTCTTTTATTTAGGAATCGCAGCATTGTTGTATTTGTTATTTTCGATTATAAGATCAAAAAGATCGGTTTTATTAGAATCCGAATGAGCAACTCGGAAACCTGCAAAGTTTTTCTTTGCAGGTTTTTCTTTAGAGCAGAACCAAGCTCTTAGAAATATTAATGTTTCAATGGATTCTTTAATTCCCAAGACTCTAAAATTGGATTCATCATTTGAAACCAAAGCGGCGGAAACAAAGCGATAAGAATCATCAATTCATAACCAAATGGCAGTTGAGGAGCTTCTTCAAAATGTCTTAAAACTTGGTATCGCCTACCCGCATTTGCATGATGGTCTGAGTGTCTTTGTAGGTGAAACAAAAAAGCATTGGAAACAAAATAGTTTTGATTCCAAGAATGAATGGGTAGTACTTTTTCAAATTTACCATTGCCAATTTCTTTTCTCTTCAAGCCATAATGTTCAATGTAATTGGTCAACTCCAATAGGGAAAATGCTATTAGCGATTGTAACAACAAAAATCCGAGTATATCCCAACGGATAACATTGAAAGAATACATTGATCCAAATCCCACCATCAATGTCAAAAAGAGAATAGTAACTACCAAATACCATATCATTTCATTTCGATAATGAAGCGAGCTGAGTCCCAACTTTTTTAAACGTTTTGTTTCTAACTCCCAAGCAGATTGGTAAGCACCGAAGACTGTTTGAAGATAAAATTGATAGAATGATTGGTTTTTTTTGGAGGAAGCAGGATCGTTAGGAGTAGAGACGTTTGTATGATGCCCTCGATTGTGTTCAATAAAAAAGTGCATATAACAAACTGTCATATAAATCATCTTGGCAAGAAATTGTTCATAACGCATGTTTTTATGCCCAAGCTCATGGCCAACAGTAATGCCAATTCCACCCGTTACAATTCCGACTGATATCGCAAACAGAATAAATTCAACCAAGGAATGTGGGTATACGGCAATTCTGTAAACGGACCAAATAACAAAGGCAAGTTGAAGATAAGCCCACACTTGCGTTAGAAAACGGAAATAGAAATCATTTTGTAATTTGAGGAAATTAGATTCGTCTGGATTCGAGTTGTCTTTTCCTAAAACAAAATCCAACAATGGTAAAAAAACAAAGACCGTAATCGGAACCAACAAATAGGTAAGGCCACCAACCCATTCGGCAACAACAACCAAAATCGGCAAAATAAAACTAAGTAAAAAACTAAGTCTTTTGGTGAATGTCATAAACGTATCTCCTTATTCTTTGCTTTGAAACAATGTCATGAGGTTCCCCAAACCTTCAAAAAGTTCCGGCCAATTGGTTTCCTCAGTTGCATTATTTTTTAAAAACAATGCTCCCAGAAAAAATGACAAAAATGCCTTACCACTATTTGTATTAGTCGTCGAAGGAAAAAATCGATCCAAAGCTGTTCGATACGAAGTAAATGAATCTTCCACTAGTTGCATAAGTTCACTCGATTCACTCAAGTGTCTCTTTACATCCACAGCAAGTAACATTAGGTTTATAAAATGTTCCTCTCGTTTTGCAACGAAAGCCATAATGTCCTGGAGACCCGTATGACTTTCAGAAAGTTCGGTAATCTCTTTTTCATCAATGGCAACGAGTTGTTTTACCATAGATTCAAATAGAATCTCTTTCGTTGGAAAGTAATGGTAAAGGGTTCCCGTTGAAACACCTAACTCCTTTGATAATTCGCGCATCGAGACAGATGAAACACCTTTCGTTACAAAAATAGGCATACATTTTGCCAGTAGTTCAGCTCTGTAAAGATCGTGGTCGACTATCTTAGGCATAAAAAAGAAATCCTTTTATATCGAACGATTGTTTTATAAAAATACTTTTACCATACTTTGTCCATCTTTTTTTCTCATTTGCTTGGGATTTCCACAGTTTGCGATTCAGGTTCATTCCGTTTCACTCCTTCTCTTGGCCAAACGACTGCAAAGTCTAATTTTAGGCGGAATAGTTCTAAGTACTAAGCAGTAAAAAGAAAGTTCAAGCGAGAAACCGAATGGAAAAACAAAGGTTGGGAATTCCGTGTCTGAAATTTGGCAAGGAAAAGAAATTAAATTGAAAGGGAAACTGGATTAATTTGGAATTTGGGCGTATGGAGATGGGAAACGCAGTTTCCATGGAAATGGGTTGTATGCGGAAACTGGTATGCCATGGAACCTGGCTTTCCTTTTACACCGATTGCAAAAAGTAACTCACTTACTTTTTATAGCTAATTGCTTTTTTCCCCAATGGATGAAAGGATCAGTCCAATACAAAGAAACTCGCTTCAGGAAGCAGCATATGAACCAAAAAGTCTCACTCATTCTATTCACTCTCCTTGTCCTACTAGTCGGATGTACGGGAACACGACCGGAATATCTAGGAGTCAAATCAGGGAAATTGAACGATTGCCCCAAAACTCCAAATTGTATTAGCAGTTTTGCAGATCCCTCCGATAAAGAACACTATCGTAATCCTGTCCCTTACAAAAAATCGCTAGTAGATGCATATGGAATCCTGAAAGGAAAACTAGAACAATCTCCCCGAACCAAAATCATACAAGAGAATTCGAGTTATATCTATACCGAATTTACATCTCTCATTATGAGATATGTAGATGATGTAGAATTTTATTTTGATGAAAAAAATAAACTTCTTCACTTTCGGTCTGCTTCCCGATTGGGAAAATCAGATTTGGGAGTGAATCGAAAACGAATTGAGTTATTACTCAAGGATTTAGATATCTAACATAACAAACTTACATCAGAATCTCTAAATCCTTTTGTATTTTAATTTTTTTTATGTTTCGCGTGAATTTCCTGAAGGGAATTCACCGAAAATCCTTTATCTTTCATTTCTGCCAAACCGTGAATGAGTGCTTTTGCTGCTTGAGCAGTAGTCAAACAAGGCACTTTGTATTTAATCGCTGCTTGGCGAATCGTAAATGCATTCTCACGCGTGACTCTTGAGAGTGGCGTATTGATGATCAAATGGATTTTCTTTTCTTTAATATAATCAATCACGTTTGGAAAGTATCCATCGTAGATTTTGTTAATTTTACTAGAAAGAATTCCATTATCCGAAAGAAATTTATGTGTTCCTTCAGTGGCAATGATATTGTATCCTAAATTAGATAAAGACCTAACTGACTCCAACAGTTCTTTTTTCGTTTTATCGTTGATAGTCACAAAAACAGTTCCATGTTTAGGAGGTTCTTCTCCTGCCATAATCTGAGCTTTGACAAAGGCTTCTCCCTTGGTCATTGCAACACCCATTACTTCCCCAGTGGATCTCATCTCTGGACCAAGGATGGTATCAACACCTGGAAATTTACTAAAAGGCAATACTGCTTCTTTAACGGTAATCATAGGTGCAGAAAATCGTTTACCGAGTTGGAAAGATGACAAAGGTTCGCCTAACATAAGTCTTACGGCAATTTTTACAACCGGGATACCAATGGACTTTGCAACGAAAGGAACAGTTCTTGAAGCACGGGGATTAACTTCTAAAACATAAAGTGTTTCTTCTTTGATCGCATATTGTACGTTGATCAAACCCTTTACATCTAATTCCAAAGCTAAACGGTATGTTGCTTCTTCGATTTCTTGTAACATTCGTTGGGATATGGATTGAGGAGGTAAAACACAAGCCGAGTCACCGGAGTGAATCCCCGCTTCTTCAATATGTTCCATAATACCTGCTATAAATACATCCTTGCCATCACAAAGTGCATCCACATCCACTTCGATCGCATCTTGCAAAAAGGAATCCACAAGAAGTGGCCTATCTTCCGATACTTCTTCTGCTTCTTCCATATATCTATCAAGCTCTGACTCTTCGTTTACGATGAGCATAGCCCTTCCACCCAATACATAGGAAGGTCTGACTAAAACAGGATATCCAATTTTTTTTGCGATTTCCCTTGCTTTGTCTTTGGATGCCGCAATACCATTGTCAGGTGACTTTAAACTCAGTTTTTCCAATACTTCAGCAAAACGTTTACGATCTTCGGCTCGGTCAATGGAATCAGGACTTGTTCCCATAATTGGAACACCACGTTTCTCAAGAGCTTTTGCTAATTTTAAAGGAGTCTGTCCACCTAATTGAACAATCACACCATCAGGTTTTTCCTTTTTAAAAATTGCCATGACATCTTCAAGGCTTAATGGTTCAAAATACAATCTGTCAGAGGTATCATAATCTGTGGAAACGGTTTCTGGATTGGAGTTGACCATAATGGATTCTACTCCAGCTTCCTGTAACGAAAACGAAGCATGACAGCAGCAATAATCAAACTCAATTCCTTGTCCGATCCGGTTTGGACCACCACCAAGGATCATCACCTTCTTTTTCGAAGTAACGTCAGCTTCGTCCTCTTCATCGTAAGAAGAATACATATACGGTGTAAATGCTTCAAATTCTCCAGCACATGTATCAATTCTCTTATACACTGGATGGATATTTTTTTCTTCTAAATATTTTTCGATGGACTCTTCTTCTTCTCTAAGAGTTTTTTCTACTTTTGCTTTTGTGATTTCAATTGCCGCACCACTACGAACTTGTGCGAGGATTTGTTCTTCTTTCGAAAGGAAGGCAAGTTGGCGGTTTGAAAAACCTGATTTTTTCATCTCTTCGATGATTGCCTTTCCCTCTTTTCGAAATCTGTTTTCTAATTGGAACAATTCTTCGAATTGATAAAGAAACCATGGATCAATTTTACAAATTTCAAAAATTTCTTCGACACTCATTCCAAAATCAAATGCCATCTTCACATAAAAAATTCGTTTGTCTGTTGGACGTTTTACTTTAGCTGTTAACCAGGTTTTTCTTTCCTCTTTCGGAATAGACTCCCATTCTAAAAGTTCTTTTAAATAACCATCACTACCAAATCCAAAACGATCTGTTTCAAGTGATCTCAGTGCTTTTTGAAAACTTTCTTTGAAGTTACGACCAATGGCCATGGCTTCGCCAACAGCTTTCATCTGAACACCTAAGGTTGGATCAGAACCTGGGAATTTTTCAAAAGCGAATCTTGGAATTTTAGTCACAACATAATCAATGGAAGGTTCAAAACTTGCCGGTGTCACTCGAGTGATGTCATTTCTGATTTCATCTAAAGTGTAACCAATGGAAAGTAATGCGGCAATTTTTGCGATGGGAAAACCTGTAGCTTTCGATGCCAATGCAGAAGAACGTGAAACACGTGGATTCATCTCAATAACAATGACATCTCCGTTTTCTGGATTCACAGCAAATTGGATATTCGAACCACCGGTTTCCACTCCAATTTCCCGGATGATATCAATGGACATATCACGCAGTCTTTGGTATTCTTTATCACTTAGAGTTTGTTGAGGAGCAACTGTGATTGAATCCCCAGTATGGACACCCATTGGATCTAAGTTTTCAATAGAACAAATGATGACAACGTTGTCAGCGAGATCTCTCATCACTTCTAACTCAAACTCTTTCCAACCCATCACCGATTCTTCAACTAATACTTGTGAGATGGGAGATGCAGAAAGTCCTTTTTGAGCAATTTCTTCAAATTCAGATTCTTCGTAACATGTTCCACCGCCTGTTCCACCTAATGTGAATGCAGGTCTAATGATGATTGGATATCCAATTTCATCTTTTGCTTTTCTAGCTGCTTCCATGTCGGAAACCATAAACGATTTTGCAACACGAATTCCCAGTTTTTCCATCGCTAGTTTGAATAGTTCCCTATCCTCTGCTTTACGAATGGCATCAACCTTTGCACCAATTAACTCAACATTGTATTTTTCCAATACACCTTCGCGATGGAGTGCTAATGCTAAATTCAAAGCAGTTTGTCCACCTACTGTTGGTAAGATGGCATCTGGTTTTTCTTTTTTGATAATTTTTTCTAATACAGGGACTGTGAGTGGTTCGATATAGGTTGCATCAGCAAGATCGGGATCCGTCATAATGGTCGCCGGATTGGAATTTACGAGAATCACTCGTATCCCCTTTTCCCGAAGTGCCTTTGTGGCCTGGGTTCCGGAGTAGTCAAACTCACATGCCTGCCCGATGACGATAGGTCCGGATCCGATGATCAAAATTGATTTTAAGTCGTTACGTTGCGGCATAGTTTCCTCTTTTAATTTCCCATTTATATTTAGTTTTCATTGATATCAGATAAAGAACTTGGTATTAAATACTCTCCTGCGAGAGATGCGTCTTCCCATTGAATCACAGTTTGATACAACATGTCTTTCATTTTTACTGCCATGGGGTGGTTCGGATAAAGATTCTTTGTGTTTAAAGGATCTTTTTTACGGTCATACAATTCAAAAATCACACCTTGGCGGGTTGGAATATAAATTAGTTTGTAATTGGAATTTTGAACAGACCTATGTTTTGAAAAAGCAATGGTTTCTCTATATATTGGATCTGTGATCATAATTTGGTAATCTTGTTCGGGGACCACTTGGTGAAGAGAAAGGATGTTTGGATAAGGGATTCTCTGTTTTTGAAAAAAATGATCCCCTGCATCAGAAAACCAAATTCCAGTTTCCGCATAAACCAAACGGTCATCTTCCCAATTTGATTTTCCTATCGTTGGCAATAACGACCTACCAGGAAACTTTTGTTTGGTGGCAATATTGAGATAATCCATAAGAGTTGGATAGATATCAATACTGGATGTAATTCCAGTAAATTGTTGGTTTGGTTTTATCGAATTTGTTGATTTAGGAAATTTAATAAGGAGAGGGACATGTGTCACGGCTTCCCCACGTAAATGTTCTCCATGCCCTTGGCCATGGACATCTTCATACAAGGCTTCCCCGTGGTCAGCTGTCAGTATAATAATGGCCTCATCATAGATCCCTTTGTCTTTTAAATCAGAAATGATATCTCCAAATTCAGAATCAAAGGCAAATACAGCACTGTCAAACAATCCCCGAATTTGTTTTATTTCTTCTTCATCGGGAGTAGTAGAGTTTGTTGGATCTACAAACTTTAAATATTTATACTTACCGTAATAATTTGGGTCGGTAAAAGTTTTATAATATGGGTAAGCCGGTGTGTAAGGGAAATGAATGACACTAGAAAAGTAGGTCACAGAGAATGAATCCTGCCCTTCTCGATTGAGAACCGATCGGAATCGGTCTAAAATACGACTCCCATCTCCCCAAGTGGACAATCCATCCATTTCTTCCAGATACTTCCTACCAGAGAACCAAGACCCTGTAAGAAAAGGCATTAGGAAAAGTTGTGATTCAGCTGTCCGCTGAACTGTCATAATACGAGCATTAAAATTTGGCGCAAGGACCTCATCAAATCCAAAGTTTGCTCGGGGGAAAATATCAGCGGCAAAACTTCCGATCGCATAACTACGGTATCCAATTTCTTTTAACTTTTGTTGGATTGTGGAAAAAGCTCGCGATCCGATTCGTTGTTTTTCTTCAGGTGAAGGAAACATATCCCGAACCTTATGACTCATAGAATATTGACCGGTGAGTAAATCTGCCCAACTGGGGAAGGTGCGAGGAATGGTTGTATGATGGTCATGAAATACAATACTATCATTGGAAAACAAATCGATGTTAGGAGTGATACTTTTTCCATTGAGTTTGAAGCCTATTCGATCGTAACGTAAGGAATCTGCTGCGATAATAAAAATAGGAGGTTTGCCTTTTGATTCAGTGCGAGTGAATGCCTCAATCCTTGTCCAAATACTGGGAATCAAATAAAGAAAAAGAAACAAAAGGATGGCAAATCCATAAGACTGGACATGTATTTTTTGATAGTGTTTACCTTGCCAAAAAAGAATCGCAAAATAAAAAATCCCTACCATATAATAACCAGATGCATGTAATAACCCAAGGGCTAACACATGTAACAAGGCAAATAAACTTTCTTTGGTTTTGTACAGATAAATCTGCCGAAAAAGAACTGAGGCAAATCCCAAAATAAGAATTCCGAGTACCAAACTGAAATATCCAGGTTTTGTATGATCTGTTAAAAAATATAAAAACGGTGCGAAGGAAGGATAACGGAAAAAAAAGAACTCACCATAAATTTGTGGGAAACTCACCATCGAATGTAGTAAAGCCAAACATTCAATCAAAACCACCCAACCCGATAATTCATACCAAGGAACATTAGGTCGTTTCAGGAAATGGTAAGTTAAATAAACCAATGAAAAGAGAGTTAGGTGCAAAAAAAGAGAAACTGAAAAAACTTTGAATGTTGTCGAAAGGTAAACCCCAAAAAAAGCACCTAAATACTGTTTGAGGAAGTCACCTACATCAACTCCCATAATGGTAAAACTAGTATTAAAGATTAAAAAAAATAGATAAAAAAAAACGGTAAACCAAATGGTAATTTTAAGGATTCGGATGGGGAAAAGAGGGGCTTGGTTCGGACCCATTAGAGTCATAATTCCAGGCCCTCTTTATCCGTAAACTTTTCCTAGTCCAAATTTTCCGAAATCCTCACAGTTTCATTCGGCCATTCCGCATGGGTTTCAGGAGAATACATGGCCTCTACCCGGGTGGCAGGCAATCGGAACGTTCCCGTATGGTTCAAACGGAAAGTGTGTTCTAGGGTATGAGTGCCTTTGGGCAGGTATTCAAAATACGCTCTGTACTGAGAAAGGGTCTTTTCTTCAAAACTCAAATAATAAGAGGAATCGCTTGAATTAGAATCTTGTTTGATGATTGACTCCCGGCCAAATCCTCGACCCAAAGGTAACGATCCTGGTGGGATCGGGTCTTCCACAACCACCCAAGTTTTGTCGGAATCCGCTTGGATTTCAATGGTAACTCGAATGGTATCTCCTTTCGATAAAACTCCCGGTTTGGCTACCTGCATTGGTTCCCAAGTTCGTTTCAATCGGTAACCACTTGAGATTGGCGCTTTTAATGGAAGAATGGATTTGACTGACCATTCCACCCATGGTTTTCCTTTTCCATCATAACTGACGGATACAGATTCCGGAATCGTCCCAATGGCTTGGGCCACCGTCTGTTTTCCGTTAGGCTCTAAACTAAAAGATTCTTTTGTTGATTGGATTTTTAATTTTCCACCTGACACTTTCTCTGATTCTAAAACTTTACTCACACGGTCAAAAACCAAAATGGAATACGCATTTCCAAGAGTTGTATCGTAACTTCCTTTTTTTTGCATTTTAACAAAGGCTTTAATAAGGCGCGGCATATCTTTTTTATAACTTGGTTCCGAAAATGACCATAACAAAAGTTTTGCCATAGTATAATCTCGGCTTCCCAAAATCCACCAAGGATTGGTAAAACCAGAATCTGCAACAATGAGTTCTGTACCTTGAATATTTAGCCTTGATCGCAAAATACTTGCCAGGCGAGATTTTACGGAACTATCTCCCCCATTCACCCTTCCCCAAATTTCGGAAAGATCGATAAGAGAGGCTGTCGGTAAAAATTCTAATCCTTCAAAAATTGGTCTTACCTGTTCCCATTCATATGTTTGGTATCTTGTGAGAGCTTCCCAAACAATGATTTTTCGAACGATCGAATCGGCACCAAACTTGTATCTCTCCCCTTTCACACGGCCTTCCAAATAACCTTGTAAACCAAGGAGCATCCTTCCCAATGTTTCCTCTGGGATTTTTTTGTTTGCCAATTGAGCCGAAGTTAATACGTAAGCCGTTAGAATTTCGCTTCCATTTTCCATTCTCGCAAAATATTTCACAAGACCATCATAATCCAAAAAGGAATTTAAATCAGAGAATACATCATTCCACATTGACTCGGATTTGAGACCAATGGCTTTTGAAACTCGTTGTTCCATACAATAGTAAGGATAATTCTGAAAATAAGTTTGGATTCCAGAAAGGCTTGTCAAAATTGTAGGAGAAGCCTTCCATACCATCTTACCAGAGTTTGGTTGTGATCCATCAGGAACTTGTACTGATTCTTTAATAGGTGATTCATATAAAAAAAGTCCGGCCTGGTAAACCCTTTCTGAGTCCACAGGCAAAACCGTCTGTTCCACTGATAATTGGTCAAGGACAGTTCCATTGGGTGAAGAAACTTCTAAATTAAACTTCCGTTTGGTGGTATTTTCTGGAACGGTTAAATCCCAAAACACCACCTTAGTTTCGCCAGAACCCAAAATGGCAGACTTTGTTTCTAAATCTTCCTTTGTTTCTGTTCCATTTTTTATATCTGTGACAGACAATCGCAATCTTAGTTGTTCTTTATTTTCCCCGGCATTACGAAGAGTTAGCTCATGGCGAAGAGTATCACCCAACCTAACCACTGGTGGGATTCCAGAGAAGGATTGAATTTTTTGTGTGGTTTGGATTTTGGCCATACCAGTTCCAAATTCTTTGACACCCGAGGTGGCAACGGCAACAATTCGAAAACTGGTAAGAGAATCATTTAGAGGAAAACTAAATTTATATTTTCCATCCTTTCCAACAATCGCCTTTCCTTTCCAATAAACTAAAGTATCAAATAGAGACCGAGTGGATTGTTTTCCTCCACCTCCTCCTTCGGGTTTTGCTTTTAGACCAAAATGACGTTTTCCAATGATCTGCGATTGTGCCGTGGAAGTTCCGACAGAATGCGGCCTTGTTCCCATCATTGTATCCAATAAATTCCAAGTTGGATTAGGCGAAAGTTCCAGAAGTGCTTCATCCACAACGGCAAGAGTAACCTCGGTAGAATCAACAGGCACTTTTCCATCAGAAGTTTTAATCTCTAACTCCACATTAGCTGTTTCTCTTACTTGATAAAGTTTTTTCTCTGGATTGACAGAAACGGACAAAGTGTACGGTTTTGAACCCACTTTTAACATGGTGAGACCCAAACGATATCCAGGTTTTGCTAAATCCACTAGTCCCGTCGGTTTTGGATCACCTACCCTACCTCTAACTAACAATACCGAGATAAAAACATTCGGTGCATATTCCTTTTTAATAGGAATCGAAACCACTGGATCTTTTCCTGATACTTGTGTCACAAAATAATCCAACACACCTTCTCTTTCTAAACTAACAAGAGCAGTTGCTTCCCGGAAAGGAGAACGAATTTGTACTTTGATGTTTTCTCCGACATCGACACTCCGTTTTTCAGGTAAAATGTCCATACGATTGTGATCGCTGACATCAAACCATGCTTCTTGTTTGGAACTGACCCAAACACTATATCCAGAATTTGTAAGATTCCCTTTCGTATCTTTGGTTTCAGCAAGGAAAACAATATCACCCACAGCAGGAGATTTTCCTTCACAAATCAAAATGCCTTTAGAATCTGTTTTCCCTTCGCAAAATTCTCCAAGTTTTGTGACTTCCTCATAATGTTCATAAGCATAAAATCCACCAACAAGGCGTTTGCGATTGGAATAAAATTCTCTTTTATAAGCAGTCACTTTAATTTTTTGAGATGGTAGGATTTTATCTTTTGAATCAAGAGCCACTAACTGTAGCTTTACGGTATCTTCTGTAAAAAGCCAACCATCAGGTAAAATACCTAAATGTACTTCCGCAGGAGAGACCGGAAAACTTCTGGAAACAGTTTGAATTTCTCCTGAAGGATCTGCATATTCCATTTCCACTTGAAATTTTCCATAACCTGGAATTGGTTTTAAACCACCAAAGGTATATTGTAAAAATCCTTTTTCATCAGTTTTTAAAGCAGTGGATAAAACTGTAGGTTTTGATTCTTCTACTTCCTCTTCTTCATAACCACTCACCTTCCATTTTCCTTCTTTTAAGGTTTCGGGTGAAAAAGAAAATGCAGAGTATTCTTCTTTGGGAGAATAAAAACTTGGAACCACTTGGGAACGAATTTTTACAGGAAATTGAGAAGCCCCACCTCCAGACAAATACTCCAACCCAAATAAAACTTTGGATTCCTTAGGTGAGACTAACTCTTGTTTATCTCCATATAATTGGATATTTCCTTTGACCACGGGGAGGCGAAATTCTTCCACACGAAATTGAGTGATTGTTTCTCCATAACTGGAATCTTCATTTGAATAAGGATAATAAACAATATATACTCCATGTTTTGCCGTTTTTGGAATTTTGAATTCCGATTCTGCCTGTCCAGGAAAAGACCATACCAATGGCAATGGATATGCCTCTCCCGAACCTTCATGTTTGATGATTACCTGCTCGGGATTGTCTTTTGGTTCGGCTGGAGTGAGCCCTTTGTTTCCAAACCCACGACGAACATGTTTTAGATGAACGGTCTCCCCTTTTTTAAATAAGGTTCTATCTAAAACAATGGATTTGATTTCTTTGGAATGACCTGTAGTCACACTTGGAAGTTGGTAACGCCAACTTTCAATCCCTTTGTCCCATGTGCTTGAAGTAAAACTAATATCATCATTTTTTTGAACAAAAATGGTAAGTCCTGAACCTAACTCATGATAACCGCAATAAGGAACATCTTGGAAGTTTAAATTTCCAAAAAGCATTGTCCCGTCTTTTCCTGTGATTCCAGCTCCTCGTAAATTTCCCTTACAATCCAAGATTTTAATTTGGACTCCTGCTTCCGGAAGACCTTGGTCAAGGTTTGTCACCCAAACAAGACTTGTGTCCTTTCCCCATTTAAAATGTGCGGAAAGGTTTGTGACAAGTGCAGCACTTGATACATACATCTTCCCTTTTTTTTCAAGAAGGCTATTTCCAAGAATGTCACTGGCAAGTTCGACTACATAAAAACCGGGAGTCTCCAATGGAATTCCCACCACTTCCATCGGTTTTTTACCATTAGGTTTCGGAAGTGTGAAAGAAGAAATACCTGCAGCCGTCGGTGGATTTTGAAAAACAGATTGTTCTCTTTCTCTCGATGATAAAATTTGAAACCATTTTTGGATTTCTAAAATATCCATTGTTTTTTGGGTTTTTCCACCGACACCGAGAGAGACGGATTTTAAAGGTAAATTTGCTTCTAAATTTCGAAGTGTGACAGGTAACGCTGGTTTGGCTTTTGATTCTAAAATTCCAAATTTGGCACCAAACTTTGCAAGAGGTGGAAACTCGTCTGTCTTAAACTTCAATGGAAAGGAAGCCTGGTTCGATAAACTTCTATTCGTTTCATCTTCAAGTTCAGGCAAACGAATTTCAAATTCAGTATTTTCGGGAAAGGGTCCAGGAAAACTTACCCATTCATAAAACTCATTTCCTTTTTCTGTAAAAGGAGACATGGGGTATTCTTTTCCATCCTTAGAAACTAGTTTTATTTTTTGTAAACTAGACCGGGATACCGCCGAACTAAAAGAAAGTGATACAGGAAGGATGGGTATACAATCGGCTTTTGCATTCACACGTTCACAGCTGAAACGTACAGAAAATACAGGTCTAACTGTAAAAGAAAGGACCTCTTCCTCACGGATCTCGCCACCCCAAATGGATTTTGTTCCCTTACCTAGTACCAATTGGATTTGTTTATCTGGTAGAAAGGTTTGTTTGGATTTTAAAAGGATCGTTTCTTCTTTGTCTGCATCACCAGTTGATTTTAAAATTGCTTTCCGCTCGGATCCCGTCACAAGAACAATCGGAATTCGATTTCCTAATTCTTCGGAACGGAAATATACAAACTTTTGAAACGAAGTTATGTCAGGCTTCGCATCTAAATGCAAAACAAAAATTTGGTCTTCTGTGATGGAGGAACCTTGGTAAGGAGAAGAATATTGGACAGAAGGCCCACCTGTATGAAAGGAAAATTTACGTTCCCCAAGGACTACTTCACCACTTAGAGTTTTTGTTCCCTCTTTCAATTGAAAGGAACACTCCACACCACCAGGAAGTTCTTTTTCGAATTCGTAAACCCAAGTTGTGGAATCTAAAAAACGACTGGTTCCTACGAGCGGGCACTGGACCTGGAAGATGTCAATTTTCGGTCGGATGTCACCGAGAGCGACCATGGGTTTTGTGAACCGAACGGTCACTTGTTTGGGCTGTTTGACAAACCCATTTGGAGTGAAAAATTCTATGGAAGCAGGTTGGGTTTGGCTGAAATCAGATCGAACGAAACCAAGGATTAGGAGAAAAAGGATAGCATAACGAAACCGAAAGAACATGGAGAGAATTTAGGAAAAGGAATCGGTTTGGAAAGAAAAAAAAGAAAATCAGGGATACTAACCCCTCCCTGCGGGTATCATAAGGAGAAACATCTATGAACACAACTTAGACCCTGGTGGGTAAAAAAGGTTCTGTTTTTATCCGGTATCCAGTCAAAAAATAAGTTCGTTCCCTCAAAATTTGATAGAAAATGCCAAAAGGAAAAAATCTTCCTTCTTGGAAGTAGAAGAATCATGATAGGCAAAAACAGAATCTGCTGACCTTCGATAAACATATTCAAATCGAATTAAACCTGGATCATAGGATAGAATATCAAAAGTAGTTGTATATCCGTTCGACATAAATCCATTTCGAGTGCCAGTGTTAACCATAACTTGTAATGGATCGTAAAAACGTTCTATTCGGAAACTCAAACGATACTCTGGTGATAATTTAAAACATAGCCAAAATGTTCCATGATACCATTGTCGATAGGCATTGGAAGAAGTTTCTCGGTAATCCCCCAAACTTGGATCAAAGGCAGCTAACCAAGGTTCGTAAATAAAACTTTGTTTTGCCTTTTGTATGCCAATATCAAACTGTCCTACCAAACTAATTTGATCAGAAAACATCCATTCCAAAATTGTATTCTGATAGTATCGCATTTGTTTTCTTTCATTATTTGGTGCCTCATTTCCCGCGAATTGATTCAGAGTCAATGTTAAGTTTGGACTAAACAAATATTTGATCTGACTTCCAAATGCCTTGTCCTTATTATTGTCAGTGATGTTTTGCCAGCCATTTAACACCTGCAATTGACCACTTAGTTTGTTTGAAAACTGATGCATCAATCGAACACCCGATGAATAATATGGAACGTAATCCAAAGCAAAGGCACGAGTATAATTAATGTTGTTTTGGGAAATCCAAGACTCATGCCCTATGTTTCCAAAGAATATTCCAGCATCCAACCAAGTATCTTTTCCTATTTTAAATCCAGTATATGCTTCTTGGATATTTTTAACGGAGTTTTGATTGGAAAATTTTTCTGTAGAAATTTCGCCCGCATAATTTGCATTTACCGAAGTTCCCCACTGAAAGGCCAACCTTCCTCTATATTTTTTCTCTTCTACTTTTGCTTCAACATAAGCCAAGTTAATATTAAATTCATTATTTCTTACTGCTTGGGTCGTAAAATTTCTTTCGGTATCCTTTGGCAGGTTACGATTGTATAGATAATATGAATCCACAAATCCACCAAACTGGACAACATTAGGCAGGGTATTTGTTTTCGAAGTGGAATCAGGGTTCTCTTTTTTTTCGATGAATTGATTTTCTTCCGCAAGAATCGGATTAAATAACCCCCAAGATACAAAAAACAAAATCCTGATGTGCACTCTTAAACTTGGGAACCATCTGCTTATGATGTTTGAAAAAACATTAAATTGATCTAACATATTAAAATCAATTTAGCATTTTTTTATCTTCTCTACAATGTTTAAGGAATTATCTTTCCTGAATTTACGTTAAGAACTTATTAAGATAAATCAGATAAAAACAAATTAAATATTTATGACTAAGTTATTGAGTAACCCAACGATAACCAACACCAGGTTCAGTTATCAAAAACTTTGGATCACTTGGCGAATCTTCAATTTTTTTACGAAGTTGAGTGATATGAACTCTGAGCGAATTCATTTCATTTAATGCTTGGTCTCCCCAAATCATTTTAATCAAAACATCATGAGTGATTACTTTTCCTGAATTTTTAATTAATAATGTAAGGATTTGAAATTCTGTTGGGGTCAACCGAATTTGATTCTGATTTTTAATCACTTGGTAGTTTACAAAATCAACGATTAAACTTTCTTTTTCCCAATTGGATGGTGTTTCTTCTATGGGGAGCCTGCGCAAAGCAGTGCGAATCCTTGCCAGTAACTCACCCATACTAAATGGTTTGGTAATATAATCATCTGCGCCTGAATCGAGTAATGCGATTTTATCTTCCTCAGAACTCATAACGGACAAAACTATAAAAGGAACTTCTGAAAAAGTGCGAACGTTTTTGATAACCTCTAAGCCAGTTCCATCAGGAAGCTGTAAGTCTAGTAACACTAATTTTGGTGAATTAAGAGCGATGGATTCAATCGCCTCTTTTTTAGAGATTGCCTCTAAAGTCCTGTATCCTTTGGCTTCCAAGGCAATACGTAACATCTTGCGAATGGCACTGTCGTCATCGACTAAAAGAATCAAATCCTTCACCATATACATTCTTTCTTATTATGAAATTGGGATGTCAATGAGAAACCTCGCACCTCCCTCACTTCGGTTGGTCGCTTCAATATTCCCACCATGTAACTCGACGATAGACTTAGTAATTGCAAGACCAAGTCCAGTTCCAATTTTACCAGAAGATTCTCCCCTATAGAATTTCTGAAAAATCCTAGAAGAATCCTGAGGGAGACCATTCCCATTGTCTTCCACAATCCACCGAAATGTATTTTCAGTTTTAGCAAGTGAAATCCAAACAGTAGAACCTTGTGGGGTATACATACATGCGTTGTAGAGTAAATTAAAAATAGCATGCGAAAAGAGCACTCGGTCAAGTTCAACAGGAGAATCCAAACCATTTAACTGAATTTCTATCAAATGATTTGTTTTATTTTTTCCTAAATAAGATATAGAATCGTGAATGATCTCTGATGGGAATACCTTTTCCTTTTTCAAAGTCAAATACCCTGACTCAATGCGGCTAATGTCCAACAAATTTCCTAAAAGTAAATTTAATACCAAGGAACTTTCCTGGATTTCCTCGATTAGATCTTTTCTTACATTTGCATCAGCATCAATTTCTGGGTCGAGTAGAGCAGAAGCAGAACCTTGAATGGATGTGAGGGGAGTTTTTAATTCATGTGATAAGGAATTAAAAATTAGGTTGTATAACTTTTCGGATTCCTTTAATAGAAAATTTTTTCTAGAATCTTCCGAAAGTATATCCCGATCCAATGCTAAGGCAACTTGATTTGCCACAGTATTCAAAAGGATTTCCTTTTCCAAACTTGGCTCTTCAGATGAAATTACATTGATGACACCCGTAATGCCTCCGGGCGAAACTAACGGATAAAAAGTTGCATTGGCAAGAGATAAAGTTTCGGTATATTTACCTGCAGGTTTTCCATTTTTAATCGTCCAAGTTGCCACAGCCAGGTCTTTTACATCCTCAATGGCAGGAGTAAACTCACCCCCTTGGTAAAAATGAAGTTTTACTGGAAAAGGAAAAATTCGTTTAAAAAATGATTCACCAGTTTTTATAATTTCTGGTGCAGTTGAAGTTTTGGAAAGATTTCGTGTGAGCTCATAAAGAATAGAAAGTTTTTCTTCTCGTGACCTTAGTTTTGATTCGTTTTTCTTAAGCCTTGCCGTCAAACTTCCATTAATTAGAGCAATTAACATAAAAATCACAAACATCAAAGCATCTTCTAACTTCGATATATAAAAAGTATAAAGAGGTGGAATGAACAAAAAATTCCAAAAAGATGCGGAAAGTATTGCCGCAAGTAAAACTGGCCCTCTACTAAAAAACATTCCTAGCAATGCCACGTAAAATAAATATAAAATCGATATAGTCCAATACCCTATATAGGATATCAAAAGTTGATTACAAAATGTAACAATTGAGGTTAATGCAAATACAGAAATATATTGCCGAATTCCAGAAGAAGGGATTAATTTTTTATAAAAATCAAATTGGTATTTATGATCATCTAAATAAGGAACTACTATAATTTCCACATTACGAAGTTGTTTGATGATTTCATATGGGATGTTTTTCTGAAAAAAATTTGAAAAAAAAGTTTTTCTGGATCCGCCAACAACCAGGCGATTGATTCGTTTTTCTTCTGCTATCGCAATGATTCCTGCCACTGGATCCGATTCGAAAGAATGAATCACTTCCGCACCAAGTTCCTTTGCAAATCGAATATGAGCACGAATGAAATTTGCCGCTTCTACACTTTTGTCTTCTTCATTTTCAGAAAAAAATGCATACAGCTCCGAATTTCGCTCTAATGCCAATCTTTTTGCATATCTAAGTAGTGTTTTTGAATGTGGACTTGCAGAGATTGCAACCATTACCCGCTCTCGTCCTTGTGGCATTCTTTTTTCAACGTATTTTGCTGTGTATGATAAAGATAATTCTCTAAGAAAGGTTAAATTTTCCTTACGGAAAAAATTTTCTTTTGCAGACATTATTTTTTCAGGAACATATACCTTTCCCTCTGACAATCTTTTCAACAATTCATCTGGTATAATATCGATTAATACAAGTTCGTCTGCTCTTTCGAGAATGTTATCGGGAATCGTTTCTTTGACCGGGCTTTGGATTATTTTTTCAATAGAATCTACCTGGCTTTCTAAATGTTGTACGTTAACAGTAGACAATACATTGATGCCTGCTTCTAATAATAGAAATACATCCTGGTATCTTTTTTTATTTAACGAACCAGGAATATTGGTATGTGCCAATTCATCAACAAGTACATAACTTGGTCTTTCTTTTAAGATACTTTCGACATCCATTTCCTCCCATATCTTTCCTCGATAATCAATTTTTTTGAGTGGTATCCAATTTAGTCCCTCAATCAAAGCCTTTGTCTCATCTCTCCCGTGACTTTCAACAATCCCAATTCTCACATCCTCACCTTCAGCTTTTAAGTGATGTGCTTCGGTTAACATTGAATAAGTTTTCCCAACTCCAGGTGACATTCCGAAATAAACTTTCAAAATACCTCGTTTTTTTGATTCTTCCTGGTTTGCTATTGAAAGAAAATCTTCCGGACGTTTTCCTTCATTCATGACTCAATTGTTTCCAGGAAATATTTAATTTAGTAACATTCACTCGTTCACTTCCAATCATTCCAAATAAAGGATACTCTGTATTTTGGTGAATCAACTCATTTAAAGTTTCGATAGGAATCTTAAACCGGCGATGAAGTGATAAAGCTTGTTCATACGCACAATTCAATGAAATATGTGGATCGAGCCCAGAACCAGAACTATACAATAGTTCGGGACAACGTTCGTGACGAATTCCCAAATCCGCTAAAACATATTTTCTTTGTTCTGTTAATGTTTTTAAATCTAAACTAGAAGGGCTTAAATTGGAGGCCCCACTCGGTATTTTATTGTAATCATTTGCACTTGGTCGATACATAAACAGCGAATTTGAATTTACTTTTTGAGCTAAAAGTTCTGAACCAAGTATCTTACCATCAATAAGAACCAAACTTCCATTTGCTTTCTCACGAAAAAACAAATTTGCAATACCAGTCACTGTCATTGGGTAAATAAAACCAAATACCAATAAAGATATAAACATAAATCGAATGGAAATTTCCCATTGGTTTGATGTTTCACTTTTCTTCATAAATAACCTCCAGAAATAATTAAGTCAATGAGTTTGATTCCTAAAAATGGGAAAACAATTCCGCCTCCGCCATAGAGAAGGAAATTTCGTAATAAAGCGGAATCAGGAGATTTAGGAACATATTTCACCCCTCTAAGAGAAAGTGGGATCAGTGCGGGGATCACAAGAGCATTAAAAATCACTGCAGATAGAATAGCATGATCTGGGCTCGATAAGTGCATAACATTGAGTGGTGCTAATGGCAAAAACAATGCAGGTAGGATAGCAAAGTATTTTGCGATATCATTGGCGATACTAAACGTAGTGAGTGCACCTCTTGTCATTAGGAGTTGTTTCCCAATTTCAACTATTTCAATGAGTTTACTTGGGTTACTATCTAAATCGATCATATTACCCGCTTCCCTTGCTGTTTGAGTACCTGTATTCATAGCAACTCCAACATCGGATTGAGCAAGAGCAGGTGCATCATTTGTCCCATCGCCAATCATAGCCACCAAATATCCGTTTGCTTGTTCTTCTCGAATTCTTTTTAACTTTGCCTCGGGAGTGGCCTCTGCAATAAAATCATCTACTCCTGCTTCAGCTGCAATTGCGGCGGCTGTCAAAGGATTGTCTCCTGTGATCATCACAGTACGAATGCCCATCCTTCTTAAGGTTATAAACCTTTCTTTTAATCCTCCTTTTACAATATCTTTAAGTTCGATAATGCCCAGAAGTTTGCTTCCATCCGCAACAAAAATTGGAGTGCTACCTTTTTTAGAAACTTCATCTGAAATCATTTGCATCGTCGGAGGAATTGTTCCACCTAATGATTCAACATATTTTCGAATGGCATCCGATGCTCCTTTCCTTATATTACGAACTAACCTTCCATTTTCATAAATTTCGACTCCACTCATTCTTGTTGAAGCTGAAAAGGGTATCCAATTCACATCCAATGATTTTAAATTTCTTTCTCGGATCGCAAACTTTTGTTTGGCGAGAACTACAATCGATCTCCCCTCAGGTGTTTCATCTGAAAGCGAAGAGAGTTGGCTTGCATCAGCCAATTCTTCCTCAGTAACCCCAACAGAAGGGAAAAAATGATGAGCTTCTCTATTTCCTAATGTAATCGTACCTGTTTTATCTAATAACAACACATGAATGTCTCCAGCGGCTTCCACTGCCTTTCCACTCTTCGCAATGACATTACATCGAATCAATCTTTCCATTCCAGAAATTCCGATCGCACTTAGAAGTGCAGCAATTGTTGTAGGAATCAAACAAACAAATAAAGCCAACCAAACCGAAAAATCAAAATTCCAATTTTGACCAATCTGTTTACCAACAAAATTTGCAATCGGAATCATCGAAATTACTGCTAAAAAGAATAAAATTGTAAGTGCGAATAAAACAATTCCTAAGGCAATTTCATTGGGAGTTTTTTGTCGCGTTGCTCCTTCAATCATAGTAATCATTTTATCCAAAAAACTTTCGCCAGGTTTTGTTGTGATTTTAATATATAGATGATCAGAGATCACTCTAGTCCCTCCAGTCACTGCCGATCGATCGCCACCACTTTCACGAATGACGGGAGCTGACTCACCTGTTACCGCAGATTCGTCAACGCTGGCAATTCCTAAAACAACATCGCCGTCACAAGGAATCACATCTCCTGCTTTGACAAAAACGATATCCCCAACTTTCAACTCACTGGATATGATCTCTGTAAAATTCAGATCTCCAATCGAATCCACTTTTTTAGCGATTGTTTTGGTTCTAGTTTTTCGCAAACTATCGGCTCTCGCCTTACCTCTGCCTTCAGCAATACTTTCTGCAAAGTTTGCAAAAAATAAGGTAATTACCAACCAAATGAAAATAGGAATTTCATTTTGAAATTCAATCCCCGAAACTAAATAATACAAAATTTGGATGAGTAAGATGAATGTTCCAATCCAAACAGTCGCCATAACAGGATTGGAAAATGCATATTTTGGAAAAAACTTTTGAATTGCACCATAGATTGATGCCTTCAACATTTCTAATGAAATAATTTTTTTAGAATTTAACATATATTCCTCTTAAAAGAAAACACCCTGATTGATAAGTAACTGTTCTAATATAGGTCCTAATGCAAGGACAGGAAAGAATGATAGACCACAAACGATTAAGATGACACTAAAAAGTAAAACTCCAAACAAAACTGTATCCAACCGAAAGTTCCCATCAAAGGAAACTGTTGTTATTTTTCCACCTAAACTCCCTGCGACAAGTATGACAGAATAAATAACACTAAACCTTCCAACTAACATAGATATACCCAACGATAAGTTTCCCCATACTGTATCTGCAGAAAAACCAGCAAAGGCAGAACCGTTATTGCCTGCAGCAGAACTAAATGCATAAAGAATTTGTGACAATGCGTGTGGACCTTTTGCAGTATATCCAGATTCTAATAAAATTGAAATGGCTGATCCTAAAAGAATACAAACGGTAGGAGATAAAATTCCAAATAACGTCCATTTGATTTCATAACTTCCAATTTTTTTCCCAAAATACTCTGGAGTTCTACCAGTCATTAACCCAGATAAAAATACAGTTAATATTAAAAATAAAAACATTCCATACATTCCTGTTCCAACGCCACCAAAGATAATTTCACCTAACATCATTTGAAAAATTGCTATACCTCCAGCTAATGGAGAATAACTATCATGCATGGAATTTACTGATCCATTGGAAGCAGCAGTGGTTGTTGATAACCAAAGAGAAGATTCTGTCAAACTAAACCGAAATTCCTTACCCTCCCAAAATCCTAAGTGATTTTGTTCAGAAATGTAGACACCGATAAAACCTAGGATCAAAAACGACAACATAACAAAGAAGATTACCCAGACGTGACGAAAAGAATTAGTTATTTTACCGTATAAAAATACACAGGATGCAGGCAAAAAAAGAATCGAAAACATTTGAATGAAGTTCGAAATAGGAGTTGGATTTTCAAAAGGATGGGCACTATTGACACCAAAAAATCCACCTCCATTTGTTCCTATTTGTTTGATTGCGACCTGCGATGCAACTGGACCCATTGGAATGTTTTCGGAGATTCCATCTAAACCAAAACTTTGGATAGGTGGCTCAAATGATTGAATGACACCTTGGCCTAAAAGAAGTATGGAAACAAAAAAGGAAATAGGGAGAAGGATATAAAAGGTGGACCTAAATAAATCCATCCAAAAGTTTCCAAACCGATTTGATTTTGTAGAAACAACAGCTCGACTAACAAACGCTAAAACGGAGATACCCACTCCTGCACTAAGAAAATTTTGAGGTGTTAATCCCACCATTTGCGAAAAATAACTCAATTGACTTTCCCCTGAATACGCCTGCCAATTTGTATTTGTGATAAACGATATTGTCGTATTGAGTGCGAGGTCCCAGTCCATTCCCAAAAGATTTAAAGGGTTGCTTGGGAAAAAATTTTGAAATTTCAAAATTGAAAACAGAATTCCTGCACCTAACAAATGAAATAGCGAAAGACTACTTAGATACTGTTTTGGTGTTTGAGACGGAGGTAAACCAGAGAAAAGAAACTGAAATACCTGTTTTTCGAATGGTAAGGACTTTGCATTCAAAATGAATGCCATGTAATAACCAACGAAAGGTGAAATAAAAATCAGTAACCCAAGATAAAAAGGGAAATATAGTAATTCAACCATAAAGAAATTTTCTCATGGTTATAGGAAAACGTAAAGGTTTCCTAACTTAAGATAGGAAGGAATCGTATTAAGAAATAGTTAAGATTCTTTTTCTCCCAAAACAGGAAAATATACAATTCCCGCCCAAACGAATATTAAAAACAAAAAGAATAAAAAGGAATAAATCCCTTTCGTATACATCTCTGCATCCAAAGGTCCTCGCCAAACCAAAAAATGTGAATCTTTAGACCAAGGCAATTCGCTAGTATCCCAAATGGGTTCCATCAAAACCACTCCCCCAGAAAACAATCGAGATAGTTCACACTGTATATTTTCTTTCGAATAACAAATAGCATATAACGGAGGCTTCACTTCTTTTCCTGAGATGGAACGGATGCGTTTGTATTGGAATCGAATGACGGGACCATACACAGCACCTCCTGACCTTCGTCTCACTAGTAACGGAGACCGAAATTCTCCTTTTTCCAAATCATCCAAATAAAAATCTCTAAGAAACAAATAACGAAACCCAATGTTTTTGGAAACATCTTCAGCTAGAACATCCGACTTTGCAGTGATCCCTAAAGTATAACCAATGGAATCACCCAAAAACAAAATGGAATTTCCGCCTGATAATAAAGATAAAAATACTGCTAAAAGAATCTTTAATCCGGTGCGTTTGGATAATACAATTCCCAAAAAAAGAACAGGTAAAAATAGAATTAATAGTGCCCATACAGAAACGGAAAGTGTAAAAAATGCACCTAACGGAAGTAACAAAACTCCGAAACCTAAAATAATAGAAAGCCCTGTCCAAAAAGTAAAAAACAAAGGAGTGGGCTCACCATTTGGTTCGCGTTTTTTCCTGTTTTGATTTTCAACAAAACCAACAAACATTCCCTACTCCTTTACATCAAATGAACCTCGAATGGTTTGCCAATAGAGTTCGGCCGTTTCTTTTTCTCGTTTAGGATAAGACAAAGAAAGAAAATAACCACGAGGTGCATTATAAAGATAATACTCTTTCATTTCCATTGCAACTGAATTTCCAATCTCATCTACTTCAGTCCATTCACTCAAATACTCAGATTTATTTTCAGTCCTTTTATATCCTAATTTTCTAATTTGGGTTGGAGTGAGAGAACGCATCGAATCCCAAAATCGAAAATAACTTTTGGTATCTCGAAGTGGTCTTGTTTTATCAAAACTGGAACCGATTGAGAGAATGATCTTTGGCCGATTTTTCTTTTTTTTACCAGAAGTTTGTAAGGTTAAGGCTTCCTCCCATTCTGTTTGGCCATCAGGTAAATAATTGGAAAGAAACTGCACAAATCTGACTATCCGGTAAATAGAATCTCTGTTTTCACCATATATTCCTAACCGATCCCCAAAAAGACCTTCATAACGCAACTTAGATGGAATGCGAATTCGATAACGAAATGATTCAGACTCCAAAACCAAAACTTCAAGTTTTTTTGAATCTCCCACATAACATCCATAAGGATCACTTACCAAATCCAATGGTATGGTCTGGTCCGACCATTCATTCGCTGCTCGATTAGTAATTTCATTGGAACGAACTAGCCAACTAGGGAAAAATCCAGGTTCTTTTTCTTGTTTTAAACGATAACAAAGATTGATTCCCTTTCCTAAAAATACCGCTTCCTTTTCCTTACGAACGTCATACAAAGCTTCCAATTCTTTGGATGCAATGTCTGCCTCTTCTGCTACCGGAAATTCTTTATAGTATTCATCATCAATGAGAAAACGCATCTTCCCTGCGGGAGTCACCAGATAGTTCCTTCCTAAAGAATCTTTTTTTTTGACAGTCCCTTGTTTGTTTTTGAATTCAGAAAGGAATCGGTGAAAACTTCGACTCTCCTCTTCTTCCGCATCTGGGATCCAAGGTTTTTGTAACAAAGGATCAACGATGATATTAGAAGGTTGGGAACGCAGAGAAGTGATTTGAATCAAAAGAAAAAAAATAACAAAATGAAAAAGAGAGTTTTTCTCCCCTTTCATGTTTAAACCTGAAATTTAGATTGGATAAAATTAAGTGCCATTGTAAAAATCTTAGAAAAGTCTCTTTTATGACCTTCGTCATTCACGCGAGACAAGATTCCTTTTAATACAGTTTGCACTTGCGTATAATTGGGAACTTCGAAAAATGCTTTTTGGATATGCGGCCAAGCCATTTTCACCATTTGCATAAATTCAGGACTTCCTTTTTTAAATTCCTGAATCATTCGGTCTAATGTTAGTTTTACAATCTGAAAGTTTTTTATTTTTTTAACAATCCCACTTAAAACATCACGGCTCAAATCGGACTTTGAACTCATCATTTGGTATAGAGAGTTCCAATCCACCACTTCATTTTTTTGTTCTTTTAACACTTGAGTACGAAGTGATACAACTGCCTTTTCAAATTCGGAAAGACCACGTAACCAATTTTGGTATCCTACTTGGTCAGACTTCGTTTGGAAGTTTGTGATGTTTTGGACTAAGTCCATAAATTCTTTTACATTAAAGGCATCTAACTTTACTTTGTTGGGATCAACTTGGACAACTGGTTCTGGTTCTGGTTCTTCAAAATCGACGTCAATGTCTTGTGAAAAATCAAGAGAATCATCGGTAGGAGAACTAGAGGAAGAAGATTGTGAGTCAGACTCTTCAAATTCTAAATCTTCAATTTCATATTCTTCCGATGAATTTGATTGTTGGTTTGCCTGGTTTGTTTCTTGGATTGGATTGTCTTTGGGATCAGGACCTATTTTAACTTCTAAAAGTTCTCCCGTCAAAGTGTCTCCAAAGGTTTCCACGATTTCCAAAAGAATGGATTTATCTTTTTCCGGAATGAGAGATTGTTTTTTTGCCACTGGTGTTGGCGGTGCATTCTGGTTGGCCAAGGCATCAGTAAGAGACAATGGTTCTTTTTCTGACTCGGCATTCGTTGGCATTGAAAGAGCTGCTTTTGCTGACTCCGCCATAAGGCCCTTGGGTTCGATGATTTCCCCTGTCACCGGATTTTCGAGAACCATAAGAATCCCTTTTTGGGCAAATACAAAGTCTTTGGGGTGAGTGACCTGGAGTCGTTCCACAATCTCTTCTGCCACAGAAGAAAAACTGGGAGCTGGAGCGTTCGTCAGTTTGTCCAATTCCTGTGCTTTAAGTTTTTCTTGTACTTTGTTTAAAACTTCGATAAAATTAGTATTTAGATAAGCGGAAACTTCATTTTGTGGGACACCTAACATCGTCGCAAACTGAGGAAGGTGTTCAAAAAACTGGTCCGTCTTTTTGATATTCCCCGTCATGTAGGATTTAATCTGTTTTGCCACTTCTTCCACTTTGGCCGGATCCATTTTACGCGCCTTGAGGAGCCTCTTAAAAATGTCGATATGGGCGTGGAAATAAGATAAGAATTCCCCGTAAGCGGTAAATTCGAACTCTCCGTGCGCTTTTTTTTCTAAAACCTTTTTAGAACCGTCTGACATATAGGATCTCATCCAATGCATAGGAAAAGTCACAAGGGTCAAGATTTTTACGAACCGATTGACGAAATGCAGGGAGAACGGAGTTTAGGAATATGAATCGTATTTTTGTTTTGGTAGTATTGTGTTTTGTCATGATCTTCTCTACATCTTGTCAAAAGAGAGAAGACAAAACGGTGGAAAGGAACTTGATGACTTTCCTAATTACTTGTACGGGTGGAAGTTTAGAAGCTTGTAATGCTGGTTGTGCTGGAAAATACCCTGATGTTACTGGTAGCAATTACCCAGCTGCTTCCGCTTGTTTTACTGCTTGTTCCACCAACTGCAATCTTTCCACAACTCTCCTCTTATTAACCAATAAGTAGAAAGTTTTTTACAATCCGTATGCAAGGAAACTCGCGGCAACAATGCCCGCAGTTTCTGTACGGAGTACCCCACCAGGAAGTCTGAGTCTTGGGATTTGGTTTTTTTCCATCCAATCTTCTTCATCGATATGAAATCCGCCCTCTGGGCCAATCACAGGAATTTTTCCAAACAATTGTTTTGCAGTAAATACCTCTGACCTATGCGGATGAAAGACCACCAAACTATCTTTATGTGATTTCATCCACTCACTTGCAGGTTCAATCGAAAGAGAAAGTAATTCTGTTTGTTTGGATTGTGCTGCTGCCTCTTTTACTATTTTTTCGGCACGTTCCAAATTGAATTCCTTACGAATGGAATGACGGAACACCAAAAACACAACAGAATCAAGACCTATCTCGGTCACCTTTTGTAAAAAAAAGTCAAAACGATTTCCTTTGGGAAGAGCTATGGCGATGGTTTTCCTGTCTGTTTTTTTTTCCAGATGAGTTTCATTTAAAAACCTTAATTCTTTGGAATGAGGTGAAAATTGATAGTTATACAAACCACCAACTCCATCCCGAATTTGTATCACAGCTTCATCTTTACTCAACCGTAAAGCTCGAAGATGAGCCATTTCTTCTTGGGTAAGAGTAATAGAAGGTTTTGATGAAAATCCAGTGCGAAAAAGGATAAGACCAGGATCTAACAAGAGTTTATCGGCTTAGATTATCGACTGCAAACAAAGAAGCATCAGGATTTACTGATTTATCAACTTCTTGGATTTCCCAAACGGTGATACTTCCTGTATTCAAATCTAACATCTCTAACCTAGATGCTTTCTGAATTTCTTCCACCTTTCCAGAAATTTCTTTTACTTTTACAGGACCGTATTTTAAGTTTAAGGTTTTGAATAAAATTCCATCCCGATCATGGAAGTCCACACGGTATGGTTTTAGGTCTTTTTTTCCCACAAGTAGGACTAATTTTTTATAAAAGTAAGGGAGGATGGGTTTTAAAGAAATCCGGTAGTATACTTCTCCACCTATTTCCAAATCCCCGTTCACTAAAGGATTGTAATTGGCCTGATAAGAGTAACCTGATAGATCGACATAAAAAAATCCAGTCCCCATAAGGGACTCGTATTTTTCATCATCTGTTTTTCGAAAGAGTTTGGCACTGAGAACATTGAAGAAAAAAACATTTTCTCCTTCGTCCTTTGTCAAAAGTTTGGATTCAAGCCCTCTCCCCTTTCTATCAAAAAGAAGGAGAGCATCTTCCCCATTAAAAAACCGATTGATCTTCCAAGTTTCCGAAGTTCCGTTCCTACGAATCAGAACATAAGTACCTTTTACAAGACCTTTCCCGAAATCCATTTCTCGGTCCAGTCTTGCCAAAAGTTCTTGCGCCGACAAACTAGAGTCAGGTGAACCTTGTGCCTCTATTGAAACGAAACTAAAAAAAAGTATGAAGATCCAAAGGTATCTCATTAAAAATTGTTATTCCGCCCTCATGGAAGGTTTTGTGTAAGAATACAATCCATGCACACTACCTTGTGCTTGGGCCGATTCTGTCCTTCTTTCAAAACGAAGTTTTCCTTCTCGTAATGCTTTGTGTAAGTCAGGAATATTTCGAAATCCCATATCTTGAAAACTTTGTCTGAGTCCTTGTACCAGATAAGGAATGAGGTTTAAAACAGATCCTTTGTCCACAACATATCCAGAAACACCTTGTGCTACTTTGATCTTTTGTGATTCAGAGAAGTAACGTTTGTCACCACCTTTACTCATCGCTTCCAAACTCGCCATTCCCCGATACTTCTTTAGACGAATTCCATTTTCATAAAAATACTCACCTGGTGCTTCTTTTGTCCCTGCGAACATAGATCCCATCATACACATGGATGCACCAATCGCAAGTGCATTGGCAATGTCCCCAATATTGGAAATTCCACCATCTGCAATCACGGGAACTCCATGTGCCTGCGCGTATTCTGCAGTTTTAAATACGGCAGTGGCTTGTGCTCTTCCAACAGCCATCGTATCTTGTGTGATACAAATGGAACCAGGTCCCATTCCGATTCGTAGTCCATCGGCGCCGGCTGCAATCAAGTTCGCAGCTTGTGCTTTCGTAACTACGTTTCCACCAATCACATCAATGTTTGGAAAATTTGATTTAATCCAATGGATCATTTCCATTTGGTAACTGGAATTTCCTTGTGCAGAATCAATGATGATAGCATCCACGCCGACTTCTGCAAGTGCCGCCATTCGATCACGTGACTCTGGTAAGGTGGATAATGCTGCCCCTACTCGTAGTCTTTTTTGGTCATCCTTGGAAGATTGAGGAAACTCTTTATTTTTTTTCAAGTCACTACGGCAAATGAGAGCCACGAGTTTTCCTTGTTTATCAACAATTGGAAGTTTTCCTTTTTTACTTGTTCTTAGGATGTTGTTTGCTTCTTGTAAACTGATTCCAACGTTTGCAGTGATAAGGTCGGTTGTCATTACCTTTCCAAGTTTGATACCACGGTCTCTTTCAAAATCCACATCTCGGTTAGTAACAATTCCAACTAACTTTGTGCTGGCGGTTCCATCTTCAGTAATAGGAATCCCACTAAAACCATATTTTTCTTTGACTGCATCTAAATCAGCAAGTGTATGTTCCGGAGAAAGAAGGATTGGGTCTTTGATAAATCCGTTTTCGTATCGTTTTACTTTTCGAACAAGATCAACCTGTTCATCAATACTATTGTTATAATGTATAATTCCGATTCCACCCATAAGGGCTTGTGCTATGGCCATTTCTGACTCGGTAACAGTATCCATCGGTGAACTCATCAGAGGTCTTTTGAGGGAAATGTTTTTGGAAAGTTTGGTTTCGAGTTCTACATCACTTGGGTTAAAGTCGATGTATCCGGGTAAAACTAAAAAGTCCCGATACGTAAGTCCCATGTTGACCGAGAAGAGCTCTTGTCCACTGACTCCATCGAAAAGCTCAGATCCTGGTAGGGGTTGATTTGACATAATTATCCTTCCTTTTTCTACTTTAGGCAAGAAAACTCTCCGTGCAAGAGAATTTCAGGAGAAATTCGTCCGATAATAGTAAGTAACACGACCTTTTATGGAAACACTAGAAAGAAGTAAGCGATCTTTGGATGTTTTTTCTGACAAAGAAAAAAAACTCCATGTTTTGACGAAATTTTTATTAAACCAGGAATTGAGTCTAAAGGACAATATCCACTCTGGGGAAAGTTGTTTTTTAAAAAAAGTATCTGCAGACGGCAACAAGGTTCTCATCAGCGTTCGCCCCACGATGACCCTTTCCGTGGGTCAAAAAATCACCCTCTACAAAATTTTAGGCCGGTACCTTCACCTTGAATGTACTGTGGAACAAGAAAAAGGGGAATCGCAGTACGTCCTCCATTTAGATAAAATTGCCATTGCAAAAAAAGATAGGGAAAGTTCACGAATTCCAGTCCCTCCCGGGTCTGCCTGGATTACAAATGTGGTTTCTAGTAAGGCAAAAATTGAAACCGATATGTTTCATGTTCCTACGGCCGTGAAAGTAAATTTTCAAGACTATGAAACTAAACTCAAAAACTCAGTTGATTTTATAAAAATTTCTACTTTTAACTCCAGCGAAGATTCGGAAATCATACGCCAAATTAAAAAAACGAAAAAAGGTTTATTGTTAGAAGATGCAACCGATCGCAAATCTTATGAGTCCGCTCCGAATGAAGACTTTTTAGTTTTTTCAGATGAGATCGAAGAAGATATAGATAAAGAAATCAATAACAAACGAAACCAAAAAATTAAATCCGAACTCATCCTTCCCATTCTCTATTTGACTGATGAAGAAGAATCCATCCCAATTGGGTACATCCAAATGCAAAGTAAGTCAGAAACCTTTGATTTGCTAAAAGCCATGGAAATGAAAACTCTATGTTTTGAAATGGTAGATCGAATCCGCCATTCGAATATGATTAAGTCAGATGGAAAATTTCCAGTAATAGATATTTCGGAAGGTGGACTCAAAGTGATTGTAGATCACCCAGATCTTATCCAAAGTTTGCCTAAACTTTCGGGATTCCAATTTGATATATTTTTTAAAATGCAATCCCCTCTTACAGCATTTGGGACCATTAAAACAATCACCAAAAATGAAGAAGGCCACCTAACCGTAGGTTTAGCGATTGCTGGACATTCTTCCCGTTCTGGTGAGAAAAAAAGATTTTTGGAAAACGTGGAATTCTTTCGAAAACAAAACCATAAATCCTAATTTACAATTCTCCGTAACCCAAAACTTCCATAGACCATCTTTCTTCTAATTTTCGAGAGGAAAAAGTAATGGTCTCAGGATCCATATTTTGTTTTAAAAATTCAAAATCTTTTGAGTCTAACTTTTCACCTTCGACCAAATAGAAAGATTCTTCTGCGGGGTCTAAACTTTTGATTCTGTTTGTAGCCACTCTTTCATAGATTAAAAAGGCAGCAGAATCCAATTCCTTTTCTCTCCAATTTCTTAGTTCCAAATGATTTCCATCAAAAACAAAAACCAGTCGGTGTTGGAGGTTTTCTCCCCGATGTGCCAAAGTCCTAGATAAATAAGAATTTCGTTTAGTTTCAATTGTAGAAACAAGTTTTGAAACATCAATTTGATTGGGGACAGAGACCAAAGGAATCACAAAATCAATAGTAGAATAAGGTTCAGAACCAATCCTTTCTGCAATGTATGATTGGATTTGAGAAAGGTCTTTTCTTAAATTTTCGGAATGAAACCAAACACTGTGATGGCGACTGCCTGACCAATCATTCACCTTACCGAAAGATTCCTCTAATCCAGAATTAAAAAAACGAATTCCAGAACTTGTAAACTGCAGATCCATTCTGTCATTTTTCTCCGGATCTGCGACACATAAAAACGGTCTTGGGAATTCATCGAGCCTTCTTTCCAATAAATCTTCTGCAAAGTACAAAGACTCTGTTAAGTCCCTTGGGCTGAAAGTGGGAGTTTGAATGATTCGATAAGGAGGTGTTGGCATAAAAGATAGGCCTTCCTTTTCTGCATCCCTACGCATCGCAGTTCCAGGTAAAACAGACAAAGGAAAGGCTTGGACCCATTCCCCGAGTCCATGTTCCAAAAAGAAATGAATTCCTCTTTCTACATCTTCTGGAGTGTCACCTGGAAGACCAATGATGAGATCAAGAAGTAGTTCCATCCCTTCACCAGCCAACATCTTTGCCACTTCTGCTACTTTGTGTGGACTACCGTATCGTTTCACTCGTTTCAAAGTTTCTTCGTTTACGGATTGTAGGCCGAGTTCCACTCGAGTGAATCCCGCCTTACGAAGTTTAGTTGCAATTTTAGGTGTCACACCTTCTGAACGTAACTCGGCAAACATAGACATCTTACCATCTGAGTTCACTTCGGCAATGGCATCTAAAAAATTTTCAAAACCTGGTCTATGGTTGAAAGTTGGATCTAAAAAAACAAGTTCCCTTGCCCCTTTATCCTTTAAGTCAGAAATCAATCGAATGGTTTCTGGAATGTCAAGGGTCCTAAGATTTTGAGATGACTTAGGATAAAAACAGTAAGTACACTGCGATTTACAACCTCGCACAGTTTCCAAGTATGTGGAACGTTTGGGATCTACCTTTAAATGGCCAGTGGTATAAGGAGAAGGAAAATCGGTAAGTGGAAAATTTGCTGCCGCTTGTGTTCCAAATGCGGAGAGAGTTCCATCCTCTCTTCTGTAGGCCACATTTTCCAAACCTTCTAATGATGACCGAGATAAAAGGGTTCGCATCAAATTTCTAAAACTATGTTCTGCTTCGCCCGATACAGCGATATCATAACCACTTTCCCCCAATACATATGGGTTGTCTTCATTTACCTCAGGCCCGCCAATCAGAATGGTTGTTTCTGGATTTCTTTTTTTAATTTCTCTTGCGATGTAAAGACTACGTTCTGTATTCCATAAATAAAGAGAGAGGCCTAAAAAGTCAGGACCTTCTTTGGCAATTCGATTGATTAGTTCTTTGTCTCCTAAGGAGTCAGTATCTTCCGGTGGGATGACATAAGGTTTGATTCCTAAGACGGGATCTTCTTTGGATTCTAGACAACTTGCTAAACTAGCAGCTGCTAGGGGAACATTTCCCGTGGCTGCATAGTAAGATGGCGGAGGCACTGGTAATTGCAAAAATTGTATTTTTGCCATATCGATTGTCATCATCTCCCAAGAGAGGGATTTTCGCAAAACCTTTCAGGACCTAGAGACAACCACATCGATAAATAATATCAAGTTTTCGGAAAGATTTCTAGCAAATGTCCGCAACATCATCCGTTCAGATATATCATGGTACATTTGAGAGAGAGTCCAAGCATCCCTACTGGTTTTGGATTTATGCAAATGTTCAAAAAAATAAGGACGAAAAGACCAGTTTTTTCCAAGGAAGGAATAATCTGGTTCCATATTCCCCGTTTTGTCACGGGAATAATTGGGAGAAACTTGAAACCCAAGTGGGCTTGTGATGTACATCCGAAAAAAATCCCCATCTCCAAAAACACTGGTTTCAAAACCACCCTTCCATTCCCAAATTCCATTTTCTTCGGTAAACCCCATCATAATTTCAGATAGTTTATCTTTCCAAATGGTTTCCCATTCGATTTGGCGATTCATCTCCGATTGTTTGCGAGCGTGAAAGTATTCTAAGGAAGATTGCATCTCTGTTCTATAATCAAAACGTTTGGCAAAAGTTGGCTCTGGTTTAGCAAAATAAAACCCTTGGATGTATCTTGCACCATAATTCAAAGCATTATACAATTCATCTTCGGATTCGATTCCTTCAAAAAGTAAACTACTACCTAATGATTCACCTAACTTAGACAAGTTGATTAAAATTTCTTTGAAGTTTCTTGAGAATGTTGACCTTCTTAACATCTGTAAGTCAACTTTGATAATTTCTGGATGAAATAGTCCGATTCTATCTAAATTACTGGCCTCTGATCCCGCATCATCGACAGCGATGGAGAATCCTTCTTGCCGATATAAATTGAGAATAGGTCGTAATAATTCTAAATTATGTGGAAACCTTTCTTCTGTAATTTCGATCACAATCCTTTCCGGATCCACACCCACCTCTCTTACCATTTGGATGGTTTGTGGAAGTGTAGTTTCCAATTGTAATAACGCATGGTACATTACGTTCGGTGAAATGTTTAAAAATAACTTGGTTTCTGCAGGAGCTTCTTTTGCAAATTTTTGTAAGGCAGTAAAACGGATCTCTTCATCGACTTTTTTTTTCAGGAAAAAAATTTCATCGTAACCAAAAGTCTGGGATAAAAAGAATTCTCCAAGACTTAACAAACCTTCCGGTGTGGAAAGACGCCCGAGGAGTTCATAACCGTAAATACCAGTGGATTCGGACGAAAGGATGGGTTGGAAAACGGGAACAAGGGTTCCGCAAGACAACCATTCTTTCCAATCGCGCAGAAACTGATGACTTTCTCTTTCTGTAATCATAGATGGATACAGTCTTTTAATGCAAGATCGGTACCAGTAAGCATTGTAGGGAATTTTACTGCAAATTGCTTAATGGTGAGGCAATAGGGAACGGAGGCTGAATTAAAAAGTATTTTTTGCTTATTAATTAAGCGAAATGGTATAAAAAAACCACCCAAGTTTCCCGGGGTGGTCCTGGTTTTGAGTAGAAATTATTTAATATCTCTAGCTCTAGTTTTGAATGAATCATCCAATTTTGGTTTTTTGGAAGGTTTTGGTTCTTCCACCACTGGCGTTTGTTTAACTTCTTCAGAGGCACAGTTAATCATAAATACAGCCAAAAAAGCAATGATCAGCATAGACGAAATTTTTTTCATGTTTTTGCTCCTTAGACTAAATTGCCGAGTTTAGTAAATAAGTCGAGGAAAAAACGACCATTCTTAAAATGGAGGGGATATGCCCCAAAATAATCAGTTCTTTGTCTTTGAAGGGATCGATGGATCCGGGAAAACTACAGTCTCTCGAATGGTATCGGAAGCACTCTTAACAAAATCCATACCTAACCTTTGGCATAGAGAGCCAACAGACAGTGTGCACGGTAAAAAGATCAGAGAGTTCTTACAAGGAAAACTCAAACTATCCAAAGAAGAACAAATTGAAACCTTTATTGCCGATAGAGAATGTTCAGTCAATGAAGTCATCTTACCAACGTTAAAGAATGGTAAATCAATTGTACAAGATCGTTATTATTTTTCCACTGCAGCTTACCAAGGTAGAGATGAAGAACATGCAGCAGACATCTTATACAAAAATGAAGATAGAGGATTTCCGGAACCCAACAGAGTTTATTTTTTAGATTTATCTCCAGAAGAGGCATTAGAAAGAAGAACAAGCCGTGGCGGTAAGGAAGAAGTTTTTGATGATGATGCAGAACAAACCCGCATCTACCAAAACTATTTGGCGATTTTACCTGAGTCTACGATCTTTGTGGATGCCACCGCAGAATTGGATGAAGTGGTAGCCTTCTGCGTAGAGGATATACTAAAATCGCTAGAAGGTTAGTTCGCCTTCCTCACCATATAAACCATCATATCACCTAACTGAAACCACTTTACAAGTTGGTCCATCACACGTTTCCGGAGTTTGAAAGATAAACTTGCTCCGGCACGTGAGGTCATTCCGCTTCCATAGGTAAAGGAAACTGGATTTCGATAACCCAAACTCAATAGTAAATTCTTTAATCCCTGATACGAGTAATAATAAAGATGTTCAGGGACATTGAGATACCGCCAATTTTTCCCACCCAGTTTTGCCAGTAACCCATAACGACAGGTGGATAAAATCAGCACCCCGCCCGGTTTTAAATGTTTTTGAATTTTTTCTAAGGTTTCCTTTGGATTGTGAAGGTGTTCGATGGTTGCCCAAAGTGTAATAACATCGAATTGTTTTTGGAACTGATTGTCCCAATCCAAAAAGTTTTCTTGGAAAATATTTAGTTTTAAGGTTTCTCTCGCAAACCGAACGGGACCATCAGCAATCTCAATTCCAAAGGCATCGTAACCACGTTCTTTTTGGTATGTCACAAAATAACCGGCAGCACATCCAATGTCCAAAGAAGAAAGTTTTTCTCCTGGTGGCAATTGCGAGATACGAACTTTTTCCCAAGAAAAAAAATCCAAATCCTTTAGGTTGAGTTGGAAAACCCGAGATATTTCAGTCCGAAGTTTGTCTGAGTAATAATTGTCATACCCTCTCTCAGTCCTTTGGGTAAAATATGAATCATCATAATACTTTTTCACTGCTAAAAAATCAGGTTGGGGATTCACTTGGACAAGCCCACAACGAACACAGGAAACAATGGAAAAGGTTTCGCCCAGAGGGCTTTCTTTTGTAAAAATAGGACGGAAGCGATTTTCACCGCAGGTATTACAAGGGATTAGTTCCACATAGTATCTATCGGACAGATTTGGAAAAAACGGAAGTGGTAAGAAACCGAATCAGGTGGAGAAAAAATGCAAGTCCGCAAAGAACTAAGATGATACTGGAAGAAGTCGGAAAATAAATCAATTCTCCGTTTTTTTCAATTCCAATCAGAGAAATTAAGAAACCAGATATAGTGGCAAATACTGAAAACAAAACACAAACAACTGTTAAAAGTTTTAATGACCGAATGAGTGGTAATAAGGCAAAAACCGGTAAAATTAAATGGGCGATGCTATAGAAGGTTCCGAGTAGATTGACAGCCACAGTGAGAGAGGCAGCAAGAATGATATAAAACAAAAGATCAAAGGGAAGAGGATTTCCTACCTGTATTTTATATTCGTCCCGATCAAAACTGATAAAAAGAAACCTTCTAAAAAAACTGAGATATAGGATAAAAAAGAAAACTGCGATATAAATTCCAAAGGAATCTGCCCTTACTTGTGAAGTCAAAATATCACCAAAAAAAGCAGCCATCAAATGGTTTTGTACATTTCCACCAAGAGCCAACATAACTTGCGAAGCCGCAGAAAAGAATACAAATAGGATTCCAAGAATTACCTCTTCTTTCATTCCTCTTAGTTTTCTGACATACAAAAGAGGGAAAACAAGTACACAGGAAAAAAGAATAGGGAAAATTTCTCCAGGCCACTCCATAAACAAGGATAAGGCGACAGAAAAAGTAACTGCTTGGGATAATGTGACTCCAAAAAAAGTCATACCTCTGAGTACAATCAAAATTCCAAGAACAGAAAGAAGTGCCCCAACAAGGCTACCCACTAATATTTGTGGTAAAAATAAAGTCCAACTAGAAAGTATATTAGTCATGATGATGGCAGTTAGGTGGGCGTTCTCCACTAGTGATATTGTAGAGTTTTCCTTCGTCTATTTCAAAAATTTCATCAAACCCAAATCCCCAATCATGTTCTAAACTATGGGTGATAAAAAATAGGGACCGGTTTCCTTCCTTTAGATATTCAGATAAAACTGTTTGAAACAACTCTCTGGCATTATGATCCAAAGAATCCATGGGTTCATCTAAAAAAATCAAATTGGCTTTTGTTAATAGAGAACGTAGGATCAGGACCTTTTGTAACTGACCCCCACTACATAAAGAAATTTGTTTTTTTAAGTAAGAACTAACGCCCGTTCTCTCGATAAGCGCCATATCCTCATCGGAAAATTTCTTTTTTGGTAAAAAGCTGAGCCCAATGTTTTTGGGCATTAACAAAACGTCTTCCACTCGCAAAGGGAATTCCAATGACATACGTTTTGCTTGGGGAACATAAGAAGTGGTAAATGTTTTTGAAAAGGAAATCTCCCCCGAAAGTGGAGGCAAAAGGTCTGTCAATGTACGAAAGAGTGTGGTTTTTCCAGCCCCATTCCCACCGACTAGGGCATAGGTTTTGCCGGTATGGATTTGCAAATAGATGTCGGATACCACAGGAAACTCCTTCCTGTAACCCACACTAAGTGCATTTGTTTGAATCAATAAAACAGGAGTGTCTGGATTATTTAGTTTTGTCGCTTGCATCTCGTATTTTTTGTAACATCAATCTGAGTGTGTCTTCGTAAGTCAGAGATTCTGGACTTCCTCCGACAGAAACTGGCAAGGTGACAACGACACTCCCAGGAACCTTTGAAGATACATACTCAGCATACTTTGGATTATGATAAGGACCAATCAAGATAATTTTTATCTTTTCTGCTGTCATATAACTAATGACTTGGTCCATATAACGAACAGAAGGTGGAACTCCGGGTCGTTCTTCTATGGTTAAGTTGGCATTAAATTTAAACCTGGAAGCCAAATAAACAAACTGGTCATGAAAAACTGCTACCTTCAGTCCAAAATAAGGTTCCATTTTTTTCATTTCTTCTTTTGTAAGTTGGATGAGACGTTTTTTAAACGAATTAAAATTTCCTTCATAGTATTCGCCATTCAAAGGGTCCACACGAGTGAGGGCATTTTTTATATTTTGTGCCATTTGGATCGCATTGATAGGATCATTCCAATAATGTGGATTTCCATAAATATGCATATCACCCATTGATCTGTCCATCATTACGGTCGGCTCTCCAAGGATTTTAACTCCAAAAGAAGTATCACAATAACCAGGTTGGCCTTTTTGAATTTTCATGTTTCTCGATTGTTGTTGGAGATAAGGAATCCAGCCTACCTCTAAATCAAGACCGACCACACAAATTACATCTGCTTCACTGAGTTTAACAAGAAAATCAGGTCTAGTCATAACAAAATGCGGGTCATCCGTCCCTCTTATCATTCCATAAACATCTGCTCTATCGCCAGCAATCTGTTCGGCGATGTATTTGATATCGGAGATACTTGCAACGAGCGATACTTTTGCGGCCAATGGAGAAACAAATAGAAATACGAAAAAAACAAAAAAGGAAAAAAGTGTATTTTTATAATAATAGTATGTTTTGAATTTTAAATTTAACATTAAATTTTCCTCTTAATAACTATGTGCAGGGTGCGAACCTAAAATGGCAACTGCTTGCACATAAAATCTCCATTCCCGTTGTTCCTGGAATTCTGTTTTGGAAAAATCTTGGATGTAACGTCTTTCCACCGAACCGCGAATTCTTCCAAATTCAGAACTATGGAAGGTAATTTGTGTAGAATGGCCTTCGATTGCATTGTCTGCTTGTTTCCCATTTTTGTCGACCAGGGATTTATCGGTAAAATAATCATAGCGGTAACCCAATGACCAAAGTTGGTGAAACTTATAATCCACAAAAAAGTAATACCCCCACTGATCTCTCGAAGGTGCTTTTGATTTTTGGTAAGTATTGGGATCCATTTGTTCAGGGAATATCTCCTGTTGGTACCAACCTTCTGACATAATCATTAGTTCTCTTAAATTGGATCGGTTCCAACGTAAAACAGCATCCATTCCATATAAATGCCTTTGGTTTCTTCGATCGGTTGTCGGCTCAAATCTTACACCAGAAAATCCGAATTGAGTACCCCAGTTATTTCCAAAATAATAAAAATGTTTGAGATGTGCATATCCCATAGGATTATTTTTTTGTAATCCCTCAGAATGCGAATGACCCCATTTTTTACCATTCGTCGCACCTAACACGAGCTCCTGTGTGATCCATTTCCATGGGAGCAAAACACTAAACTCTGCTCCTGTGTCCATTACAGATTCAAAACCAATAAATTTCTCATGGACAATTGGATTCATGGTAAAAGGTCGATCGTGTAAATGAATACGGTTCAATCTTCCAATATCAACAAACATCTGCCCCACTTTCAAAGAGGTATTAAAAGGTAAAAAAGGAAAAAGTACATTGGCTTCATGGACTTCATAATAATACTTGCCATCCTCACCATGAGCTGCACCTAAAAAATTAGCTCTCATCCATTGATCAACAGCAGCAGTAAATCCAAATTCGGCAGTCCTTACGTCCAACTTGTTGTCAATTCTTTCACCAGTACCTCGTGGTTTGTTACGGTCCCATGCCCCAACAAGATCAATTGTGGCAGAAACATCCATCATCAAATTTTGCGCTGACCTGTTGATTTGGTTTGGTTGTTGAACGTTCGAAGTAACACCACGACTCCCTTCTGTAGATTTACTTCTTATTTCTTGGTCTTTTACATCTTTTTCTAATTCTGCTTCCCAGCTATCAGGTTCAGATTGATTCGATTTTTCCGGGGACGATCCGGTTTGTTTGGAACTGGTACGATCTTCTAATTCAGTTTCCCACTTTGATGTTTGCGACCATGTGGATGCAGATAAAACTATTATCACAAATAGTGATAATAGTTTTAGTCGAGTGAGTTGATTGATATTAAGTTGTTTCAATCAAAATCCTTTTCTTTAAAGAAATGAACCAGCAGTTCCAATGGACTGGTTATAAATTGTCAAAGTTTTGACAGTAGCTCCATTGATCCGTAAGGCAACTCTATCACCGGAAATAATTACGACGACATTTTCTTCTTCAAACTGGTAGGCACTACGGTCTACGGTAGCGCAAGTTCCTTGCCAACCGAAAATATGAGCACCCGAACCTTCTTCGTGAATTTCCAAACAAAGAGTTTTCTCTTGGCCAACGGAAGAAGCCCAAGGTGTCCCGGCTGTTCCAAAAGCAGAAGATGATCCATTTACAATTTTATCAGCTTTTGTATCCCTGATGAAAAACCCTGGCCCACCAAACGCAGTTGTGGAAGGCAGAATTGCAGAGATGGTAGACAAAGCAGAGTTTAATTGGTAAACAATTTCGATAGAGGCTTTTTTATTACCACCAGAATTAGAAAGACTAGAAGCATTCGTTATGATTGTAGAGTTGTTACTTGTTCCCACAAGTCCACCGCTAAGAGTTACATTGTTTGCTTGGAAACCTGAACCAGCGAGGGCAAGGTTTGCATCCCCTGAACAATTGGTAAAATCGAATTTGGTTCCAAAAGTAGGAGTGGAAACATTTGTTTTTGGACAATTGGCTCCTACCAGCAGCGCTAGGATGAGTTGATCATCATTTTTATCTTCTTTGGAAGAAAAGAGTTCTGCACAATTGAAAACAGAGAGAGTGAACACTGAAAATAGAAAAATTTTGGCGAATTTCATAAATACCTCTGTGGGCCTATCATTTGCAACGCTGTTGCAAATGCAACCACGTTTCATTTAAAAAATAAGTTTTCTGCGTTCTGATAGAGAATTTTTTGTTTGGCTGTGTTGCTGATAGGTAGGTCCAAAAACCGACGAATGGGGTGGTTTAGGTTATAAGGAATATTTGGAAAATCGGATCCAAAGTAAATTTGGTTTTGGTATTTCTCCAAATACGGAATCGCAGAATCCACATCTAGAGTTTTGCCCGTGGCAAGGAAATCTACAAATACCATCGTCGTATCAAGTCCCAGGTTAGGATATCCTTCCAGTAACGAAGCATAGGCGGAGATTTCATGAGCTCCCATATGGGCGACTATCACACGTAACTTCGGATAGGTTTCAAGAAATGGTTTAAAAAATTGGATGCCTGTAAACTCACCAGGAAGTGGTGCTGTCCCAGTATGAATGAGAATCGGAATTTGTTTCTTTTGTAAATAGTGAAAGGTATCTGCCAGTTCCGGGCGGTTTAAATTGAGTTTGGAGACTTCACAGTGAAGTTTGAACCCGCGAAACCCGTATTCTTCCACAGCCTTTTTTACGTAAGCGATGACTCCCTCTTCTGGATAAAAAGTTCCAAAGGGAACAGCTCCCTTCCAATTCCTGTAATTGGCATAAGTCCAATCATTTAAGGAAGAAGCCATATTTGCTTTATGAGCATAGTTTAATGTAGTAAAACGTTTGATCCCATTGTGATGGAGTCGTTCTACTCGTTCCGCTTCAGGTAACCTGTATCCAATGGCCCAGTTCACATTGTCAAACCAACGCCAAATGAGTTTCATAACCGTCTCTGGGAAAAAATGGGTATGGATATCGAAAATATAAGGAATTCCTAAATCACGAATGTTACTTAAATGATCTGGCATTTCTGAATCTAAAATGGGAGGGAAAGTATCTCCCCTCCAAGAAAATGGAGAAGAGAGGCGAATGTCAGGTTTGTTAGATGAGATTACACCCTCCCCTTCTTCCATAAAACAAGCGTAACAAGGAAGAAGAGGATTGGAATCAGCTTTATTAAGCAGTGACTGGTGTTTTTTTCTTTCCACGAATCTTTGTTAGGTTCGATGCAAGGATTGCCGAACTATCAAGGATGTAAGCATCCGTAATCGATTTACGATAGGACCTTCTTTCTACCTTAGAACGACCAATACTTCTCTCGAGTAACAAACTATTGTGGAAACGGGCTGCTGATTCTACGACTTCAAATGCCAACTCTTCACGAAGTGGAGTGGATTCGATTTCAGCAAATTCAGCTACAACTGTTTCAAATTGTTTGAATAAATCGTTTAGGCCATTACTTGCGGCAAACGTAGCCATTTCCGATTTCAAGTATTCACGGTAAATTCCTGTCTCCGTCATACCAGAAACAATCCCACCAATACAAGCCACTGTTTGGAGTTGTGTGGTTCCTTCGTAGATATTCGTAATTCTTACATCACGATAAAGTCGAGCTACATCATAATCTTCAGTATAACCAGACCCACCATGGATTTGCATCGCATCATAAGCCACAAGGTTTGCCATTTCAGTGATGTAGTATTTAGAAAGCGGAGTAAATAATGAGGCAAGTTTTTCCCACTTCTTGAAAGTTTCATCTTTTTTGATGTCTTTCTCTGAAAGACCTTTCATCTTTCCTCGTTCTTCTTTCCAACGATATTGGTCTACAGCGTAACTTGCTTCATAGAGGATACAACGCATCGCAGCTACTTCTCGCTCCATTCGTTCCAACATTTTTTTCACAGCGGTGATGTTGTTGATAGTTTTTCCAAACTGGACTCTTTCTTCTGCATATTTTTTTCCTTCGAAATATGCAGCAGTGGCAATTCCCATCGCTTGGGCCGCAATGTTGAGACGAGCTTGGTTCATCATGGCCATGGAATATTTCACAAGGCCTTTTCCTTCTTCCCCAATGAGAATTCCTGGAGAGTTTTCAAAAACCACTTCGCAAGTAGGAGAACAATGAAGTCCCATTTTCTTTTCGATGGAGGCAACAAATACATCTTTAGAGTGAACTAAAAAGAATGAAAGTCCTCGTGCCCCACTTGTTGTGGTTCCTGTTCTTGCGAGTGTGAGGATGATGGAAGGTGCAGATCCAAAACCACAAGCATGAGTGATAAAACGTTTGGTTCCTGTGATTTTCCAAGATCCATCTTCGCCTTTGACTGCTTTTGTCTGTAAGTTAGGAAGGTCCGATCCGTAGTTTGGTTCCGTAAGGGCCATAGCCCCACAAAGTTCACCCGCTGCCATTTTCGGAACAAAATCATGAATCATTTCTTCTGTTCCAAATCGTTCTACAGTTTCTGCCAAGTTCATACAACCAAGAGTGATCGCCAGTGACCCGTCTCCGCGAGAAACACATTCAGATAACATCGATTGTACGACAGAAGGCAAACCCAATCCACCATAATGTCTGTGGATTCCGTATGGAAGTAGTCCAGCAGATTTAATTTTTTCCACTACGTCTAACATAGGTTTTGGGAAACTAACTTGGCCGTCTTTGTATTTGAGGCCTTCTTCATCCATTTGTTTAGAAACTTGGGAAATATCGTTTCCAGCAATGTCTCCACCAGCTTCTAAGGTAGAACGGTAAAACTCGATGGCATCTTCATAGTTTCCAGGAGCGAATGCCAGTTCTTCCTTTCCGGATTTTTGGTATTCTGCAAAATCTTCAAAACCTTGTTCGTATTGGTCGACTACCTCGTTCCAAGGTGTCAGGGAATCAAAATGATCAATTAGGTCATCGTTATCATTAAAATAGTTATTCGAAATCATACAGTCGGCTCCTAAATAGGACTTTCACTCAAAGATCCAAGTGGTGAGAAGAATTACAAATAGTTTTCCCATCTCTCACCCTGAACGAAACCGACAGACGTTAAGTTAATGGTGTTAGACAAGGATCACTTGATGCGATTGGCCAAATCCTGGATGTCCTCAATATGTTCGGCGAGGACTCTTGTGTTTTCAGCCACAACCTGGACATCACTTTCTATACTTTGAGCTGCTCGCATCACTTCCTTGTTGCCGAAGGTTTGGTCTTTGGCTATGGATTCCAATTGTGAGGATAATTCTTTTAGCTCTTTTTGAGACTCCAAAACACGAGTATTTAACTTTTGTAAGTCGATAAACTTTTCATTAAAACTAATCACTTTATTTTGGATTTTATTCATTTCATTTTTTTGGTTCAAAGCCAATCCACTTGCCTCTTTCGCTGACAAATTCCCTTTGAGTAAATCAGATTTAGATTTGAGAATGGTTTTGGAAATGACACTTGCGTTTAACGCTGAGTTTTCTGCAAGTTTTGCAACTTCTTGTGCGACAACTGCAAACCCCCTACCATGTTCCCCAGCTCTTGCTGCCTCAATCGAAGCATTGAGAGCAAGTAAATTGGTTTGGTCAGCAATTTCTTTCATGATTTGATTGACATCTTCCACTTTTTGAAAACTGGAACTCACTTCGTTTAAAACTGAATTTAAGTTTTCCATAGAGTTCGTTACCAAATTACTAAACTGTGATGATTCATTAATATGACCTGAAATTGTATCGATTTCAACTCGCACTGTCTTTACAATTCCTTCTAAGGTATGGCTTTCTTCGTTTAATGTTTCAATTCGTTTGTATTGGTCTTTGACAAAAGAAAAAGAATTTTCTGTGGATTGTGAAATTTTTGTTAGCGATGCTGAAATTTCCTCAATGGAAGCAGCTTGGTTTTGCACGAGACTACTCAAATCATCAGCAAACACTTTCAAGGCGGCAACGGATTGATTTAAATTTTCACCAGTCTCTACCAATGCCTCCTTTTGTCTTTCCATTACTTTTGAATGTTCTTCTGAAGTTTTTTTACCATTGACAGCTTCATCTCGAATCGAAGTAAGAAGCCCCACCATTTTCGCAATTGTAACTGTAGCCATTCCTAAAAAGAAAACTTTTACAATTTCTACAGGTAACGAAATGGAATATGCAAGTTTATGTGTATCATTTCGATCTACAAATTCCATTCCAGAAATGCCTGCAAAAACCAAGGAGCCTATCTGAACAACTGTTAACATCACTCCAATGATATATGTTTGTTTGGAAGAAAACAGAAAACCTGAATACAATAAGATAAAAAAAGAAATGATATAATTCACTCCGTCCTTTAGGGCAGACGAGGCAATGTCCAAGTCCATAATACTCTGGCCTAAAGTATTTGAACCAATCAGAATGATATCAATGACAACAAACCAAAATGCATGAGGGTCTTTCCCTCTCTTTAAGATTATGAACTGTGTCAATGCGACCATACCATAAAAGAAAGTGGTAAGAAGCATCATGATGAGTTGGTCTCTGTGGAGAGAACCAAGACTCCCGAGGATTCCTAAAATAAAAATAACAAGTAGAGTCGAGCGAATGGAATTAATGGTTTTTGTAGCTTTTAAGTAATATGGATCCAACTGCATTTCTAAAGAATTTGAACTTCATTCATAAAATGCAAGGATTTCCCTAGAATGCGTAGAAATACTCGGGCTCAAACAAACCATGATTTAAATGCAACGAAATTGCATTACTAATTGACAGAATTTCCCATGGAAAACAAATGCAACTATATTGCATTAAGGAAGGCCATATGAAACCAAAAATTCCTGTCACCGTTCTCTCTGGATTTTTAGGAGCAGGCAAAACCACACTGCTCAATCACATTCTTGCCAACCGGGAAGGACTCCGTGTGGCAGTCATCGTCAACGATATGAGCGAAGTGAATATTGATGCGAGACTTGTGGCGTCCGGAGGGAGTCTCAGTCGCACCAATGAAAAGTTAGTGGAGATGTCGAATGGTTGTATTTGTTGCACCCTCAGAGAAGATTTACTTCTTGAGATCACTAAACTTGCCAAAGATGGAAAATTTGATTCCATCCTAATTGAATCCACTGGAATTTCAGAACCCCTTCCTATTGCAGAAACCTTTACCTTTGAAGATGAAACAGGAGTTAGTTTGTCCGATATCGTTTCCTTGGATTCAATGATTACAGTCGTCGATGCGGTAAATTTTTTAAAAGACTTCCAAAGTTTAGATTCCTTAAGAGAACGAGAAATAGGTGCTGGTGAGGAAGATGACCGGGACATTGTCGATTTGCTAGTAGACCAAGTGGAGTTTAGCGACACCATCATTGTCAATAAAATCAGTCTTTTATCGGATGAAAAAAAGAATAGATTACTCACCATCTTACGTTCGCTAAATGCAGATGCCGAAATCATACCCACGGATTACAGTAAAGTCCCCCTATCTAAAGTTTTAAATACGGGTCGATTTGATTTTGATAAGGCCAGTCAGTCCCCCTTATGGCTCAAAGAACTCCGAGGGGACCATGTTCCCGAAACCGAAGAATATGGAATCAAAAGTTTTGTGTACGTGCACAGACGTCCCTTCCATCCAGAACGATTTTACAAATGGTTGCATTCCGAAAAACCGGGAGTGGTTCGTGCCAAAGGATTCGTATGGCTAGCGAGTCAAATGGATTGGGTGGTTTTGTATTCCCAAGCCGGGAACCTATCATCTTACAAACCTGAAGGGTATTGGTGGGCCAGTATCCCTGACGAAGAGATTCCGGATGATCCAGAAGTCTTCAAAAATCTACAAACACATTGGTTAGAGCCTTGGGGAGACAGGCGCCAAGAGATTGTTCTCATTGGTCGGGATATGGATGAAAAGAAACTACGTGCCTCTCTCGACAAATGCCTGCTAAGTGACAAAGAATACAAAGAAGGACCGGAACTTTGGGCAAAGTTTGAAGATCCTTTTCCCGATTGGGATGCAATGATCGAAGAGTCGGATTAACTGATCTGCCGATTCACCTTGGATAGATGTTTCCATCCCGTCAATCCAAGGACGATTACGGCAAATACAACGAGTAAAAACCCGGTGATGTTCATTATATTTGTATCGATGGAGTCTGAGGTAAATACGATGTCGATGGTTCCATGAAAGAGAGCCACCATAAGGATACTTCCTCTTGAGGAATTATAGAGCCAGGTCAAAAGGATGGCACCAGTAAACAAAGACATAAACCATCCGAAGATTCCGAACAGGTCCATTGCCATAAAGCTAGGTCGATACAAAAAAAGCGGAGCATGCCATAGTGCCCATAAAATGGTTAGAACCAAGGTAGATTGTAAGGCATTCCATTTTTTTTGTAACTTTGGTAAGGCATACCCTCTCCATCCTGTTTCTTCCCCAAATCCGTAAACTATGACATTGTACAAGAAGAAAGTTACAATTCCAAACTGGGGAAACTCAAGGCTTCTACCCAATCCATCAAAACTAAATTTCGAATTGATAAAATAATTCATACTAGTTGCGAATCCAAGAAGCACAAAGGGACTAAAAACTGCTATGAAATACCAGAACCAATGGACCTTCCATTGGAACATTCTTGAAAGTAAACTTTTGACACCGCTGTTGCCATATTCTATTTTGTTTAAAATAAACGCAGCAGACAAAGGCCCAAGTGCTCCCCAAGCATGATGGTAAGGTAGAACTGGTAAAAAATGAATTCCAAACTTAGGCAAATACAAAGGAAGCCAAATGATCCAAGAAATTAAATACGCAGAAAAAAAATATAACACTAACGGTTTAAAATTTTCTTTCATAAAATCTGAATCACTAATCCCAAAACCATTTTTAAAGATGATCAATTCCTTTTTGCCCACTCATTCCATTCTTTAGCAGTTCGAAATTTTTCTCCAGTCACAGCAGTGAGGGCATAATAACTGAGTTTTCGTTTTTCCGAATTATCACCATTTACATAGGTTAATAAAAGTGGAACGGATTTTTTATCTTTCCGTTTGGCGATCTCTTCCATTGCCGGCCTGTATACTTCTGCATCTTTGGATTTTGTTGCCTCTTCAATCACAATCCGAGCTTCTTCTGTTGGGATGAGAGCCACTGTAGAAAGTATTTGTGGAGCCATTTTGGGTCTATCCGCTAACAGGCTTTTGAGTTTGGGTAAACTTGTTGGGTCAGCAATGGAACCAAGTGCCTCCAATGCATAAACCATTAGTTTCGCATCTCCTAAATCAAGTGCTTTGATGAGATCAGGAACTGCTTCCCTAGCACCAAGAATTCCGAGAGCCCAAGCCGATCCATAAGGTCCTTCTGGTTCTCCCGATAATAAAACTTTTCTAAGAACAGGAATCGAAGCCTTGTCGCCAATCCAACCGAGTGCTTCGGCAAAACTATCACGTTCGGGAGTGGATTTTTTTTCCAATAACTCTTCGATACGTGCCCTTCCCTCTTTATACCTTTGTCTACCGACAATTTTTGCAGCACTTCCCCAGTTTTTAGAATCTTTTCCATTTAACAGATCATAGGCTAACTTTGCAGCTTCCTTGGATGGTATGGAACAAAGTACATCTGTAGCATAAAGTTTAGTTTCCGTATCTTCGGAACTTAAGGATTGGAAAACTTTGGAAACAACAGATGGGTTTCCAATTTCAATGAGAGCCAAGGACGCATTTTCTTTTCCTTTGCTATAAGGAAGGTTCAATGCTTTCACAAGTACATCATTTGCATTTTTAGCTTTGATTCTTCCTAAAGCAAGATAGGCCGCAGCAAGTGTGGGAGATTCATCTTGAGTTTTGGTTAACCCAAGCAAATAAGACTCGGAAGCATTTATCTTTAATTTTCCTAATGCCATCGCATAGGTTTTGTCTTTTTCCCTATCTTTGTTTTTTAAAGCCATACTTAAAATCTGAGGGCCTATTGCTTTGGCTCCAATCTGCACAAGTGCATCCACTACCTGCAAACGAAGTGTTGCATTAGTGTCATCTAATAAAGGATACATTCGATTCCCCACAGAAGGGTCTTTCATACGAGTGAGCGCATCCAAATAAACATCTTTCGGATTTTCAGAATCAGACCACATCAAATTGGCAATGGTGGTTGAAGAAGATTTGTCTTTTAAGTCTCCCAGAGCTATGGACGCCCCAGCGCGAACACCTGGTTCTTTATCTGATAAAAGTTTTTTTAACTTTGGGATGGCCGAACGTACATCCCGACTCCCCAATTGGATTGTTGCTTGGGACCTTGTAAAAGGATCAGTAGAATCGAGAGCGGCCAGAAGAGATTCTGTAGGTTGTTCTTCTGCCACAGTTTCCATAACAGGATTTGTATCTTCTTTGGTGGGAACGGGATCACAATTCAAAAAGAAGGTAACGGTAAAAAAAAGAGAAAGAAAAATCCAAATCTTTTGCATGCCAGACAAATTTAGAATTTTAAAACCCTGCCTTCAAGTTTTAAATCAAAAGAAATGTGTGAATTTTTAAGGTTCACACTTATCTTTTTCTCATTTGAACTCGAGTTCGTTTTATAATGATAACAAAAAACGAATGAGGTTTGCTCTGTCTGATACATTTAGAGCTAAAAAATATTTTTTACTTTTTTCTGCTTCCCCACCATGCCATAGGATAGCCTCATCCAACGTTTTTGCTCTCCCATCATGCAAATAACGAGCTTTCCCATTTACAGTTCCAAAAAGGCCGATCCCCCAAAGTGGTGCAGTTCTCCATTCGTTTTCTGTTGCTTCACCGTCCGCTTTTCCATCACTCAAACCCTCTCCCATATCATGTAACAGGAGATCGGTATAAGGACGAATGGTTTGGTTTGCAAGTTGTGCAAAGGGAGTTTGATTTGTTGTCACCAACTTCTCCGTATGACATTTGTTACAACCAGCAAAGAAAAAATGTTTTTTTCCATTCAAAATTGCTGGTAAATTTGGATTCCGGCGAACTGGTACTGCAACTAGTTGCATATACTTTGTAATTGCGGTGATTTTATCTTCTGATATTTCTGGGTTACCGCCACCTGTAGCATTGGAACATGAAGTTTGTGTGGAAGAACAATTTTCGGATGATAACATGGGACTTGTGATTCCAATATCACCCGAAAAAGCGGCAGAGTTTTGACGTTTGAGACTAGGAGCATTCGCTTTCCAACCAAAACGCCCGAGCGATTTTCCACTTCCAGAGAGATCCCAAATCCAATTAGGTCTTCCTGAAATTCCATCCCCATCTAAATCGAGCGGATCTGACCGGCTCAAAATGTTTTCTTCAGAAACCGATTCCAAAAGCCCAAGTCCTATGACCTGCTGTGTCAACCGAACGGAAGTTTTGTGGCCTTGTTTAAATGGACCGTAACCAAGTCCGCTAAAGACTAAATTTGGTTTTCGTAAAGTATAAGTTGTGCCATCTGAATAAGTTCCGTCAATGAAATCGTATTCAAAATGGACGGTTCCTTCTGGTGAGACACCGGCAACAGCATTTGGTTGGAACTGGGTTCCATATATTGGTTCGGGTTCATTTCCTTTCGCACCAACACCTAACCTTACCAAGGTGAAAACTAATGGATCACCATCATCTTCCACTGCCCTACCATTTCCAACATGGCATCCAAGACAAGAGTTGGTATGAAAAAAAGGACCAAGTCCATCCCGGTCAGGAAGGCTCGCTGAAAAACCTGCCGTCCACGGTACTTCAAAAACAGATTGGCCGACAGTAAAATCCGAAATCGTTTGCAAAGGTGAGTTTTTTCCAAACTGAAGGAAAGCACGAGCATCCGTAACAAAACTTGTCATTGCCTTACCACCGGAAAGTTCCTCACCCTCTTCATATTCCCAAGGGTTTGGACCTGACTGATTCAATCCGAGTAAAGCCAAACAGGACCCATCTTCGCAAAGTTTTTTCTCTTTTTTGCATCCCATTACAGATGTAGAATTGACTATTTCGGATAACCCTATGTCCGTAGAACAAACATTTGATTCTACAAACGCACATCCAAAATAGAAAGAGTTTGATAAAAAGATTAAAATTATAAATTTTCCCATTTGCACCAATGAAAATAAAACTTAAATTAGTCGGGAATGGTAAGAAAGATCGGAGTTGTTGCCGCCCAAGTTTCTTGGAGATCCGCACGTCCAATTGACCCTTTAAAGTTCCATCCCCAACCATACAAAGATCCAGACTTTAAGATCGCAAAATTATGAAGTGCTCCACATCCAAAGTACTGGATGTCCTTCACACCAACGACAATGTCTCCGGGAGTATATAATTTTGCAGGAGTGGTAAGACCTGTTCCTAAATTTCCGCTAGAATTGGCTCCCCAACCTTTTACCGTCCCATCACTGAGGATCGCAAAACTTTGGGTTCCATTGGCCCAAACAGAAACCACATTGTAGAGTCCTGACACAAGTGTCGGCGTGGGAACAGGAGTGGGAGAACCACTCCCACCTATCCCGAGTTGACCGCTCGCTGCAAGTCCCCAAGCATAAACAGTCCCATCATTTTTGAGTGCAAGGATATGATCTCGACCATTGGCTATATGAACAATTCCAGATAAAGAAGAAACTTTTTTAGGAGTAAAATTGACTTCGGTTGCCGTTCCGAGCACTCCATCTCCCAAATTCCCATATTGGTCTCTTCCCCAAACATATACATCACCTGACTTTGTTAAGGCTGCAGAATGTTCAGCTCCCGCTATGACTTGGATTATATCATTGGGAAGCCCTGTTACTGTGACTGGATTTGCGGAATAAGTTCCTGTTCCTCCAGTTCCATTCCCAAGTTGGCCAACAGAATTTAATCCAAAACTAACAACAGTTCCATCAGACTTTAAAATCACAGCATGATCAAATCCATAAACACCCATTACTGCGTTTGTGATACCTGGAACTTTTCGAGGTGGATTTCTTGGTCCAACATCTGTCGCTGAAGTTTGTAAGTCTCCAGTATTTCCCATACCCAATTGGCCACTGCTATTGGCTCCCCAAGTCCAAACAGATCCGTCATCCGTGATAGCAAGAGAGTTGTTTTGGTTGAATCCAATGGAGGCGACATTTGTTATTGTTGAAAGTTTAGTGATGGTTGGATTGGTAAGGTCACCCGTTGAAGTTCCTGTTCCCAATTGTCCAAAATTATTTCTTCCCCAGGTATAAAGACTACCATTCACCACATAACCAGAGTGAGATCCACCAGCAGAGATTCGATTTCCAAAATAAGTAAGAATGGTTTTTTTAGCTGTGATTCCCAATTCATTTGTACATTGAATTTGAACCTTATTTACACCTAACGTTGGCTTGACTGATAGAGTAGAAATAATTTCACCCTTTGTGGCTTTGAAATTATTTTTTTCTAATCTATTTTGAAATACAGAACAAGTTAAAGAATCAGAGGTTTTTATATTTAGAGTTAGATCATAGGTTTTGATGATACTGCCATCCTTTGGAAAAAGGATCTCAAATTTAGATCCAACCTCCCTCTCGTTTGCCAAACTCACTAAAAAAATTCGATCCGAGGTATGAGTGACATCTTCAATGGACGGTTCCAAATTTTCACCAGAAGATATTTTAAAAGTTCCAAGGGATTTCCCAGTGGAATCTTTCACAAGAATTTCAAAGGTTCCCGTCCCCAAAGAAAGTTGCCAAGCCCCCGTTTCCGATGTACTGGCTAGTGAGCGAGAGGAAGATGAGCGAAGGTTTGCGGAAGTAGCTATCTCCAAACTCGCATTGGTGATAGGGTTTTGGGCTCCGTCAGTAATCGTTCCTGAAATCGTGGAAAGGTTTAGGCTAAAACCAAGTAAGGCAAGGGCACTGGGATCAGTCTCTTTGGATTTACACTGAGTTACCAAACTAAAGAGGATTATGGAAAGGAAGATTGTTCCGAGGAAATTTCTGTTTTTGTTCATAGAATTGGTTCTCCAAAGAGAGAAAAAGGTACTGATACCGAGTCTCAAATTCATCTATTTCTTGAACGACGTTCCTGTCAAGCACTGAGTGAAAATTTAGTTCAGAATGTGGAAATAGAGAAGGGCAAAAAAAAAGAGGACGATCGTCCTCTTTTTCAAGTTTAATTTAAGTTAGGAGAGACTTTTATGAGTTTGGAACTTGGCTTCTCACTTCTTTTAAACTAGTGAGTTCTTTTTTCCAAAGACTAAGGTCTTTTTCGGCAGATTGTTTTACTTCCCCGGAAGGATGTTTGTTTTCGATCCAATACTCAACCATTTGGATTCTGGATTCCAATTCATTGATTTTAAAATCGAAATAGGCTTTCTGCGTTTTTGGAGACGGTCTTTCTGTAGCCCCCGGCTCTTCTGCGGACGGTTTGTCCGACCATTTTTCTTTGGAAATGGAAGCAGAGATACTCGCATCCATTGCAGTAAAAGAATCCAACATCTCCAGATGTTCCTTTTCTTCCGACTCTGTCATTCGTGATTTGATCTCACGAGGAATGTAGAAATTTTTTGGATACTTTGCAGCAAAATCTCTCCATTCTTCTTTGATCTCTTCTTTACGATTTGGTTTTTTCTCCAAAGCAAACGGCCAAAGTACCTCAGCCTGTGCCAATTCCAATTCTTCTGGATTGGGAGCGTCGGCAAACTCTGGATCGTCAAACAACGATTTTGCGTGACTTTCTGAATTTCCGAAATCGGAATCGGTGACGTCTGTTTGTTTGTTTGTTTTGTGTGACGAAAATTTCCATACTACAAAAGAAAACAAAACCAAAAGAAATCCACAAACCGAAATGATACCTATAAACCGCTTACTCATCGTTTAACCTCTTATGTAAAGATTGAAATGACCCAAGAAATTGCCTGACCAAAGATATTTTCTGTTAGGAATTTTTTTAAGTCTACTGGGTTTCTATTGAGTGAGTCATAATACCAAGCAGTGTATTCACTTACTTGTGGGATTGAGTATCCATAACGAGTGTTAATCGCTTTGATCAATTCATTTGCAAATAAAGAATGTCCATACATATTCGGGTGAACACCATCTAAGCCAAATACTCCTGGTTGGTTAGGAAGTGGCCAATTTGCTCTGGCATTTCCAGGAGACCATCCTGATTCACTTCGAATTGGTCTTCCATTCTCTTTTAAATCATCAAAAATCACACGCAAATCAGCAACCGCAAATCGCATTGTCGCAGCTTGTGCTTTGATCTCGTTATTTAACATATTCAAAAAAGTAGAAATTGTTGAGATTTCATTTGCATCAAGGACTTGGTTTGGATCAGATACAGAATTTCTGAAGAATGCTTTGAGTCCTGTATAATTTGCACGTCCATTTGGATCTTTGTAGTTTTCCAAAAATGCAATAGCAGTTACGTTTGGAACAGTGAAAAGAACTCCACCTTGTAAACTTCCCATAACAGACATTCTGCGGAAAAATTCACGAATATCTCTTTTGAATCTAGCTTCATCCAAACAGTCTGTGGATGTATGAAGTGCTGTACAGAGAACATGATTAGCACCAGCAGATCCAAATAAGAAAGTAGGTTTTACTTTTTCCATTACTTGGGTTTGTGTTCCTGCATCACGAAGACCAAACCTGTGAAACTTGTCTGGTTCTTGGCAGTCTGCTACGGTCACCCAACGATATGTATACCAATACCACTTCGCCCAGTACCATTCTTTTTCTTGTTTGGTGGCATTGATGTCTTCGCATTTGCCAGAAGTTTTTAAAAGACTAGTGTATTCAGCTCCAGTGATCCCTGCGTGTGTCGGAAGAGAAACAGTAGAACCATTCCCCCCGATGATGCTTTCCGCAATACAGAAAATACCACAGTCCCATTTCAGTACATCTTCTAAATTTACGAATGGCCCTTTCAAAACATTGTAAGAAACGGAAGCTCCGGCTTGTTTGCTTACAAGGACGGGATATGCCCAATCTTGTGTTTTTTTCTCTACGGTGACCCCGAAGAAACCTTGGCTCAGGGAATCCCCTACGACTCCCACACGTTGGAACATTTGGCTTTGCGTCTGCGCAGAAAGAGATCCTACGAAAACTAAGGACAGTGCCAATCCTAGAATTCTATTTGTGTTCATAATTCCTCCCAATCGGAACATTTTTAACATATTTTAAACAATTGCCACATAATTAAGACTTTTTGAACAAGTGTCAAATAATTTATTTCCGAACCACTGAGATTTTTTGAACAAAGTTCATCAACTGATCAAAACTTCTAATTCTGATAAATATCAATCGGAGACCCAATAAAACCATTTGCTCTCAGAACTGGCTTCGCGAACGTTGTTTAATTGACAATGAGAACTAATCTCATTCGCAAGGAGAGACACCCACAATGACGTCGATGCGAAATCTAACCTTCGTACTATCACTTGGCCTTGTGCTAAATTATTGTACTCCCGAATCTGGAAATTCGGAAACGGGCCTATTGGCAGCACTAGCTCTTGCTGGTAATACGCCAAACCAGTCGGCCTTTCTAGAAACCTATTCCCAAATTGCCTTCCAAAACTATAGCGATGCTTATACAGATGTGGTAACACTCAGACAAAAAGTTAGCACTTTTACTGCGAAAGCCTCCCCTTCCGTTACAGAACTCAATGAACTAAAAACACTTTGGAGAAAGGCGAGACGGAGTTACTTACAAACAGAGATTTTCCGTTTTAGTCAAGGTCCAATCGACAACCCAGTGCTGACTGGAGGCGTAGAACTAGAGCCACTCATGAATGCTTGGCCTTTGGATGAAGGTTATATTGATACTGTTGTTTTAGCAGGTACGGTCACTAAACAAGGATTAATCGATGCCAATGAAGGCGATTGTTCAGGTGGAACATGTCCAGATGGAGATACTGCAAAAAACATTTCTGTCGGTTGGCACGCCATTGAATACTTGTTATGGGGTGCGGATGCAGCTGGTAACTTTACACCAGGAACTTCTATCACTCAATCTAATTTCACTACAGCAAACGGCGCAGGATCTGCAGCAGCAAAACGTTCTGCTTATCTTTTGTTTGCAACAGAAATTCTAGAAGCGCACCTTCTTCAGTTAAAAAATGCCTGGGACCCTGGAATTTCCAATTCCTTTGTTTCCAAATTCAAATCAAGTTCCACTTCCTTTGAAAATATCTTACGTGGAATTGCAAAATTCGCCGGTGGAGAATGGGGTGGAGAAAGGATGACTGGAGTTTTTGGTGGAGAACAAGAAGAAGAACATTCCTGTTTCTCAGACAATACGAAAGCTGACTTTTATTATGATGCAAAGGGACTCGATAATCTTTTTAACGGTTCCTATACTGGATCTAAGACCATTACTGGGTATGGTCTAAAAAATCTACTTGGTAGAGAAACAAGTTACATTAACGAACGGATTGGTACAGCCGAACTATTTTGTTTGAATGAATTCACCGAAGATGTTTCATTAAATCAAGCCTGCAATAGTTCGATTGTTTCCAGTCGTTTCGATCGGATGATTGCTACAGTCAATGTTTCTGGCTCTGCTACGGAGAATGCTGATTACCAACTTTTCCGATACCAAATCCAACCAGCAGTGCAAGAGATAGCAAAGGCGATGCAAAGATCCGCTGCAAGTTACGGAGTCTCCATCGGTGATGATGGATTAGTTCTCGAATAAAAAAATATATATAAAAATGAATTCAAAACACCTTATCCTACTGACATGTATCATCCTGATTTTTTCTTGTAAAAAGAAACCAAACGATAATGAAACCAATGCTCTAATTCTTGCTGCACTTATATCCTCTCCGCAATGTTCTGCTGGAGATTTTTTAAATGATCCTTGTGAACAATTCAGTGGTGGTGATACTACTACTTTTGATTCTACTGAATCGGCCTTTGACTTAGAAGCAGCAAACGTAGTGGATTCTTATAGATCCATCGACTTCCAAGATGGGAACGCCAACTTCAATCGCACCTGGCTTCCTTCCGGAAACTCTTCTGTCGCCGGACTTGGCCCTGTCTTCAACAACCGGTCTTGCCAAGGTTGTCACGTAAAGGATGGTCGAGGTAGACCACCAGCTGACGGAACCAGTTTATCTTCTATGCTCATTCGATTGAGTGTCTCGGGAACCAATGCAACTACAGGTGGCCCAGTCGCTATGGCCAATTTTGGTACCCAATTGAATACAGAAGGGATATTAGAATTTGGAACTGGGACACAAATACCAAAAGAAGGAACTGTTACCATTACTTATACAGAAGAACCAGGAAATTTTCCAGATGGCGAAACATACTCGTTACGTAAGCCAAGTTATGCGATCACCTGGAATGTGGGAGGTGGTGCAACACAAATCAATGTGGCAAATCCAGGCCAACCTTATCATCCAACAAATAACCCATCTGGGACTTATTTCATTTCTCCAAGAACAGCTCCTATGGTACCAGGCCTCGGACTTTTGGAAGCCATTCCTGAAGCCACCATACGTTCGTTTGCTGACGTATCTGATTCGAATGGAGATGGAATCTCCGGAAAACCAAATCTTGTCTGGGATACAACACAAGCGAAATCATTTTTAGGACGATTTGGATGGAAAGCCAACCAACCCAATTTAACCCACCAAAATGCCAGTGCTTTTCTGGGAGATATTGGTCTCACCACTCCGGTTTTTCCATCCGAAAATTGTGCCACAGGACAAACCCTCTGTTCTGCAAGTCCGACAGGAAATGGATCCAATCCTGAAATTTCAAGTGATCGTCTATCGCGAGTTACATTTTACACAAGCCTAGTAAGTGTTCCAGGACGTAGAGGTTGGAAATCGGAAGATAACAAAAAAGGTAAGGAATTGTTCATTCAAATTGGATGTTCCTCTTGCCATATCCCAAGAATCAAAACAGGAGACCATTCCATTAGGGAAATTGCAAACCAAGAAATTAGACCGTATACTGATTTACTTCTACATGACATGGGAGATGGACTCAGTGATTCTAGGTCCGACTTTTTAGCAACTGGAAATGAATGGAGGACCACTCCACTTTGGGGACTTGGTCTTATCGAAAGAGTCAATGGCCACGAACTTCTATTACACGATGGAAGAGCGAGAGGAATACAGGAAGCAATCCTTTGGCACGGCGGCGAAGCAGAACAAAGTAAAAATAATTACAAAGTTTTACCTAAAGAATCTAGAACCAAAATCATTAGTTTTCTTAAATCATTATGAAGCGAATTAGAATTATATCGAAATTTTTTATATATGGATTTTACATTTTTTTATTCAATTGCGGAATCCAGTCAGATAGTGCATCAGAAAAAGCACAAATATTAGGTTTAGTAGATAGTTATTTAAAAACCTATACAACATCCAGTTTACTTTTGGATATTTCTAATAATTTAATTATTCCGAAATATACAAATTTAGACAACAAAGTAACTGCCTTACAAACAGCCGCTACCAATTACGTAACCACAACCGACGCGACCAACTTAAATCTTGTAAAAAATGCATGGATCGAAGCAGATTTAGCGTATCGACAAATTGAATGGGCTTACTTCGGTCCGGCTTACATTCCCAATAATGTATATTTGTATTTGGACAGTTTTTCGAAATCCTTCCCGATTGATCCTACTGCAATCGAATCAAAAATCACATCCAACTTAGCACCAAATGGCCTTCGAGTGGATGGATTAGACACAGTGGAATATCTGCTTTTTAAAGATAATGCCACGACAACGAACGCTGCATTTGCAGATACCAATCGAAAAACGTATTTAACTAAACTAATCCAAGATATCAAAACACAAACGGGTTTACTCATTTTCCATTGGGATAAATCCAGAAGTACTTCTTTTTACAACTCATTTACAACTGCAGGAAAAGGAAGTCGGGAATATCCTAACACAAAAGATGGATTGACAGAACTCACAAACCAAATGGTATTTTTTTGTAATACGATAGTAGATATCAAAATAGCGGAACCATCTGGGTTAAGAGCAACTAATTTAGGTGTGAAAGACATTACAAAAGTAGAAACACCTTATGCAAACTTGTCTTTAGATTCTTTATTATACAATCTACAAGGTTTTTCAGACATAGGAGATGCAGGTTTATATAAATTTTTAGCATTACGAAGTGAAACGGTGGTTCCAAGGTTGCAAGGACAAATCAGAACTACAACTGCTTCCGTTAACTCTGTTAAAACAAAATATGGAACCTTCCAAAATGCGATTACAACAGGGAATCAAGATGTTGAATTGATGCTTGGTGAATTCAAAAAACTTAGAATTATCATTAGTACGGAACTTATTAGTGCACTTGGCGGAACCATTGGAGCTAGTTCAAATGATGGAGACTAAGAATTTATCTAATCCAGTTTCTTCCTTATCACTGCATTTTTTTCGTATTGGATATGGATTTGCAACAAGCATTCTAATCATTCGGTATTTCTATTTCGGATGGATCCATTCGTATTTTATTAAACCAACATTTTTCTTTAAACATTTTGGTTGGGAATGGATTCACCCTCTTCCTCCTATATTCACCTACCTTTTATTTATTATCTTATTAGTTTCTGCTTTAGGAATTTTTTTTGGATATTTATTAAGAGTTAATTTATTTGTGTTTACGATTGGATTTACTTGGTTTCATTTTTCAGATGCTACCATCTATCTAAATCATTATTATCTAATATCCTTACTAGGATTTTTATTATGGTTATCACCTGTTTCCAAATCTAATTTGCCTACGCTCCAATGGAAACAATGGATTCAAAATACGGATCCCATTCCCAAGTTTTGGTTATATGCTTTCCGTATTCAAATGGGACTTGTTTATTTTTTTGGAGGGGTTGCAAAACTCCAACCAGATTGGCTGTTTGAAGCGCTCCCTTTGAAATTATGGTTGTACCAATCCGAAGGGAAATTGCCTTTTCTTGATCCCATCCTTGGATTACCAATCACTGCCTTTGCTTTTTCTTGGATTGGTGTACTATTTGATTTATCGATACCCTTTCTATTATGCACAAAACGATTTCGATTTTATGCATGGGTTGTTGTTTTATTTTTCCATTCCTTCACATCCTTTTTGTTTCCCATTGGAATCTTCCCCATTGTGATGAGTCTTTCTTCATTGGTATTTTTTGAACCAAATTGGCCGAGAACAATCCTAAAAAAAATTTTCAAAATCAATATGGGAAATGAACTATCAAAAGAAACTACCGAACCAAAGGAAAACAAGCTTCAGTTTGGTTTGAAAGAATATTTGTTAGTCGCATATATTATGTTACAAATCACGATTCCGTTTCGGCATGTTTTCTATCCTGGCCAAGTGATTTGGACTGAGGAATCAATTAAATATTCATGGCAAGTAATGGTAGCCGACAAAGTAGGAAGAGCCATCTTTTTTGTTCAAAATAAACAGGTAAATCCGAAAGAAGAACTTACTGATTACCAATACCGAATGATGACGATCCAACCCGAACATATCTTACAATATGCCAAACATTTACAAACCAAAGAGTTTGAACGGTCGGGTATTAAGGACGTTCCTGTTTATGTTCAATCGGACGTATCAATCAACGGAAAACCGTCACGACCACTTTTCCCGCCTAACATAGATCTAACAAAGATCCAAATCAACTTTTTCCCTTTAAAAGGACTCATTCGATGAATTTAAATAACTTATACTCTATCTTTTTTTTCCTTCTAATTCCGATCGGAAGTATCTCAATTTATGCCCAGACCAATACTGATGAACAAGAAACAAAAACTCAAAAAAATGAAGGGATTCATGTCATTGGAAACAAAAAAGAAGACTTAAAAAAAATTCCAGGTTCGGCATACATCATTGATAAAAAATATTTAGAAGAAGCGTCTCCTACAGATCCGATGGAAGCATTGCGAAGAACCCCAGGTGCCAGTGTTCGATTCCAAGATGCTGCAGGTCTAACACCAAATATTGGTTTTAGGGGTGTAAGTAATGAAGAATCCAGAAAAACTTTAATTTTGGAAGATGGAATTCTAACTTCACTTTCACCTTATGGTCAACCAGAAAGTTATTATTCCCCATCAATTGAAAGAATGGAACGAATTGAAATCATCAAAGGTTCTGGTTCCATATTATTCGGACCAAATACAATTGGTGGGATTGTTAACTTTGTCACAAAACGTCCGCCAGTGGAGTCAACGTTTTACACAAAAAATGTGGGCGGAGAAAACGGATACCTTTCCACTTACAATTCTTACGGAAAAAGTTTTGGATCCAGTGCTTTTGAAGTATCCTTACTTAGAAAACAAGGCAATGGATTTCGTAATTACCAAAATTTTGATGTGACTGAAGGGAATGTCAAATGGATTCAAGATTGGAACGAAAACCATAGTACAACGATTAAACTAGGATATCATGTACAAAATGCCCAATCAACTTATTTAGGTTTATCACAAGGCCTCTTCCGAATGGATCCAAAAATCAATCCAGCCGAGTTTGATGAAAAACAACTAAACCGAAGCCAATCCATCATTTCTCATAACTGGAAATTAACGGATGACCATACACTTATTATACGAGGATATTTTTCTCAAGCGGAAAGAAACTGGGCAAGGCAGGATTTTTTATCTGGAAAATCTTCTAATGGAGGTTATTTGAATGCACCTCTGGATACACTTCGTAACTACTCACCTGGAATTATTGGAAATCGGCCTGGTGATACAATTTATATGCGTGAGTCGTATATTAGTCGCGACCAATCTTTTATGGTGGGAGGTGTGGAAACTAAATTGGAATCTAAATTTTCTACCTTCGGCATCAAACATGAAACCGACCTTGGCGTTAGAGTGCATGGTGAAAACAATCTAACGCAAACCAATGTAAAAAAAACAGACGATCCACTAGGTTACCTTTCGAAAACAATCATCCAAGAAGAATCTTTGGTTACAAATTTGGCGCAACCCTCGCTACCCAACTTCAATTTAAATAGACAAGAAAGAAAAATAGAGGCATTGGCAACTTACTTCCAGGATAGGATACAACTCTCAGAAAACTGGAAACTCATCCCAGGTGTGCGGTATGAAGAAGTCAGACAAAAGGCAATTACAACAAGAAGACAAGCCACGCAAGAAGATTACCGACTGGGTGCTGTTTTGCCAAATGATGTTTCGGTCAATCGCAGAAGTTCAAGTGAATCAAGAACTCATGTCATCTTACCTGGACTTGGGATTACCTACGATATTACCAAAAAATTCATATGGTTTTCAGGTGCCCACAAAGGATTTTCACCTCCGACATTTGGTACCTCATTTAGTCCGCAGGGAAATGATTACCGCCTAAAACCAGAAACATCTACAAACTATGAAACAGGAATTAGAGGAGATATAACCTCGTATTTGTATACGGAACTTGTTGGATATAAAATGTATTTCAGAGACCAAATCATTAATGTGAATGAAGTTGGTGGAGAAAACGGAATTAGACCAGCAAATACTGGTTATTCGACACATACTGGAGGAGAATCTGTAATTGTTTGGGATCCTGCAAAAATGCAAAAATCAGAATGGAGAGTTCCTATAGAATTTATTTATTCTCGGATCGAAGCAAAATCGAGAAGTTTCAATCCATTCCCTGTTTCACAAACAAGTGATGGTAAAGAAACGATTGAAATTTTACCGGCGTACACAGTAAACAACTACCAATACATTTCGACTGATACAACCGGTAATTATTTACCCTATGTTCCCAAAGAAACATTTACCACTGCAATCAGTGTGTCTTCTCCACAAGGATACTACGGTCGTTTAGAATACCAATACATTGGAAAACAATATTCAGATTTACTAAACACTAAAGACGAATCTGAAGATGGAAACAAAGGAATCATTCCTAAGGTTGAATTATGGAATACAAGTTTAGGATACCGGTCCCCAGATAAATGGTCTGTTTTTATTAACGCAAAAAACATCCAAGACAAACAATATGTGTCAGGGAGATTACCAACGGGAATCCAACCAGGACCTTTCCGTCAGATCAATGTTGGATTTACTTTAGAGTTGTGATTTTCTTCCGCATCCAATAGATTTGTTTGAGGATAAATGACGGGACAAGATAGGATTGAAGAAAATTTGGATTCAATTTTTCCATTTGAATCTGGTATGCCAACAAATTGGCAGATGATTTCCATTTCTTGTTCGTCGACAATCACTTCTCGAATCATTAGGTATTCAATAAAGTCGAGACGGTCAGAAACATCGGCGATAAAAAGACCATCTCTAAGTATATCAGTCAAACGATTGACATTTCTACGACTCGGAGTTTTTTCCCGTTCATCTTTTGGAGAAAACTCTCTTAGTTTCGCATTCGCATATTCTTCCCATCGATGAATTGTTTTTAAATTATTTTCTAATTGAAACAAAAACCCAGGCACAGTTTCTTTTTTATCAAATACAACTAACATTCGCAAGTATTGATATAGATTAGGATTACGATACAAAAGTCGTTTACAATGAATCGTATCAATTTTTTCAAAGATACGAAGGAATGAATCTGTATTTTGTTCACCGGACTCAGAGATGGAAGATTCAAAGTATTCTTCCCATTGTTTTGCATTTAAATTGCTGAGTAAGTTTAACTGAAAAGTGACATCCTTTTCAACCATAGGTTCATTCAGTAATAACTCCAAACTTTTTTCAGAGCTAATGATTTTTGCCCATATAGAAAAATAATAATCCGGTGTGATATTTCCTTTTTTTATGTATTTTCCAAATCCATAATACACCGCTTTACAAATCAAATTGACTGGCATTGCAGGATGGTTGATTAGTCCTTTTAAAACATCCTCATCCCGCAGGATCCAACAATAACTACAAAAGTATTCAACGAGTTCATCGACTTCAAAAAGAATTTCTAAATATTCATGAAGATTGGGAGTCGTTAAAAGAAAATCAAATGACTCCTTTGCATGTTGGGGGGAACTCTTCTTCCAAAAATCGTAAACTAATACTTGCATCGATTTATTCTCAAACCCTCGTATCAGAGGACGAAAGGAAAAGCCGACTTACCCAAAAAAGGAAATTCGATTTTTAATAAAAACCTGGTATTTATTGAAAAAAAAGAAAAAAAAAGGGTAAAACCAAATACTAGGATGATTTCCTTTTTTTGGGTTAAAAGTATTTTCCCACGCGATCGTAATTGGAAAGAGCAGAAAGGATGGTCGTTTCTTCCCAAACGTCAAGAACTGCCCCATTTCCACAAAGATAGGCCAAAACATCTGCCCGATCTGGCGCAGGAAGTTTCTTTAATTCCCGTAAGACAAGGGATAAACGATCAGGGTTCCTTTTGTTTGGAGCCAACTTCCCTTCTGATCTAAAATCAAATTTTTCACTTAGTTGATGGCAAAATGTCTCCCAAACATGTATGGAATCCAAAATTGACTCCAACCGGGCACGGTTTTCCTTTTCTTTAGGTAATTGTTCTGCCACTTTTTTTTGGCCAGAAACCATCATCATTCGTAGGTAATAATAAAGTGTATGGCTATTCAAAAGTATCTTTCTAATTTCATTTTCTCTAAGGTTTGAAAAAATACCTAGTAATGCCTGCATCGTCATATTATTTTGTTCTAATATATCAAAGTAAGCTTCCCAAGTTTGTGGGTCTAAGTTGGACAATAGATGGATTTTTAGAGTGGGATCTCTGTCCATCTCTTCAGCAAGAGATAATATTCGCAAACTCTGTGCAGAATCAAACAAAGATCTGATTTGTAGAAAATAAGCATTGGAATCAAAATTTCCAGTGAGGAACTGTTTTCCATATCCAAAATATATAAACTTCATCAGAAGTTCTGGAGTTAAATTGTCGTCATTTAAAAAACGTCTCGAACCTTCTTCCGACCGAAGAAGCCATAAGTATTCAAAAACTAAATCACAAAAATCTTCTTCTGCCATCATATGATCGGCTAAAGATTTTAAATCAGTTCCCTGCTCAACGGATTGGAAGAAATCCAATAATTCATTTGGTGATGCATTTTTCCAAAATTCAGATGCCTTCCATCGCATACCAATTTATAGATGTTAAAAATGAAGTGTCAATTTAAATTTAGGAAGATTCAATTTTCGTCATATTAATACACATTCCAGTAACTACTTCGTAACAAATTGCCACAGATCTTACCGTTAGTGCCAGGATCAATGACGAATACCTGATTATCTGTGTGTGGAATCGTATATATTTTTCCGTTAGGTGATAAGACAGCATCACCCCACTTATTTCCACCCGAAATTCCGGAATTGTATGTTGTGGATACAAATGTATCTGGATCAAAAGCAATAAAATCTGTGATATCCGCAGGTATTGTGTAGATCCTTCCGTCTGCAGCTAAAACTCCACCTCTCCATTTAGCTGATGCAACTACAGGTGACACCCATAAATTAAGCGAATCAGAGTTAGGATCAATGATGAGAAACTCCGTATCATTGGAGGGAATACCAATTATTTTTCCGTTAGGTGCAAGGACTCCATGCCTCCACTTCCCAAGACCAGTTTTGGGACTCGGGATCACGTAACTTCGTTCCGAAAAAGGATCTAAAACAAAAATATAATCTATATCAACTGGGAATGCATATATTTTTCCGTTAGGAGCGAGTACCCCTCCTTCCCACATATTTGACAATGAAAGAGGCGAAGGTATAGTCCGTATGGTATCTGTTTGTGGATTGATCACTAAAATTTTATTGGAACTCATGGGTATTCCATAAATCAAACCATTGGGAGCCAATACTCCACCTCGCCATTTTCCAAGCCCTAGTTCTGGAGAAGGTAACAAATAAGTTTGATTGTTAGTTGGATTGATAACAAGAATATTGTCAGCATCTCTTGGAATTGCATATATTTTTCCATTTGGTGCCAATACGCCGCCTTCCCATTGTGCTGAACCACTCACACCAATGGCAAAACTAGAAGTTTCATTGGTAACTGGATTGATGACAAGTACTTCGGATTGGTTATAAGGAACGGAGTAGATTTTTTGGTCATTGCCAAGAATTCCACCTAACCACTTTGCTGTGCCCGAATAAGGTGGAGTAAAACTAGTAAAGGAAACCCCAGTAGAACCAAAAGACTTTTGTTTTTGTATTTCCTGAGACACATATTTCCAACGTCTTGGCTGGATGATTGCTAAAGGATCCATTTCACAAATAGATCGATTCGGTGCTTGGGAACCACAAAACTCACGATCATCATCAACAAGGATCCTAGCTAAATAAAAATCTTGAAAGGAATCAGATTTAGGATCACAGCCATTCTCTAAATTAGAAAATTTACAGGAAAAAATCACCAAGGAACAATAGGAAAGTAAAACTGTTGTTAGATATGGTTTCAATTCTTTTGAACTCTTTTGGAAATATATAGACAAAAAAAGATCTATTGTCAAACGAAAGAAATTTACCATGATTGACAAAGAAAATTGAAAAAAAACCACTCAGGTAAAACGACTTTTAGTTACGAATTGAATTCCTTGAGTAAAACTACCTAAAAATCTAGTTGTCAGGGAATAAAACTAAGAGAGTCTTTGAAGAGAATATTTACGATTCGAATAGTCACCTATGAAAATTCAAAGTTATTTTCCAGCAATTGTATTACAGCCATTTGTAAAAAAATACCTTATCATTGAAGCTGATATTGAACTTGAAAATCGCATTTTACCAAATCCAAATTTAGTTTTGTCTTTTCAGCTACGAGGAAAACTTCGTTCCTTCGAATCCAATACAATGTACGATTTGCCACGTGCAGGCGTTGCAGGGATGAGAAAATCGGCAAGGAAAATCATCTATTCAAAAAATTCATCCGCCTTACTTGTCATTCTAACGGAAATTGGTGCATCAGCATTTTTTAATGAACCAATCTCTGAATTCTATGGGAAAACCATTGGTTTAGAAAATCTGATTCCAAATTGTCTTCTTGAAAATCTGGAAGAACAATTATTCTTTGCAAATTCCAACTTAGACTGTATTGCGTTAGTCGAAAAGTTTTTAATACAAAATAAAAAGAATCGGAAACTAGACCCCATCTTAAATGGAACTCTTTACAAAATCAATCAGTCAAATGGACAAATTAGAATCAATGAAATCACAAAAGGATTACCCATTAGCCTCGATTCATTCGAAAAAAAATTCAAAGAAATTGTGGGCATAACTCCCAAACAATATGCAAACCTTTTGCGAATTCACTCAGTAATCAGTGCTCACTCCAAAAGCACCAACTTGACAGATTTGGCACAGGAAGCAGGTTTTTTTGACCAATCTCACTTCAACAAAGAATTCAAACGTTTCACTGGAGAATCGCCAAAACAATTTTTTCAACAATCGCAAAACTGGTAAGACCATTCAAATTCTGATTTTTTACAATTTTTGAAAACGATTCCCCTCTATTATGAAAGTTAGGATACAATCCGCTTCAGAGGAAACCATGACCCAAATTCTCATAGACCGATTTCAATTGCCCGCCGAATCCAAAGAATTTTTTTTGGAAAGAGTGAAAATCAACCGTAACTTCATTCAAACGATTGAAGGATTTATAAGCGACCAAGCTTTCATCCGCGAAGAAAATGGGAAAATTCAATTTGTGACAATCGCCACTTGGAAAAATAAACAAAGTTTAGATCATGCAAAAACCTTAGTAATTGCTGAATACAATAAACAAGGTTTTGATATGAATGATTTTTTAAAAAAACATTTGATTCAAATCAATCGAGAGATTTTTGAAATGTTACCGTAAGTATAAATGTAAATCGTCAAAACCAACTATTTGGCGATTTTTGCTTCATCTGCACGGAGGTAATGTTTTCCGTATCTGTGATCTATTATATTTTTATCAAAAAGAACAAAAAAATCAGTGGTTCCAAATCCCTTGTCTAAGGCCGGAAAACCACAAATTTTAGCACCTAACCGAACATAACCTTTAATCAATGGTGGTAAATTTTTTCTAATTGAATCCATATTGGAAATTTGATAATTCGCATCAAATCCAGGCATTTCAAAATCAGGATAAGGATATACCATCAGATCACTTTGAGCCAATGCACCTTTCTCACGCAAATAAGCATATGCTTGTGAGGCAATCATAGGATCTGTCGAATGTACGGAACCACAACCCATCAAATAACGGATATTATGGTTTTGCATATATTCACCAAAACCAGACCAAAGAAGCGAAATAACGGAACCATCTCTATAATCTTTATGAACGCAGCTTCTACCAACTTCTGCAATTTCTTCCTTTAACTGGTACAAATTACTGAGATTAAATTCATTTTCAGAATAAAAGCCAATATGATTCTTTGCTACTGACCTTTTCAGAATACGATATGTTCCTACAATGGAACCACAGATTTGATCTTTGACGATCAAATGATCACAATAAGCATCATATTTGTCTCTGTCTTTCTGAGTTTGTCTAGATTCAGGTATGCCTTCGCCCATTTCGAGATTAAAAACATCATAACGAAGTGCCAATGTATTTTCAATTTCATTATCATTTTCTGCCAATCTAACTTCAAGTTTACGAAGAACACCTTGTTTTGCATTTGGGCTTTGGATAACCATAAAACAATCTCCTATTTAGATAGATACAATTCAAAAAACGAATACTAAATACTGGTAACTTTTATTTCAAAGATCTAAACTCACGAAAAAAAATAATATTCCCTATCCCTTTTCCAAACAAACAAAGACCAAAAACTGGCAACATATGAACTAAGAGTAAATGAGATGCATCTTCATTTGGACATAGTAAAGTTTCTCCCAATGCACTTATCGTAGCACTAGCTGCAAAAACCCAAAACCCCAGATTACTATTTAAAGTCGGATATCTTTTTCGAATGATGAAAACCAAAAAGAAAGAAGTTGGAATACTCATGATAAGGAAATCTCTTACACAAGAATGATATTCGTACGGTAACAGTCCAGAAGAGACTCCAAACATGAATCTAAAAAGCAAAAAACTCATCCACATAAGCAGAAAAAATACGGGCGCAATAGACAAAATGTACGAATTTCGATTTCCAGGTATACTTACATAGATTGCATTAAATGTAGAAATAAAAAACACAAACATAACAGGAATTACCTCATGAATGTATTCTGGTAGATGGATCATCTGAAAATTATCAGACCTCCACCAGATAATAACAAATAACGCTAAAAATGAAAAGAAAACCCATCCAATATATGTAACCGAAATTGGAAATATACGTTTCACGGGAACCAAGTTTTCGCTCAGTTTGTCGATTAAAGTTTCAGTTTTCATTGGTTATCCTTAGCCGTATTGTTTGGTAGCCTCTGTGTGCAATGACTCTAACATTTGATTCTGAAATTCTAAGTTTTAAAGAGACTTCTTTCACGCTCAATCCTTGAATTTTCAACATTGAGACTATTTCTTTTTGTTTTCTCGGAAGCCCCTGGATCAAAAGTAAAATTTTTTCCACCTTTTCTCTACCATCTGAACTGGATTCATTAGGGCTAACCAGTTGATTCATTTCAATATCTACTAACTGAGAATATTGTTTATTTATTTTCTTATAATACTTAAAAAGTAAGTTCTTAGCAATCGCATACATCCAAGGATGAAACGGTTTTGAAGGAAGATAGGTATGTCTAGAATTGTGAATTGCAATTAAAATTTCCTGCAATAAATCCTCTCTATCATCAACCGAAAAGATTCTTCTAGAAAGAAACTTTGATAAAGTAACACTAACTCTACTTAATAAAATGTGATAAGATTCAGAACTTCCAGATTGTGCCTCAATCATCAGCTGTGTGTAAATATCTTTGTCTTGAATCATAAGATACTTACTATAAAATGAGTTGGGAATTTTCTGATAAAGTAAAAAACTCATAATTCATCTCGCCTCACATCTTCGATTTTCATCACATAAACCAAACTTCTTATAATTACCAAAAAAAATTCATTTTTTAAACAGTTGATTCCAGAACTTGTTTTTAATATTCCACAAATCATCTTTCCTTAAATACAATAACAAAACTGAAGAGAAAAATACGACGAGCGCCAAAAAAAATAATAAACCATGATCACCTAACACAGAAATTCCAATTACTGTGATGTGAAAGTAAATTGCCCCAGAGATAACGAATAAAGAAAGTAAAGTCCCCCAAATAGTGGTTGGAGGCCATAATAACAGCAATACAGCAATTAATTCAACAATGCCAGATCCAATTCTCCCAAAAGGTTCTAAACCAATACGAGAAAATATATACACGGATTCTGGTGCTGCTCCAAATTTAAAAAAAAGAGTCTGAAGAAAAATCAAAGCAATTGTGATTTGCAAAATGATAAGAATCTTATTTTTCATTTTTTCTCCAAAATCCATCTGCCTTATTTATTAACTCATTTTTCTTTTTTATCCATTTGTCATGCACCTCTCTATCATAATTTAAGTAGAGTTTTCCTTCTGTAATATTCCAAACCTCCGGCGATATATCGTATTTTTCTCCTTCGCTCATTGCATAGGCACAGTAACCTCCATATTTAGGTGCAAATTTTTCTGGTGTTTGCTTGAACTGGTTTAAATTCTCTGCAGTCGAAAACCTCCAAACCGCATTTTGCCAAGTGTATTGAAAATTTGAATTTCCTTTAACGGGTTTACCTTCTTTAAAGTAGGCTACAACATCATAACCGTCGACAGCTAAGTTTCCAATAAAAGAAGTATTAATATCTTTTGCCATGATAGGAAAAGAAATCCAAAGTAACGCCAATAATTTCACGAATAAATTCATTTAACCAGTTCTCCTTTGTTCTTAATTCTTTAATAGATAAGAAGATTGTTCATCTTCTATTTTTATTCCCAACCGAACAATAGCTGAAAATAAACTTTCAAGATGAATTTCGTTTAACTCGGGATGAACAATAATAAGGCGGAAAAAAGTTTCATTTTTCCTAGTTGCAATATTTACAAAAAAAGTCCCTTCCTTTAAGAGTCGAAATCTAATTTCTTTATTCAACGCATTCACTTCATGAGTAGAGCGAAATCTAAAACAAATATTCAAAGAAGAAGGTTCATACATTAACTCTAACTCCTTATATTTATTTATCATGTCTCTCGCTTTCACTGCCATATCAAATAAACCATCGATTTGTCTCTCAATGCCGAAATCTCCTAAGGAGCGCCAAACCAACCATACTTTCAAAGCATCGTTCCTACGGCCACATTGCAATGAAGATGGACCACTATCCCATTCAGAAGTTTCCGATTCATGAAAAATATAATCTTCACCACCAATGTTGTTTGATAAACGCAAACTACCAAAATGTTTTGTTAAAAAGAATGAACTCATAAGCCCTGTACCGATCATCTTATGAGTATCCCAAGTCATACTATCCACATTTTTTATTCCATCAAGAAGGTGCCGATGTTTCGAAGAGACAAGCACACTTCCACCCCATGCCCCATCCACATGGAACCATAAATTATATTTTTTAGTGATTTCGTAGATAAGATTGATCGGATCAAAAGACCCTAACACAGTGGAACCCGAAGTTGCTGCCACAAAAAATGGACACTCGCCTTCAGCAATACTCGCAATGATACTTTCTTCCAAATGACTAACGTCCATTTCTCCATTTACGTTTGTATATATCTTTTTAACTTGATTTAAACCAATACCTAGTATGTTTGCAGCTTTCTCAAAAGAATAATGTGCATCTTCGGAAACAAAGATGGTTAATTTATGATTCAATTGACCCTTCATTTTTATTTCGGGAAACATTTTGTTTCTTGCAACTAACAAAGCAATCATGTTCGCATTGGAACCACCTGTTGCCATAGTTCCATCGCCAGCATCCCATCCGATCATTTGATTCAAATGTTCGATTATTTTTTTCTCAATCAGAGTTCCAATCGGAGAAACTTCAAACGTAGCCATTGTAGTATTTGTCACTGAAGTAAGCCAATCACCCGCCAATGCATACTGGTTTAAACCTGAAAAAAGTTGGTTTGAAAAGTTTGGAGTAAGTGTATTAGGCGTTAACTGCAAATATGATTGTATATCACTAAGTAACGTAGCTTCAGTCTCCGGTTGTTTCTTTAATTCAAAATCAAAATCCCTCAAGATTTCCTTTGGATTCTTTACTTTGCCTGTTGATGAATTAATAGAACGATTATAGTATTCAAAACAAATGAGGAATACTTTTTCTAAGATTGAAGATTTGTTTTTCATTTTATAAAAACTTCCTCGAACGAATGGTTCTCTAATTTTTGAGGTTTCCATTCATTAGAAATTTCGTCATATATGGAACAATTTGTTATCGGAGGTGAATAAAGGTGAAGACTTATCGCTTTAGACTGGAATTCGTTGATAATTTGGTGTGTTCCTCTACTATCATCTATATAAGTTTCAGTATCAACTCCAAGAACATTTTTTCTTTGAAGGATTCGACTTTTATCAAAACATAATTCAATTAAATTTCCTTCGACCATCCGAATCCAACCTTGGCTTCCGTTGTGATCATGAATTGGAGTTTTTGCATTTTTACCCCATACTAATAATAATATTTCCCAGTCATTCCCCTCAGCATATTTGTAACGTTTTCGCTCACCATCTCCAATTTTGAAATCTCCTTCAATTTCGATACCTCTCAATGTTTCAAGAGCAAACAGAATATCATCCATTAAAATCCATCCTTTATCTTCGATTCGAAGTTCATCTCTGATTGAAGCTTTTGACTCAATTTCAGGGATTTTTTAAATCACAATCTCTAGATGGAGTTACTCAGGACCTGCTGAAATGTTACAAAAAATATGATTTTTTTCTTAATGCGGGTGTTTTTTTCGGGAAATCTAACTAGGATAGTTCAAATTGGTGGAAGGAATTTCTTACATAATAGATTTTTCTCATTTTTCTTTCGATTGATGAGAAGAGTGTGTTTCAAGTTTTGTTTTTAAATTTTTATAATAATTTCTTCCCATTTTGAGTTTGATTCCACTACTAAGTTCTAATTGGTAAGACCCACCTGCAAAGGTATAAATCTTTTTTATTTGTTTTTCATTCACAATATACGATCTGTGAATTCGAAAAAAATGAATCGGCAAAACTTTTGAAATGGAATCCAAACTTTTGTTATGTATGATCATCTCTCCATTTTTTTTATATACTTTGACACGTTTATCAAATGACTGCACATACAAAATATCCTTTGTAGCTATTAATTCTAAACCTTCTTCTTTCTTTACTCCAATATATTTGGTTTTTGTTTGCACATTGTTTGATTGGAACTTTTGAAGTGCTTTAGAAATTCTTTCTTTACTGATTGGTTTAGGAACAAAATCAAGAACTCCGTATTCAAAGGCCTTGATTGCTTCTGAAGTATTTCCCGATGTAATGATTGTCAAAAAAGAAGCAGCAGCTGTTTCTTTCAGTAATTCAAATCCGATATCACCATCTAAATTCAAATCCAAAAATAATAAATCAATTTCATTTTCCTGAATGAAACATTGTGAACCTAATAAACTTTTTTCAATGCGTAGGGAGGAAATTTTGGAACCAAGGACTTCACGTAACAAACGTTCCAATCCCCTTGCAGCAACTATTTCATCCTCTACGACTAAAATTCTCAAATTTGGATCCTTTACTTAATATTGTTCCAATCGATATTGAACATTTGATAAATTGACAAATACTCCTACCATTGCTTGGTAAGAATTCAAAGTCCTCATCGAAAATTGATCCGCTTTCAAAAACTCTCGGTAATAATCTACCTCTGCTTTGATACCGAAATAACGTCCTAAGTAAATATTTAATCCTGCGCCCAATCCGACAATACTACCAATGCCACTTGTGATTTGGTTACTATAAACAAACCGATCATGCGAAGTGCCTGAGTGTGCTTCACCAGTAAAAGATACAACACCTGCCCTTGCTGCTAAATAAGGATCAAAAAAGTTTTTCGGGATCGGATGGTAAGTGGCCAGGAAACTCATTGAATTTCCTCGGTAAATTGTACGTTCACGCGGGAAAGGATCCACATATTCTTTGTAATACGATAAACCAGGTAATACATCTTGCCTTTTGGCTTTCATAGAATTTTGCATTACAGTAAACCCAAGTCCAATTTTTTCCTTCCAACCATATTCAAAATCAAACTGAGAGGAAACACCAGGTGTGTATGTTGGTTTAAAATACAAACCAGGTTGATCATTTCGAATCAATCCCTGAGGGTAATAATCTTGGTTCACCTCTTTGGTAACAATCTTATATTGTAAAGTGCTATCGTAGTTTTTTTCGTGACTGATAAAGGATCCACTTGGAGCCAAAGTCCCTCCTCCCATAAAACTAACTAAGAAAGCACCTTCATAAAAGCCTGGCGGATATTTCAGTTTCGCATAGTATTTTTCTAAATCGATATTGGTATTTGTTGTTTCCTCCGGGACTTGTGTGACTAAAGGTTTTTCCTCTTTTTTATTAACAGAGTCTGCAAAACTTACATTTGCAACAAACAGAAGAGAGGTGATTGTTATTATTTTTGTATTCATCTTTTTATCCTTTGTGGTAGGATAATGAAAGCACAAAAAAAATCAAAAGAACTGGAGCCAACGGCACTTATCAAGTGCCAATGGCATATTTCATTCCATTAAAGTAATGGTATTCTCCCAACCTCCAGAAACCACTTTGGAACTAAAATCCCATTTATTCGGAAAAGCTTCCTGCAGTCTGGATTTTATATATTTAATTCCTGTTCCTAAGGAATCGGATTTCGTTGTAGGTAGTCCATCATTGAATAAAATGTATTTGGTTTTATTTTTATCTTTCTTTTTCTTTAAAGTAAAAGTTCCGGAGTTTTTTCCTTGGTATCCATGAGTTACTCCGTTTTCAACCAAAGTTAATAAAACAATTGGCGGGATTACATCTTTAGAACTCACACCTTCCGTTTTAAATTCAAATTTTGATTCTTTTCGAAGGCTCATTATTTCCAAATATCGTTTGCAGATACCAACTTCTTCGTTTATCGATATTGTTTTTTTATTTGTTAACTTTAAAATAGCCCTTAATTCATCAGAAAGTGCGGTTAACAATTGCTTTGCTGTTTCTGGATCTTCATCTAACCAAATGATGGTAGCATTGATTGAATTAAGCAAAAAATGTGGGTGAATATTGTTTTTTAATAGTTCGACTTCCAACCGCGAAGATACAAGTTTTGCATCTTGTAGTTTTGCCTTATAAGTAACCATTCGCCTTTCAGCCTTATTTTTTTCAGAATTTGCGAGTTTAATTTTATAGGCGAGCCCCAAAGACAACAAACACATCTCGATTGCTGAACCTGCCTGCAATCCATATTCTGTTACAATATTAGCAGGTAAAACCCCGAACCCTTTGAGAGAATAAATTCCGACACCAAACAAAAGTGCCACCCAAGCAATGAGAAAATACCTAGCAGGTTTATAACCTTTGTCCCAACAAACAACAGCGACAAGAAAAACCGATACGGCAAACAACATGACCAAAGATGCTAATAAATAGATATTCACATAATACGAAAATACAAAAGATGATAACATCAAAAACAACATTAATCCCATTAAAACAAAAATGATTTTATCCCAAGTAGGTGTATTTCTTTTTGTATTTAAAAAACTTCGGGTAAACTGAAGTCCCCAAAATAAAGAACAACCTCCAACAAAGGGCAAACTAACATTTGCCCAATAAGGGAAGTTTGGCCAAAAAATTTGGAAGGCCAAACCATTTAAAACAGATTGCGATAAACCATACAAACTAATATATAAAAGATAATATAGATAACCAAAGTCCCTCAGCATAAACAAAAGAATTAAATTATAAATTACGAGAACAAATAATATTCCATAATAAATCCCTAACGATAAATTCTCTTTTTCTTTAATTTTTAAAAAACGTTCATGTGAATATACTGTAATGGGAAATTGGACAGTTCCTTCACTTTCAAAGCGAAAATAATAAGTATTGTGTTTTTTAGAATAAAGTTTGATTGGGAATATAAAACTTTTTTCTTCCAAGGGTCTTTGAGAAAATACATAAGAATCCCCCGTTACAATTTGTTTCCAAACTTTATCTTTTTGTTCATAAAAGTTAATTTTATCTAATAAAGGATAAGAGACATGAATGTACCAATCTCGTTCGTTAGATTCATTTTGAAGTTCAAAACGGACCCAATAGATATTTTTAGTGAAACCAAAATTAGGAGACAGGGATTTACTTTCATTAAACTGTTCCGACTTTTTTACATCGTCGAATGTTAAATTTTCATTTGGATTCAAGGTAAGAATTTCCATATGAAAACCTAATGGATACTCACCCGCCCCACTTTTCAAGATAGTGGTAAATCTCGATTGCGAAGGCGCCGAAAAAAGAGGAGCAACAATCAAAAAATAAGTCAAACTTATCCAGAGGCGAAACATTTCTGACAAAGTTTGATAGAATTCAAATCAAATGTAAAGTAAAAGTTTAATATTCTTTATTTTCGATAAAGAAATTACAGTATAATTCGAATTAGTGGATCACTTTTGATTCGGAGCGACTTGAATTTTTAATTCGAATTTACAATTCTTTCCTGATGGCCTGGATACACAAACTTTGGTTTATTTGTCTCCGCTATTCTTTTCAAATATTCTAAACTTTTGCGATTGAGTTTTGCATCTGTAGTAAATGAACCTGGTACAACAGATTCCTTCCAACCCCACTGTGTATGGCAGGAATCACCAAGGATTAAATGAGAACCATCTTTTGTCGGAATGTAAAAAGCCAAACTTCCGGGAGTGTGGCCAGGAACTGTAATTATATAAAAACTTTGGTCTCCGAAAAAATCCACTGTCGTGTTTTCGTTTTTATTTAATTCTAATTGAAAAAGATTTGGATTGTCACCTAACAACCGATCCGTGGACCCTTGGACAAATAAATTAATAAATTGGTGAGTTGTGACTTCCCCAGACCCTACATAAAAAGGAACCGATCGATCCATTTCATAGGCACCCAACACATGGTCTAAATGCAAATGAGTATAAAATACACCCTTTACATCGATTTTATTTTTGGTTATATAAGCATTGGTTGTTTCATAGACTTTCATTCGGTTCATATGCATTTGAGATTCTACAATGGAACTTACGTAAGCACCTCTCGGCCCTTTTGCAAAATTTTCTCCAATACCCGAATCAATTAAAAATGTTCCGTACACAGGATGTTTCACGACATAAAAATAAATAGAAATCGGCTCCAAACGGTCCTTTAAACCAGCCGCTTTTGTTTTTGGATCCTCTAGGTCCAAAAGGCCAGCAAGAGAGGCCTCCCAATCTGCGACTTTAACAACTTTTAATTCCACCCAATTTTTTGGTTGGGAAGAAAGAGGAAGAATTGGGCTCGTTTGATTAGGTAGGAAGGATTTTACTTTATGCGAAGTTACCTGACAAAAAAGATTCGCAATACAAAAAATAATAGATCCAATTTGCAAAAGAAACCGCAACATAGAGCCTCCGTAAGGTAAGAAACCCAAAATATAAGGCTCTCATTTCAAAGTCACTCGAATTATGATTCTTTGTTTTTGCGCGATCATTACTGAAATTGAAACTACCAAGCTTTTCTTGACTTATCTCCTGGTCTCTGATTTATTTGCCAACGAATGGCCCAATTTTTAACCTTTGTTCGTTCCCTGTTTCAATCGCCAGCTAACGTAGAACTGCGTTACCAAAGGTACTATGTGGCAACCAATTCGATTTATGTATTAGCAGGTCTCATCCACTTTGCATTTATTTTTTTCTTTTCGTTGGTTGGTGCAGTAGAAATGGCAGTCTTCAATGTGGGCAGTGTAATTTGGTTTGCATTTACAATCTGGATCAATCGTAAAAAATTCCTATTCACTTCACTGTATTTATGTTTTTCAGAAGTGTTTCTACACGCTTTGGCTGCGACGTACTTTTTTGGATGGGGGGCAGGATATCAATATTACATGATGCTTTTTGCAACGGGAATTTTTCTCCTCCCTCCTGGAAAAAACTTTCTAAAGTTTGGTAGCATTGTTCTTGGATGTTTACTTTTTGCTTCCACATATTATTATTCAATGTCCTATCCACCGGTCTATTATTGGACTTCCAATTTCCTTGCCCTAATCAATGTATCTAACATCATTTTTTCAACTTTGTTTCACGCTGGATTTGCTTATTACTTCACTTTATCGGCAAACATCGCAGAAGATTCTTTGGAAAGAGAAAACAAAGCACAAACTGCATTTTTCCAAAACATATCCCATGAGTTGCGAACTCCCCTCACTTTAATTTCAGGGCCTTCTGAATCTGCCCTCCAACGTTCGGAAGGGCTTTCACCAACAGAGGTCAAGGTTGTAGTAAACCAGGCAAGGCGACTCACTCGTTTAGTGAACCAACTTCTTGATTTACAAAAAATTACGTCTGGTAGGATGGAACTTCGAAAGTCCACAGTTCTGTTAGGTGAATTTTTAACGCAAGTATCCGAAAATTTCACTGCTTATGTAAAAAGAAAAAACATAAACTTTGAACTATTGTTATGTGATGAAATCATCTATGTTGATGCTGATCCAGAACAAATCGATAAATGTATTTTCAATTATCTTTCAAACTCAATTAAATTTACTGATGAAGGTGGTAAAATTCAGTTAGAATTACAAAAAAAAGATAACGAAGCAGTCGTTTCTGTTCGAGACACAGGAACCGGAATTGCAGAAAGTCAAATCCGAAGATTGTTTTCTCGATTTGGTATCAGTGAAGCGTCTCTCACAAGGGAACAAGAAGGTACAGGTTTGGGTCTTGCTTTGGTAAAGGAATTAGTAGAACTCCATGGAGGAAAGGTAGGTGTAGAAAGTGAACAAGGAAAAGGTTCACATTTTTACTTCACATTGCCTCTTTCTCAAAATGTTCCCAAAGAAAACATAACTGAAGTTTATCGCTATTACCCAAAACAACATGAATACATTCCAGAAGAAGTTACTCGACCTTCCATATTTTTAGAGAAAATTGAAGTCAGAAAATCCACCAAACTGTTGGTAGTTGAAGATAATCCCGATTTAAGATCTTATTTAGGATCGATTTTAACACGAATGGGATTTCATGTTTTAATTGCTGAGGATGGTTTGGCAGGGCTCAATGCAGTGTTTTCTGAATCTCCCGATTTAGTTATTACCGATCTCATGATGCCTAAATTGAGTGGCTTAGACCTCATTCGTGAAGTTAGAAAAAAAGAACACCTCCACTCCCTTCCAATCATTTTACTGACTGCCAAAGCGGATGAAACAACCAGAAAAGAAGTCCATGGGGAAGGTGCAGATATTTACCTTTCAAAGCCATTTTTAGAATCAGAACTTTTCAGCGTGATCCGAAATGCCTTACGTTTAAAGGAAAAAGAATATTATTTACGAGAAGAATTATCACGCGGAGTGCGAATCCAAAAAAAACTTTTGCCTGAGTTAAATTACGATAAAACATTACTTTCTGCCGAATTAAAATTTTTACCAAGTGATGGAATTGCAGGTGATTACTATATTGTACAATCATTAGGTGAAGGAAAAACATTCTTATGTTTGGCTGATGTTTCTGGACATGGTTTTGCTGCTGGAATGGTTTCGGCGATGGTACATTTCGTACTACATCTTCCAGAAACTCCAAAAGAAAACCCCGCTGCTTGTTTGGCATTTTTAAATTCTTATTTATATGGAAATACGGCCGGACTATTTGTGACAGCAGTGGCAGTCGTTTTGGATTCCAAACAAAATCAGTTTACTTGGTCAAAGGCAGGTCATGAAGATATTTATTTTGGTACGAAAGAGGGTCTTTCGCCAATGTTTGGGAAAGGAAAACCACTAGCAATCCTACCAAACTGGGAAGGCGAAAATACCGCAGTCAATTATTTACCAGGTGATAGACTATTTTTATTCTCCGATGGAATTTTTGATGTTCGTTCATTTGACCAAACTCTATTTCGAGATTCTGGATTCATCAAATGGACAAAACAAAAAGAACTCTGGAAAGAAAAATCCTCTCTCGAAGTTTTAATAAATATGGCAAGAGAACACCAAAGCTCTGATACATTTGAGGATGATGTCACTCTTCTTTCCATTGAATTTTTGAAGTAAAATTCTGAATCGAAAAGTAACACTAAATTTTATCAAACGATAACAATTTTAAATTTGAATTTGGGCCAATCGTTTTCTGATAGCCAATTTATCTCTTTCGTTTTTGGCTAATTCGATTGCTTTATGAAAGTATGTACGTGCAACATCAGGTTCTTGTTCGCAGTACAATTCACCCAAAAGGGAAAAATAAAATTGATTGGGTTTTAGTTCTAAACCATTTAGTTCCCCTAGTGCCGCCATCCTTCCCTTCAGCTTAAATAACGCATAAACCTTATTTAATAAGAGTGAGGGTGAGGGTTCGAGTTCCAATAAGCCCGTATAAAGTTGAAAAATAGAATCCCATTTTTTTTCTGTTTCTTCAGGGCGAGTATGCCAATAAGCAATGGCTGCCTCTAAATGGTATTTGGAAATTTTGGATTTCTGATTTGACTGGAAAAAAAAATACTCGCCCTTTTTAATAAATTCTTTGTTCCAAAGTGTCCGATTCTGCTCTCCATAAAGAATAATTTCACCTTCTTCGCCTAACCTAGCTTCAAATCTAGATATATGGAAACAAAGAAGGGAAAGAAGTGCATTCACTTCCGCAGTATTTGTATTTTTATCTTCCAATAAAATAGAACAGAGCCGGATAGCATCTAGGCACAATTCCTTACGAATGATACTGTCTTGGACCAACGAACAATAACCCTCATTAAACAATAAATAAATGGTCCTAAGCACCGAAGAAAGCCTCGGCGCCAATTCATCAGGATTAGGGAACTCTAATGTAAGATTGTTTGTTCGGAGTTTATTTTTTGCGCGAATTAACCTCTTGTTAATTGTCTCTCGATTCGATAGAAATGCCCTCGCTATCTCGTCGATTCCAAATCCACAGAGAATGCGCAGAGATAAAGCAATTTGTGACTCTACAGGAATAGATGGATGGGCAATTGCAAAAATCATCCGCAATTGGCTGTCTCGAATATTTTCCTCCGAAAGATCTAACTCTGGATCGGATACCAAACTCTCTCGCTTGTAAAGAGGAAGAATCTTTTTTTGTAAAATAACATCTCTATGGATCAGATTTTTAGCTTTATTCTTGGCGACTGCATACAACCAAGCAGCGGGGTTCTCTGGGATTCCATTGAGTCCCCATACTTGAGATGCAGTCAAAAAAGTTTCGCTTGCGATGTCCTCCGCTACTTCTATCTGATAAAATCCAAATTGTTTACAAAGAACAGATATGATTTTAGAATATTCCGTTCTAAATAAATGTGGTAAAAGATCTGTTTGATTCATAAATTATATAGAATATACTTTTTTCGAATCAATCTTCCTTATGGAGGCCCATTACCTTACGAACCTCTACACTATTCCCTGCTCCCATTAAGATTGGACAATCTTGGGCAATTTTAGCTGCATCATCAAAATCATTTGCAAAAATGGTAATAAAACCAGCGAGAGACTCTTTTATTTCAACATAAGGACCATCCGTTATGATATGATCTGATTGAATAACTCGTCCCTCTGTAGACAAAGCAGTTCCTGACTTGAACTTCTTTTGGGAAACGATACTATTTACCCATTCTTGGTACTGTTGCATGTAGATTTGCAATTGTTCGGGAGATGGTTGAGCTTCTTTTGTGAGTATGTCTAAACGCATTAAAATTAAGTATTCTTCCATTTTTTACCTCACCTTTTTCCCATTCATATTTCTTCGAAGAAATTCCCTAACTATTGTTTCATATTCTAATTGGTTTGCTTCCCATACAGATCCATGAGATCCCAAATCGGGAAACCAAACTTGGACAGGTCCTGAATAAAGTTTTGCCAGTGAGATCGAATGTTGGTAGGGCACAACCGAATCTTTTCTGCTATGAATGATCAATAGAGGCACGTTCCTAGCTAAAGGTAAAGAATTTTCAGGACTGAGTAATGTATCGAATTTTCCTCGACTCGTGACAAGTTCAATTAATGTTCGAACCATCCAACTCGGTAAAGCAGCGGACTCGGGTGCATCTAAAATCAAGCGATTGAAACTTAACATAGGATTTTCCAAAATAACTCCCTTTACTCTTTCTAAAAATGGAAGCGAAATTAATATGGAAGATGCCCCTACCGAAGAACCCATCATTAGAATATGATTGTATTTTTGTGAAAGATATAAGTATGCAGATAAAACATCTCGAGATTCACGATTTCCAAAACTTAATCCAGGGATTCGACAAGGTGCCTCACCGTGGCAAGATAAATCAAAACTAAGAACGTCAAATCCTTGGCTTAAATAAAAGGGTAAAAATCGAGTGAGTTCTCGCCGATCTGCCCCTCCGCCATGAACCAGAAGGATCACACCTTTTTGAACTAAGATACCGTTATCATGGGCAGGCACCAACCATCCAGGCAAATCATACCCATTTAAAGATGGAATTGAAACTTCTTGAAATCGGTAACTCTTTGTTAGTCGAATATTTCCACAAAACTTCCCCCAAATCTTTTCACCTTCCGAATTACAGTCCGAAAAATCCTTTGTGATCCCTTTCCATTCTGGAAACAAAATCTGATGGCTCGCCGACCAAATTCCGAATGCAAAAGTTAAGAGGAGCAATAGGATGACCGTCACAAGTAAGTATCCTAATCTCCTAAACCTCAAGCTCGGCCTGGTTTTTTGTCGCATTTCTTTTTCTTTGGTCATACAAATCTCCTGTCTCTATATCAATCGAAGATTGCAAAAATGGACAGTGCTGTTCGAGAATTCGAACAAATTCTAAGTAAAATGGTAAATTAAAAAAACGCACGGTTTTGCAATTAAGGTCCAATTCTTAAGGATATGCTAAATTACAAAAATTTCCGCTTTTTCAATCGATGAATGAGAATTTTGAAAGAAACACCGCTCACTCCTTAATTGTGTAGACTAAGACACTTGAACCCGTAAATTCTTCCCATTGACCCTTCATAGAGTGAGAGCACAGTGCAGGAATACCATTTCAAAATTTACAATATCATAATATGCATATCAGGAAAACCCCATTCCTGGGAGGCTTTTTATGTTGGAAATGAAGGAAAAAAAAGAAAAGCCGATTTTATCATTCCGGAAAACCTTGAAGAGTCAGATTTGTGCGAATACCTGGCAGACCTTTTTCACGAGTATGCAACTCCGACAAACCATAAGACGTTCCGAATCAGTTAGCTTGATTCTTATCGCTTCCAAGCAGACCCTTCCACTCTAATTTAACCCACAAATAGTAATTTTGATTGCGTCCATTCCAGCAAATTACAGAAAACCATTATGAATGTTTTAGAAAAAAATAAAGACACCGTTAAACGATTCAACAAAGAAGTGATTCAGAACTGCAATGAGGCGATCTTTAGAGAGCTAATGCATGTAAATTTTATCAACAGATCTGCCCCAGCAACTGCGAATGATTCGAATGCAATGTGGAATACATTCCATGCCGTTTTAAAACCAGCCTTTCCTGATTTAGCAGTCGAGATTTTTGATCAAGTAGCAGAAGGAGATAAGGTGACTACTCGCAAGGCAATTACAGGTACTCACGAAGGTGTACTTATGGGCATTGCCCCAACGCACAAAAGGATTAGAATTGATGTTATTGATATTGTACGTTTGCAAGATGGTAAATATATTGAGCATTGGGGTCTAAATACATTACAAACTGTCCTCGCAGACCTGAAATCTGAATGAATCCTATTTTGTGAAAAGGTGAAAAGTTTAAGAATAAAAACTTAGTTTTTGGAATCAAAATTGCATAAACTGAGAACTTGTGTTAGAGAGGGAATTGCAAAAGCCCACGAACCACTCCCCGCCACCCTAACTCGGGTGGGGGGTTGTCAACTTGCGCACGGATTATGTCGCATCTCCTTTTAGAATTTGCAGCGCAGAAAACATTCTGTGACTTCAAACTCTGCACGAGTTAGTTCTGAAGATGTCGTCACTTTGCAATTCATAGCAACTTCTTCGGGGCGAGTCCCCAAACTCTGAATCATAAATTAAAATTCATTTTTTGTCATGAAACAAAGTAGTTTCAATGGGGCCGGGCTATCCAGGGCTTCGGTCTCTAAGCGACCGCTATGCGCCCTTTCTATCCCTCTCGCAAGATCATAACTACCAAACTAACTCGATTTTATATCACGGTTTTCCGACAGAAAAATTTTTATAAGATGTTTACCAATACACTTCTAAAAATGGTTTTTCAACGTTTCGTTTCCGTTCGAATTCCAAGATCTCTTTTGAATTTTTTAGAGTAATATCAATATCATCCCAACCGTTTCTAATCCGATTGATAGAAGCAGAATCCAAATCGAAATTGAATGTTTGATCCCCCACTTGCACTTCCAACGTTTCCAAATTGATCCGAATGAGTGTTCCCGAATTTTTAGAAACCCATTCATTCAAATATTGAATCTCTTCTTCTTTCAAACGAATGAGTGCAATTCCATTTTTCGCAGAATTAATGGAGAATATATCAGCAAAAGAAGGAGCCAATATTGCTCTGAATCCAAAATCAGCAAGTGCCCACGGTGCATGCTCCCGACTCGAACCACAGCCAAAATTTTTTCCAGCAATAAGGACACTGGCATTCTTAAATCCATCCTGATTCAAAATAAATTTTGGATTGGGAATTTTTCCTTCTAAATCCAAATACCTCCAATCGTAAAACAAATGTTTACCGAATCCTTTTTTATCGATTAATTTCATGAATTGTTTAGGTAGTATTTGGTCCGTATCAATATCTTCTCGTGGGATGGATACAACCACTCCCGTATGGATTGTCCAATTTCTTGTGCTCATACTAATTTCCTCACATCTGTAAATTTTCCAGTCACTGCCGCAGCCACCGCCATAGAAGGACTTACCAAATGAGTCCTTCCTCCTCTACCTTGTCTTCCTTCGAAGTTACGGTTAGAAGTAGACGCACATCTTTCCCCCGGTTTTAAAATGTCGTCGTTCATCGCAAGGCAAAGCGAACAACCAGGCTCCCTCCATTCAAATCCTGCCTCTAAAAATATTTGGTCCAATCCTTCTCTTTCTGCCTGGCGTTTGACTCTGCCAGAGCCAGGCACTACCAATGCTTGCACTTTTGGATGTACTTTTTTTCCTCTAGCCACTTCTGCAGCAGACCGTAAATCTTCAATCCTTGAGTTGGTACAAGAGCCAATGAACACCTTATCGATGTTAATCTCGGCAATAGGAGTTCCGGGTTTTAAATCCATATACTCCAAGGCACTCTTTGTTGTTTCTCTTTCTTTTTTCTCTTGGATATCATCCGGATTTGGGATCACTCCTTCGATGGATAAAGACTGAGAGGGATTTGTTCCCCAAGTGACCTGAGGTTCAATTTTAGAAATATCCAATTCAATCATCGCATCAAAATGAGCATCTGTATCAGTGTAGAATGTTTTCCAAAATTCGACTGCCTCTTCAAAACTTTTTCCTTTTGGAATCAGTTTTCTATCTTTCAAATAATCAAATGTGATTTGGTCTGGTGCGACAAGACTTGCCCTTGCGCCTGCTTCGATACTCATATTACAAAGAGTCATTCGGCCTTCCATAGAAAGAGAACGAATCCATTCTCCTGAATATTCCATTGTGTAACCTCTTCCGCCTGAAGTTCCAATCTTTGCGATAAGCCCAAGAACGATATCTTTAGCAGTGATTCCATATCCAGGTATACCAACAAAATGAACTAACATAGATTTTGTTTTGGCTTGTTTGAGAGTTTGTGTTGCAAGAACATGTTCCACTTCACTTGTTCCAATCCCAAAAGCTAACGCACCAAAGGCTCCGTGAGTGGCAGTATGCGAATCGCCACATACGATCACAGACCCAGGAATCGTAAATCCTAACTCAGGACCAACTACATGTACAATTCCTTGTTCAGGATCTTCAGGTCCAAACAAATGAATTCCGAAATCATTGCAGTTTTTCTCCATAGTATCAATTTGCAATCGGGAGATTGGACCTGCTGCATCTCTGTTTTTACGATCTCTTGTAGAAACATTATGATCCACCACTCCAAAAGTGAGATCCTTTCTTCTGACATTTCTGTTTTTAGTTCTTAATCCTTCGAATGCTTGGGCAGAAGTCACTTCATGTAGGATATGTCGGTCCACATATAAAATCGATTCCGAATCTGAATTTTCTAAGATCTGGTGGTTTTCCCAAATTTTGTCGTATAGAGTTTGTCCCATATTTCCCTCTTGGTAAATACGATATCAAAATTTCTGCTATAATGCAAATAAATTGGTTTTATAAAATATATAACTAAAACTTATAAGTATGTATGGAATTCAGACAGATCATTTATTTTCTGGAAATCTCCGATTCAGGCACATTCCAAAAGGCAGCATCACGACTCGGACTCACTCAACCCGCACTCTCTAGACAGATATTTCTTTTGGAAAAGGAATTGGGTGTCACCGTTTTAGAACGAGGAGGAAGGTCGGTTCGACTCACTCATGAAGGCGAAAGATTCTATCAGTATTCGCTTCGAATGAAAGAGTTATGGGAAGAAATACAAAACGGCTTCTCTAAAGAAAATGAACTAAAGGGGAACTTTTCTATTTCAGCAGGAGGTACAGTTTCTGCTTGGATCTTACCCCAAATCTTAAAGGAAATCCTGAAAAAAAAACCAGGACTTTCTCTCTCCGTCAGAGAAGGAGATGCAAAAGAGACGAAGGATGCAGTATTAAAGGGAGAGGTAGACATTGGGATTTTGACGGGACCCATATCTGAGCCTAGTTTGAATGTTCTAGAATTTTTATCAGATAAAATCTTTCCAGTCGCAGTAAAAGACCATCCCATTTTTCTGAAAAAGAAAATTAGAATCGAGGATTTAAAAAAACAGGCCTTTGTATTCTACCATCCAGGTTCCGCTCTTAGAAAAGCAGTAGAAAAGAAGATCAAATCTTTTTCAAAAGAATTTGGACCTAAGATTGCGATGGAACTAAGAAGTGTAGAATCTGTAATCAAATCATTGGAAGCGGGACTAGGAATTGGATTTTTATCAGAATATTCCATTAGTTCCAAACTTAAAAAAATTAACTTTGAAGACTGGAACGTAGAAAGAAAATTCTATCTCTGTTATCGTAAAAAATCAGGACCTGGACTTGCAATGCTCGCAGAAGAAATTTTGAGATCAGGGGAAAAATGGGAATCGGAGAAGGAAACCTCTTTCAATTAACAGGAAGAAGGCGGTTATATTCTCTATTAAAATTGAAAAGAGGGTATTTTAAAGATTCCTTATCGGTTTAAAAATTAAAACGATAGTTTGCACCTACTTGAACGTAAGTGAGTACAGTCTTCGAATCTAATAAGATAGGAATTAAAATCTGAGGTGCAAATACTTTTGCTAAGATTTGAGACGGATCCGAATTTCCCCCACTTTCATTTTCCGTGATATAACCCGACTGCAATTTGTTATTCAAGGTCATGTTACTTGCTTCCACGAATAAACTTAGGTCACCTTTGATTTTAGTAGATAACTTCACATTCACTTCGGTCCCCGTGGATTTCCATTGGTAGTCCAAACCGAATTGATTGAGTTTAAAAAAAGTAGTTTCTAAACGAAACTCATTGCTTCGAAAGGAAGAAGGTCCCTGCATATCCAAATGTAAAATCTGTCCTTGTAAAGTAAACCGATCCCAAAATTTCCATTCGTATCCGATTCCAATACTATAACCTTTTAAAGGATGACTCGTTTCCCGGTAACTCACTCGGTTGGGATTCATTCCGGTGGCGGTCAAGCCTCCGACACTATCCACTTCTTGTGTGGTCTTTGTCCAAATTCTTTCCACCCCTCCCAAAATTTGAAGATCGAAAACCGGATGTGGATAAGGAGTAAATCCAACTCTAGTTGAAACTTTTTGAAACTTATTTTCGCCGTTTCCAAGTAAGATATTTGCAGTTTTATCAGGAGTGGAGGATGAGCTGCTCCCAGTTCCGTAAGAAAGCGTCTGGATGCCACTTACATCGAAATTTCCCTTTGCTTCCGTCCCTCGAATCTCGACAGTAAACCGGTTCCAGGCATAAAACAAACGAGTAGTTCCGCTGTGATTTTTATTTTTATAAGGAGTGGTTTGTAACTCGGCTTGACCACTGCTACTAAATAGGAGTCCTGCATACTGAATGCTCTGATAGAAAGGTCGGAGCTCTGATTGACTTTCACCGCTTCCGATTCCAAAGGAACCTTCCAGATAATGTCGTTTCGTATTGGAAAGTTGCTCCTCTCTATTTTTTTGTTTTTCTTCCTTGGCTTTGAGCTTTTCCTCTTCCAGTTTTTGTTTTTCTGCTAGTTCTTTATCCTCTTGGATTTTCTTTTCTTTATCAGAAATCTGAGGTTCTTTTTTAAGAGTAGTGGATTCTGTATTCCTACCAAAGGAAACTTTTCGAATCACCGACTTCGGAAATACTTTCGTGTTTCCATCAGAGAGTTTGACAGTTACGGAATCCTTATCTTGGGCTAAAATTTTACCTTCCCATTTTTCTCCGGACATAAGTTGAATCGTTTCACTACGAAGCGATAAACTTGCAAAAAGTAACGCTGCGAATAATGAGTTAATAATTTTTTTCATATTTTCTGCCAGTTCATAAATGGTATCGGAGAATCTTAACACAATATTTAAATTCTGCAAATCGATTAAACGATTTAGGGATCGATCTTATTAGTATTTACAAAGTGCTTGCGAGAAAATTTCCATACTATGAAATCAGCGAATGCGCAGGAAACTCTGGATATTAGTACTGATTCTTAGTGTTCTCTTTTCGTTGGGAGCAGAAGTCATAGCCGGGCTTGGCGGATTTGCCAGTGCCTTTTCTTCGATAGAACTTGGATCAGGTTCGTTGCCTGCAGCGAGAGTGGGAGGGCCATTCCTTCTGACAATCATACTCGTTTTCCTCTTTCTGATTTTGTTATCATTTATTTCCTTGTTCACTACTTCTGGAATATTGGGATTGATCCAAGGGTTATTTCTTGGCATAACTTTAGGCCTGTTAGTCGACTATATCATCTCTCGAGGAAAAATCGAACCAGGCGATCCTGCAATCATTCGTCGTTGGGCAGGGCGTGGCGCTGCATTTATGTTCGTGTTTGTACTTTGGGCTGGAATCGTAAATCCATTACTTTCGCAACTAGGCAAAGACCCAATCGATGTTTTTAGTGCAAAGGATATCGTTGGGATCTTTTCTACCACGGGAATTTTTGTCTGCGGTTTCTTTGCATTTATCGGTGTTCTGCAGTATTACTGGACGCGGGGAAAAACGGACAAGGCCTGAAAATTCTGCTTTCAATCTAGGAGTGGTAAATTTGTCATAGGAGCATTCGTAGCAGTAAGCTTTTGAGAATCCATGAAAACAGATCAAGAACGGCTCTCTTCAATTCGAAAAAGAACAGAGGTATTCTTGGAATTCAAAACTTTGGTCACTCAACTTTCTTAAGAAGTTCGATCATCCTTTTGGGACTTCCTCGTTTGGTAGATTTTCATTTTTAGATCCAACACTGATCCAAAAGCGCAATTCGTATATCCGCCATACAAAAGTTCAGAGCCAGCCCCTGCCCCAAATCGAATATAAGGATCAAATGGCTGGCTTAACTATAAAAATCAGGCGAGATCAACTTCGCCAATTGATTGTCGACAATCAAGAGGATTCTCCTCTGCGACAACCTAACATCCCATTCGAAATTAAGACCTCCATTTTGAAACATTGCCCAATTCGGTGCATCTAATACGCATTACAAGGCTTTTAGCAAAATACTCTTTTAAGAGTCACAATCTTTACTACAAAATAATCGATCTATATGAATCATATTTCAGGATCAAACTTGCGAATCTATTGTTCAATTTTTTCCTCATATAAAAAAATAAGTTGAGTAAACCCTACGATTTTCAAAGGATTACCCCATGTGGAAATGTAAGTGGATTTTTTTATTTTTGATTCCTCAATTTCTATCTGCGGAAGGATTTCAAAAAGGCAATCTCATGTTATTTGGTTCTGGATCGTATGGCCTGGGAATGTCTAGTGGAAGTTTGGAACGTTATACGGAAACATATAATTTCCCATCATATTTATTTCTCCGCGATAGTCTTAGCCCTGAAGCAAGGAACTTTTATTTTTATGCTCTTAATGAATTCAATTCGGACCAAGTCCAATTGAACAGCCATTTAGGAGAAGTGGGAATACAATATGCACTCTTTAAATTTCTATCCGTAGGACTAACCGGGGTTTATCAGTCGATTGAAGCGTCAAACCTACGACAGTTAGAACCTACTTTTGTACTTTTAGCGGCAAACCAATTGCAACGCCAATATCCCTCAAATTCCTATAACGATAGTCTCTCTTCAGCTGAATTACTTTCATTTTTAATTCGAAAAGACCAAAGAATATCTTCGATCACAACCGGAAATTTGGATTTTGGAATTCATTTTTTACCAAATTCTGTTTTCGATCCCTATATCCGTTTTGGTGGAGGAATTGGAAACGAACGTCAGTCAGGTGGGAATGTACAACGTTTCTTTGCTGGCCTAGGTCTACGTTTCCATTTTGCATCGTATTTCCTTTTTTTAGAAGCGTTAACTACTAATACTTACATTGTAGATTATAAAGCCCAAGTAAATACATTTCGTAACCGTGGTAATTTTGAAGAGAATTTTGTCAGCTTAGGCTTTGGAAAACAATTTTCTATCGGTTCTTCCCATGAAGAACCGAGCGGATCTACAGTTGTCCAAACTTTGGATAAAACGCAACTAGCAGAACCACCTCCTCGCATCAAAACCTTTTCCTTACTGGCTAGTGAAATTTTTGAGCCAAAATCAACTCGGATTCATGTGGAAGGCCGTGCAAAATTGGATGCCCTTGCTCGTAGTTTTGCCATTGAATACCCTGAATATGAAATTGTGATCATCAACTATGTGGCACCATTTCCCGGCGCAGAAGAGGATGATCCCTTACAAGAACAGTTCGGGATCAATCGTTCCTTCGCAATATTCCAAATCTTAAGAGAAAAAAATATTCCTGCGTCACGGATTGTAAATGCTACGGCTGGTTCTACTCGTTATGAACTTGATTCTTCCGAACGGGTGTTATTCGAACTTCGTGCAAAATAAGAAAAGATTGTTCAGTTTTGTTTTCAAATTTGATTTTTTTAAATTACTATTTTTGTAATATTCTACAATTCAAGTTTGTAAACTTTGCCAAAAAAACATTGACTTTCTTGTGAAAATTACAATGAATATAGCGGGAGATTTTTATGTTACGTATTAGTTTCGTTAGTTTAATTGTTTTTTTTACTTTTTTATCTTGTAAAAATATCGTTCTCGTTCGCGATTATTCTCAAAAAAACATTGAGTTTAATCCTAAAGTTAAAATTGCATTAGTTGGTTTTTTCCCCTATCAATACTCCACGTTCACTTCTGGTAGGACTCGGACAACAACTGCTACATTAGATTATAATCATCCAACTGTTTCTGTCATGACAATTGGGAAACCCATTGATATGATACCAAGTTCAGGCATCGATTCCAGTGTATCTCCAGAAGCTTCTAAAGACGTTGCGATGACTTATTTAGAAAGAGTGAAATTATCGGGACTTCAAGAAATCTCAAAAATGATCGAAATTAAAAAGGTAGATGAAAAAACTACCTTTGCCCTAAAAAAGAGAGACGTAGATTATTATTTAATTGCGATCCACGGTCCCGCATTTGACGAAAGTATGGGAAATGTGGGTCGTACTCTGATCACTGCCCATCTTTGTATCCTATCAATTGGCACATTCCCATGTTGGAATAGTATTCCAACAGAAACTAAATTCTTATTATACGATAACAAACTGAAGTTAGTAGATAATCAAACATACTCAGACCGATACGAACATTTTGGTGCTTGGTGGGGAAATGAAGACCAAGGTAAATTTGATTTACAAAAGGCAGGGATCCCTGATCCGTTAAAGGTAAAAGTATATAAACCACATATTCTAGAATATGAAGACCACTTAAAAGAACTTCTCAACAAATAACTCTGCCAAGGTTACAACTACAGATAAGTCGAACCTTTTAATACTAGATTTTTAAGGTTCGGTATTTGTAGGTATTTTTCCTTATTCTATAATTTTAAAATAAATCTTTTCTCCCATACAAAGCCATTTAGCGTTTCAATGCGAAACCTCGAATTGTTTGAAAAATAGTAAGGAATTCAAAGAATTTAAAATTATGAATTACCAAATTTTTAAAGAAAAGTCTTACTCTCACATGATCCACTCCATTTTTCAGTGAGGTGAATTTCAATGAAAAGGAAATGGAGAAGTTCTTAATTCCTACTCAAAGTTTTTTGAAATCTTTGCTCAGTTATCAAGAACCACTACATGTATTATTACAACCGTCTCCATTTATTTTGAAAAACGAAAATCGAATCATTGATCGAATTTTCTAGCCTCATCCCGTAACCTCCCGAAACATTCGATGGCTTATTCAAAACACCACTCCTCTCAGGGCATAAAAAAACCCCGCTAACTTAGCGAGGTTTCAAATTAACAATGGTTAAAGGTTTAAGTCTTATGACTTATCTTTTACAATATACAACGTAGCGTGACAACAATCCTAACGAAAGGTAATTGGTTTCCTTTATAAAAGGAGATGATCTATGCCCATTTTTTAGTGATTGTTAACGATTCTCTGCGGACTCAAAGATTGCAATTATCCGTTCCATCCATTTTTTAATAAAGAAAATAGAGAATCTATGTTGACCTTTGGGTTCGCAAATTTTAAGGATCGATGAAGTGAGTCCAAACAAAAATGGGCAATCGCCTCTGCTTCGATCTTACTAATTTTTTTCTTAGCTTCTTTTTGAATAATCGAAGCCAATGATTGCTCATGCCTCATCCACATTGATTTTGCATAATTACTTAATTCCGGTGTTGAATCAATTAGGTGGTTAAAGGTTTTGAAATTCTTTAATTCTTCCGGTTCGAGAGTCGCGTGTTGGATCGTAAAGTCTCGAAGAGCATCCAGGATGGATGTCCCTTGTTTTCTGGAAA